>JABIRL010000357.1 GCA_018667855.1 Rhodospirillaceae bacterium
CACCTTGAAATATTATGAGCTGCGCCAGAACCGGTTAATCGCCGAATTCTCATCATCGGGCTTTTCGAATCACGCCATGGGCAGCCCAATTCAGGACATGGCGGCGGTTGTGGATTGGGGGCGGGGGCCTATCTTGCATCTTCCCGATGCCTGGCGCGGCGGCTTGCGCCAGGTTTCCTTGCTCGAAGGACAAGATAAGATTCGCAATTTCGCCAGCCATAATCGGCCCATAACCACTGCCTTGGTGGCCGCTGATCTAGACGGCGACGGCTGGAAAGAGATCGTTTATGGCCTGGACAATGGCGAACTCGTGGTGTTCAGCCGTTGAAGTCGGCGAAAACCGCTCGCGAAAGCTTGTATTATTCGCCGTTTCTGGTTATTGGCATGGACGACCGAACTGGTTACATTGCCTTGGCGCAAGGGATAGCCATATTCAATGCGTCAAAAGGTTTTAGCTGTTTCGAGAATTAGAACATTCATGGTCCAGATTTGCCAGATACCCAGTGTAGGTCCCACTCCTGGCGACCTTTCCATGGGTCGTGATAAGCGGAACCCCACCCTCATGAAATTTAGCGTTTGAGACATGTCAACAAGCACAGCAATAGAGCTCGAGCCGACCGGTACACCACGTGAAGAATTGGAATCGGTCGTTGTACGTTTTGCCGGCGATAGCGGCGACGGTATGCAATTGACCGGCAGTCAGTTTACCCTGGCAACCGCGCTGGCGGGGAACGACCTGGCGACCTTCCCGGATTTCCCGGCGGAGATCCGGGCGCCGATCGGAACAACCTTTGGGGTGTCCGCCTTTCAGATCAATTTCGGTGCGCGCAAGATCGCCACGGCGGGTGATGCGCCGGATGTTCTGGTTGCCATGAACCCGGCCGCCCTGAAGGTCAACCTGGGTGACGTCAAACCCGGCGGCACCGTGATTGTCGATACCGGCACCTTCACTGCCAGAAACCTGAAGAAGGCCGGCTTTGATAGCGATCCCCTGGAAGGCGATGCCTTGGATGGTTACCAGGTGATGGAGATCGACATCTCCAAACTGACCATGGAGGCGGTGAAGGATAACGAACTGTCTAACAAGGAAGCTCTGCGATCCAAGAACATGTGGACCCTGGGCCTGATCTACTGGCTGTACGACCGGGATCGGGGCCCGACGGTAGATTGGCTGCGCGGTAAGTTTGCCAAAAGGGGAGACATCGCCGAGGCGAATATCGCGGCCCTGAACGCGGGCCATATCTATGGCGAGTCCACCGAAGCCACAGGCGGCATGCGCGGTTATACAGTCCGCCAGGCGGAGATCACGCCCGGTCTGTATCGCACGGTGACTGGCGCGGAGGCCCTGGCCTGGGGTCTTGCCGCGGGGGCGAAGCTGGCTGATTTGCGAATGGTGTTGGCGTCCTATCCGATTACGCCGGCTTCCACCTTGTTGCATATCCTGGCGGGCATGAAGCAATTCGATATCGTCACCTTCCAGGCGGAAGACGAGATCGCCGCCGTCTGCGCCGCCATTGGCGCCTCTTTTGCCGGGTCCTTGGGCGTGACGTCATCGTCGGGTCCGGGCGTCGCGCTGAAGGGCGAGGCGATTGGTCTTGCTATTGGTGCGGAATTGCCCCTGATCGTGGTCAACTCCCAGCGCGCCGGCCCATCCACGGGATTGCCGACAAAGACCGAACAGTCAGATCTGTACCAGTCGGTCTATGGCCGCAACGCGGATGCGCCTCTGGTCGTATTGGCCGCCAGCTCGTCGACCAATTGTTTCGATATGGGGATCGAGGCGGTGCGCCTGGCGACCAAGTATATGACGCCGGTGATGCTGTTGAGCGACGGCTATACGGGCAATGCCTCCGAGCCGTGGCTGATCCCGGATTTCGATAGCTACGAGCCGTTCCCGGTCAAATTTACCGATCCTGATGATATCGGCGAAGAAGGTTTCCTGCCTTTTTCCAGGGATAGCGAAACCTTGGCGCGGCCCTGGGCCAAACCGGGCACGCCGGGGCTGGAGCATCGTATCGGCGGCATTGAACGGGCCGACGGTACCGGTAATATTTCCTACGATGCGGAAAATCACCAAATCATGACTGACCTGCGGGCGGCCAAGATCAACGGTATTGCCAATGACATTCCCTTGCAGGAGGTCGAACTGGGCAACGACAGCGGCAAGCTGGCCGTGGTCGGCTGGGGTTCGACCTACGGCCCGATTAGCCGCGCCGTGGGCAACATGCGGGATCTGGGTTATGACGTCAGCCACATTCATCTGCGCTATATCTGGCCTTTACCGCGCAACCTTGGTGATCTTCTGGCTGGGTTCGATAAGGTCGTGGTGCCGGAAATGAACAATGGCCAATTGGTCACGGTTCTGCGCGCCGAATATCTGGTGCCGGCCGAACCCTTGAACAAGGTCAACGGCCAGCCCTTCAAGATTGCCGAAATCGAGGACGCCATCACCTCTCGTCTGGATGGACAACCTGGAGAAGCGAAATGAACGCGCCAGCCACACCGACCGCCCTGAAGGCCAAGGACTTTGCCTCCGATCAGGAAGTTCGCTGGTGTCCCGGTTGCGGCGACTATGCGATACTGAAAGGCGTTCAAAAGGCGCTCGCGGATATTGGTACGCCGCCGGAAAAAGTTGCCTTTATATCCGGCATCGGCTGTTCGTCCCGCTTTCCCTATTACATGTCGACCTATGGCTTTCACACCATCCATGGTCGCGCGCCGGCCTTTGCGACCGGCGTGAAGCTGGCCAACCCGGAGCTGGACGTCTGGCTGGTCACGGGCGATGGCGATGGCTTGTCCATTGGCGGCAATCACATGCTGCATGCCCTGCGGCGCAACGTGAACATGCAGATCATGCTGTTCAATAACGAAATCTATGGCCTGACCAAAGGGCAGTACTCGCCAACTTCGCCTCAGGGCTCGCGCTCGCCTTCAACGCCCATGGGGTCTCTCGACCGGCCGCTGACGCCGACCCTGTTTGCCTTGGGCGCCAATGCCACCTTTGTGGCCCGCGCCGTTGATACCCAGCAGAAACATATGCCTGGCGTCTTGCAGCGGGCGCATGCCCATCAGGGCGCCGCCTTCGTGGAGATCTATACCAACTGCATCGTTTACAACGACGGCGCCTTTGCCTCCTTCGCCGAGAAAACCACGGCCGCGGAAGGTGAATTGGTTCTGGAACATGGCGCCCCGATGATTTTCGGCAAGGACCGCGACAAGGGAATTCGCCTGAAGCCCGGCGCCATGGCATTGGAAGTCGTTCAACTGGGTGTCGATGGCGTCGGCGAAGATGATCTGTTGCGCCACGACGAAACCAACCGGGTTCTGGCCGGCCTGCTGGCCGACATGCACAATCCCGACTTTCCGGTGGCGGTGGGTGTGCTGTATTGCGAGCCTGCGAAGGCTTATGATACGGCGGTCTACGAACAGGTCGACGCGGCCC
>JABIRL010000169.1 GCA_018667855.1 Rhodospirillaceae bacterium
ACAGCAGTGGCGCCGGTTGATCTGCGCGACGTGCCGGTCTGGGGCACTGTCATGGGTGGCCGGGTATTTCAGGCCGGTGATGGCAATTAAATGCCCATACCGCTAACGGTCATCGGCGGTTTCCTTGGTGCGGGCAAGACCACTTTGCTGAACCATTTGCTGGCTCAGGATACGGGCTTGCGGTTCGCCGTGGTGGTCAATGATTTCGGTGATCTGGCGGTTGACGGCGATCTGCTGGCGGATCATAGCGGCGATACGGTGACGCTCGCCAATGGCTGTATCTGCTGCACCATGGGTGATGATCTGTTCCTGGCCCTGATGAAGTTGATCCGCCGGGATGACCCACCGGAACATATTCTGGTGGAGGCCAGCGGCGTTGCCGACCCCCGGCCCATCGCCAATATCGCCGTGCTGCACCCGGATCTGACACCCGATGCGGTGGTGGTGCTGGCGGACGCCGAACTGGTGGAGGAAAAGGCCGAGGATCAATATGTCGGCGATACCATCCATCGCCAGCTGGCCGCCGCCGATCTGGTGATCCTGAACAAGTGCGATCTGCTGGACGACTATGACCAGAACGAGGTCCGGCAATGGCTGGCGGAACAGGCGCCGAACGCATCCATTGTCAAAGCCCGCCGGGCGGAGGTTCCGGCAGCCCTGTTGCTTGGCAGCGGATTGGGCCTCGACCGCTCTGCCCCGGATGATGCCTCCGGCCACAACCATAGCCACGACGACAGCTTTCACGCTGTTTCCCTGTCGTTGCCGGAACCGCTCGATGAAGCGGCTTTTTTGGAAGCCGTTGCCCGGCTGCCAGGGTCGGTTCTGCGCGCCAAGGGAATAATTCGCCTGAATGATCGCCCCGGCCACTGGTTCTTCCAATTGGTCGGCCGCCGCCATGAGCTAACCCCCGCCCAAGGCGCGCTGTCCGGTACCCATCTTGTTTTCCTCGGCACACCTGATATGCCCGATGAAACCTTCTTCGCGCCACTATTCGTCCCAGTTTGACAGGAAAGAAACAATGACAGAGCTTTCAGGCGTCATCCCGCCGTCCACCACGCCGTTTGATGAAAATGGTGAAATACTTTTTGCAGATGCGGCGGCCCAGGTGGATTGGCTGATCAGCCAGGGCGCTCGTGGTGTGGCGGTGGGCGGTTCCACCGGCGAGGGACATACGCTGACGGCGGAGGAAGGCCGGGATCTGGTGGCCGCCGGGGTCGAGGCGGCAGCGGGCCGCGCGCCGATCATCGCCGGGATCATCTGCGACAGCACGCGGGAGGCCGCGCGCCGGGGCAAGATGGTGGCTGAGCTGGGGCCTGCCGCCCTGCAGGTGACGCCGGTGCATTATCTGTTTCGCCCCACCGATGATGCCATGGTGGAACATTTTCGCACCATGGCCGGCGAGACTGGTCAGAAAATCATCATCTACAACGTGGTGCCCTGGACCTATCTGTCGCCGGAACTGCTGATCCGTATCATGGACGAGGTGCCGGAGGTGATCGGTGTTAAGCAATCGGCGGGTGATCTGAAAATGTTCGCCGACCTGATGGCGGACGTACAGCCGGGTAAGCTGATCTTCAGCGCCGTCGATGCCCTGATGTATCCTTCCTATACTTTAGGTGCGCATGGCTCCATTGCGGCCATTCTCACCGCCGCGCCGGGGCCGTCGGTGGCCCTGTGGGATGCGGTGAAAGACGGCGATCATGAAGCGGCCCACGAATTGCATCTGAAACTGCTGCGCCTGTGGAATGCCTTGATGCCTCACGACAACCTGCCCGCCGCGACGAAATTCGCGCAAAGCCTGCAGGGCGTCCCGTCCGGCTGGCCGCGCCAGCCCATGCCGCCGGCGGATGGGGATCAGCAACGGAATATCAGGGCGGCCTTGAAGGGCCTGGGCGTCGAGATCTAAGCCTTTTTCCGCTCCGCCATCAGGTTGCCGTAGTTACCCAGCAGGACCAGGGCGCCGCCCAGCAGAACCCATAACTCCAAAGGCTCGGCATACAGTACCACGCCGACTACGGCGATGAGCGGCAGGCGCAGAAAATCCATGGGCGCGACGACGATGGCGTCGGCCAGGCTCATGGCGCGGACAATGCAGAAATGCGCCGTGTAGCCAAGGATCGATATCAGCACCAGCCACATCGCCGTAATCGGGCTGGGCCAGTGTAGGGTGTTGAAAGCCAACAGCAGACCGACAGGCGTCTGCATCAGGGCCATATAGAACAAAATAGTCATCGGTTTTTCCGTGGGGGCCAGACGCTTGGTCATCATCATGGCGCCGGCAAAACCCATGGCGCCGATCAGCATGACGATCGAACCGAGGTTGATGGTCTCCAGCCCGGGACGCAGGACCACCAAGACACCGGCGAAGCCCAGGGCCACGGCGGCCAGACGCGTTTTCGTCAAGCGTTCGCCAAGCAGGAATGGCGCCAGGATGGCAATCCACAGCGGGGTGGTGAATTCCAAGGCAAACAATTGCGCCAGTGGGATCAGAGCCAGGGCATAGAACCAGCCGAACTGCCCGACCAGATGGACCATGTTGC
The DNA here is from genome assembly GCA_018667855.1 of Rhodospirillaceae bacterium. Classification (GTDB taxonomy): domain Bacteria; phylum Pseudomonadota; class Alphaproteobacteria. The sequence continues at coordinate 2,541 of JABIRL010000169.1, forward strand.
GGACAAAATGTAATCCAATCCGCTGGGTGCGAAACTGCGCGAAACCGCCCTTGCTCAACGCGCCGTAGGTCATGAAAATGACGACGCCGATAACGCTGCGATAGAACATCAACTCGTAGACGTCCATTTCATGGTACGCCTCGCGTCCCGCTATGGCGATGGCGGAAAAAGACGCCACGGCGCCCAGCATCCACAATGACGCGCCGAGCAGGTTTGCCGGTGGCGCCGTTGGCGACTGCTTGTTCAAAGGAAGCCGGATCTAGCGCGGCAGGACCGTGCTGCCCATCAAGGCCTGATCCACCGAGCGGGCGCACTGGCGGCCTTCACGGATGGCCCAGACCACCAGGGATTGACCCCGGCGCATATCGCCCGCCGACCAGACCCCGGGCACGGAAGTTTGATAATCCACCGTATCCGCCTGCACATTGCCCCGGGGATCCAAGGCGACTTCGAGGTTTTCCAGCATGCCGGTCTTGACCGGATGCACGAAGCCCATGGCGAGCAGGACCAGATCGGCCTTTAGTTCGAAGGCGCTGTCAGGCACCTCCTCCATGTTCATGGCGCCTCTGTCATCGGCTTCCCAATTTACCCGGACCAGTTCCAGGGCCTCGATCTTGCCGTTTTTTTCCCGGATCCTTTTGGTCAGGACGGACCAGTCCCGCGCGCAACCCTCTTCGTGGGAAGACGACGTGCGCAGCTTCATGGGCCAGTCGGGCCAGGTCAGCGCTTTGTCTTCTTTTTCGGGTGGCTTCGGCATGATCTCCAACTGCGTGACCGAAGCCGCGCCCTGGCGGTTTGATGTGCCGACGCAGTCGGAGCCCGTATCGCCGCCGCCGATCACAACCACATGCTTGTCGGTGGCCAGGATCTCCGCCCGATCACCGAGCGGCTCGCCATCCAGACGGCGGTTCTGCTGGGTCAGGAATTCCATGGCGAAATGCACGCCGGTCAAATCCCGACCCGGGACGGGCATATCACGGGGATGTTCCGCGCCGCCGGTCAGGACAATGGCGTCGAATTTTTCTTGAATTTCCTCGATCGGAATGGTGATGCCGATGTGACTGTTGGGTCGGAATTCCACGCCTTCCGCGCGCATTTGCGCCATGCGCCGGTCGATGAAGTGCTTCTCCATCTTGAAATTGGGGATGCCGTAACGCAACAAGCCGCCGATCCGGGCATTCTTTTCGTACAGCACGACGCTATGGCCGGCGCGGGCCAACTGCTGGGCGCAGGCCATGCCGGCGGGACCGGAGCCCACCACGGCGACGGTCTTGCCCGTGCGCCGCTTGGCGATGCGGGGTACGATCCAGCCTTCCGCCCAGCCTTTTTCGACGATCGAAACCTCGATGGTCTTAATGGTTACCGGCTGGTCGGTGATGTTCAGGGTGCAGGATGCCTCGCACGGCGCGGGGCAGATGCGGCCCGTGAATTCCGGGAAATTGTTGGTCGAATGCAGGATGCGCAAGGCTTCCTTCCATTCGCCCTGATAGACCATGTCATTCCATTCCGGGATGATGTTGTTTACCGGGCAGCCGTTGTGGCAATACGGAATGCCGCAATCCATGCAGCGGGCGCCTTGCTGCCGGGCTTCGGGCTCGGTCAGGGGAATGGTGAATTCGTTGTAATGTTCCAGCCGCTCCGCCTCGGGCGCGTAGGAACGATCGCGCCGGGCGATCTCCATGAAGCCGGTCGGCTTACCCATGATAATTACCCATACTGTCTACTCGCCTCCTACCGCGACGGACTCGCCGGTCCGCGATACCTCTCTTGCCTGGGTCTGCATCTCCTGTAAGGCGCGGCGGTAATCCACCGGCATGACCTTGACGAAACGGGGCAGATATTCGTCCCAGTTGTCTAAAATCTCGCGCGCCCGGTCGCTGCCGGTATAGCGCATATGGTTTTCGATCAGGCCGTGCAGGCGTTGGGCATCATAACGGGTCATGTCGTGCACCAGATCGACCCGGCCATGGGTTTCCAGATCACCGCCCTGGTGGCTTTGATCCTCCAGCGCCTGATCCTCGTCCGCGATGGGTTCCAGCTCCACCATGGCCATGTTGCAGCGCATATGGAAATCGCTGCTTTCATCTAGCACATAGGCGATGCCGCCGCTCATCCCGGCGGCGAAGTTGCGCCCCGTGACGCCCAGGACAACGACCACGCCGCCCGTCATATATTCGCAACCGTGATCGCCGACGCCTTCAACCACCGCCGTGACACCGGAATTCCGTACGCCGAAGCGTTCGCCGGCGACGCCGCGGAAATAGCATTCACCGCTAATCGCGCCATACAACACCGTGTTGCCGATCAGGATATTGTCCTCCGGCGTGATGGTGGAGACCTTGGGCGGGTATATGATCAAACGTCCCCCCGACAGGCCCTTGGCTACGTAGTCGTTGGCATCGCCTTCCAGCTCAAATGTGACGCCGCTGGCAAGAAACGCACCGAAGCTCTGTCCCGCACTGCCAGTGAATTTCGAATGGATCGTATCGTCGTCCAGGCCCGCACCGCCGTAACGCCGGGCGATGCGGCCCGACAGCATGGCGCCGACCGTGCGATTGGTATTCTTAATCGGCAGATCAATATTGACGGGATGCCGCCGGTCGATGGAGGCCTGGGCCAGTTCGATCAACTGGTGATCCAGGGCCTTATCCAGACCGTGGTCCTGGCTCTCGGAATTTCGTATCGCCACACCCGGTCCCGGATCGGGTTTGTGCAGCAACGGGGCAAGATCCAGGCCCTTAGCCTTCCAATGATCCACCGCCGCGCGGGTTTCCAAGCGGTCCCGTTGGCCGATCATGTCCTCGAACCTGCGATAGCCGAGCTGTGCCATCAATTCCCGGATTTCCTCGGCCACATATGTGAAATAGTTGATCACGTGTTCCGGCTTGCCGGGGAACAGCTTGCGCAATTCGGGGTCCTGGGTCGCCACGCCCACCGGGCAGGTGTTCAGATGGCATTTGCGCATCATGATACAGCCCTGGGAAATCAAGGCGGCGGTGGCGATGCCGAATTCGTCCGCTCCCAGCATGGCGCCGATAACCACGTCCCGACCCGTGCGCAGACCGCCGTCCACTTGTACCGCGATACGGCCGCGCAGGCGGTTCATCACCAGGGTCTGATGGGTTTCCGCCAGGCCGATCTCCCACGGGCTGCCTGCGCTCTGGATCGACGTGATGGGAGAGGCGCCCGTGCCGCCGTCATATCCGGAAATAGTCACGTGATCCGCATGCGCCTTGGAGACGCCGGCCGCGACCGTGCCCACGCCCAGTTCCGAAACCAGCTTGACGGAAATCCGGGCTTCCGGGTTGACGTTTTTCAGATCGTGGATCAGCTGCGCCAGATCCTCGATGGAATAGATATCGTGATGCGGCGGTGGCGAGATCAAGCCGACGCCCGGCGTGGAATGTCGCACACGGGCGATCCATTCATCCACCTTGTGGCCCGGCAGCTGTCCGCCCTCGCCAGGCTTGGCGCCCTGGGCCATCTTGATCTGAATATCGGCGGCATTGACCAGGTATTCCGCCATCACGCCAAAACGGCCCGAAGCCACCTGTTTGATGGCCGAACGCATGCTGTCGCCGTTTTTCAGGGGCCGATAGCGTTCCGCCTCCTCGCCGCCCTCGCCGCTGTTGGACTTGCCGCCGATGCGGTTCATGGCGATGGCCAGATTGGTGTGCGCCTCCCACGAGATGGAGCCGAAGGACATGGCGCCCGTGGCGAAGCGCTTGAAGATCTCCGTCACCGGTTCAACTTCATCCAGGGGAATGGGTTGATCCGCGAATTTAAATTCGAACAGGCCGCGCAGGTTGCGCAGTTTTTTATCCTGGTCGTTCATGCGCCGGGAAAAGGCCTGGTACTTGCTCCGGTCGCCGGCGCGGACCGCATGCTGCAACAACGCCACGGTTTCCGGTGTCCAGGCATGTTCCTCGCCGCGCTGGCGGTAAGACAATTCGCCGCCGACTTCCAGCACGTCGCGATAGGGCAGGACGTCATTGTAGGCGATCAGATGCCGCCGCACGGTTTCCTCGGCCACCTGTTCGATGCCGACGCCGTCGATGGCGCAGCGGGTACCGGCGAAATGCAGATCCAGGAAATCCTGACTCAATCCCACGGCGTCAAATATCTGCGCCCCGCAATAGGATTGATAGGTGGAGATGCCCATCTTCGACATCACTTTCAGAATGCCCTTATCCACCGCCTTGATATAGCGGTTGTGCAATTCCTCTTCAGCCAGATCCTCGGGCAGTTTCGGACGTAAATCCGACAATGTATCAAAGGCCAGATAAGGATTGATCGCCTCGGCGCCATAGCCCGCCAGCAGGCAGAAATCATGCACTCGCCGGGCCTCGCCCGTCTCCACCACCAGGCCCACTTCTGTGCGCTGGCCGGTGCGGATCAGATGGTGATGCACCCCGGCGGTGGCCAGCAGGATCGGAATGGCGACACGATCCACATCCACGCCCCGGTCCGACAGGATCAGGATGTTATAGGGCCGCTCCACCACCTCTTCGGCATGCTTGCATAGTTCTTCCATGGCCTTTGCCATGCCGGCGGCGCCTTCGGCGACCGGATAGGTGATGTCCAGGGTATAGGTGCGGAACACCTGGCCCACTTGGTTTTCGATCCGGCGGACCCGTTCCAGATCCATATTGGTCAGGATCGGCTGACGCACTTCCAGGCGTTTCTTGGTGCCGGCATCGTCAGGGTCCAGCAGGTTCGGCCGCGGCCCGATCAGCGATACCAGGGACATCACCAGCTCTTCCCGGATCGGATCGATGGGCGGGTTTGTGACCTGGGCGAAACATTGCTTGAAGTAATCAAACAGCCGCTTGGGCCGGTCGGACAGCACGGCCAACGGTACGTCGATACCCATGGAGCCGATGGGATCCTGCCCCGTCAGGGCCATGGGAGTGAGGAAAAACTTGGTATCTTCTTGGGTGTAGCCAAAGGCTTGCTGACGGTCCAGCAATGTACGGGCGTCGGGCGCCATGGGCCCCACTTCGTCCGGTAGATCCTCCAACTGGATTTGCGTCTCATCCAGCCATTTCTGGTAGGGCTTCGCCTGGGCCAGGGAGGCCTTGATCTCCTCATCGCCGATAATGCGGCCTTCTTCCATGTCGATCAGGAACATCTTGCCCGGCTGCAAGCGCCATTTCTGGACGATCTTCTCTTCCGGGATATCCAGCACGCCGACTTCCGAACCCATGATCACCAAATCGTCGTCGGTTACCACATAGCGGGCCGGGCGCAGGCCGTTGCGGTCCAGGGTGGCGCCGATCTGGCGTCCATCGGTGAAGGGTATGGCGGCGGGGCCGTCCCAGGGCTCCATCAACGCGGCATGGTATTCGTAAAATGCGCGCCGGTCCGCATCCATCAAGGCGTTGTCGTTCCAGGCCTCGGGGATCATCATCATCATGGCGTGGGACAGTGAATAGCCGCCCGCCACCAGCAGTTCAAAGGCATTGTCGTAGGTTGCCGAGTCAGAGGCGCCATCGCCGATCAGCGGCCACAATTTTTCCAGATCATCGCCTAGGACGGTCGAGCTCATGGCATGGCGTCGGGCCGCCATCCAGTTGATATTGCCCCGCACCGTATTGATCTCGCCATTGTGGCACAGATAACGGAACGGCTGGGCTAAACGCCAAGAGGGGAAGGTGTTGGTGGAAAAACGCTGATGCACAAGCGCCAGTGCGGATTCCGCCCGTTCGTCCTGCAGATCAAGGTAATAGTTCGACAGATTGCCCGACAGCACCATGCCTTTGTAGACGATGGTCCGGCTGGACATGGACGTGACGTAGACAGCGTCCACATCGTCCGCGCCGCTGTTCCAGATTTTCCTGTGGGCCTGCTTCCGAATAACGAACAATTTCCGCTCAAAAGCGTCCTGATCGGCGGTATTCGGGCCGCGTCCAACAAAAAATTGCCGGATCATCGGTTCGTCCGGCTTCACGCTTTCGCCAAGGTACGAATTATCAACGGGCACATCCCGCCAGCCCAGGCAGACCTGGCCTTCGTCGACAGTGATTTTTTCCACCGTGGCGACGCACATCGCGGCCGTCTCTTCGTTTTGCGGCAGGAAAAACATGCCCACGGCATAATCGCCGACATCCGGCAGGATAATGCCTTTTTCGGCGCAGTCTTCGCGGAACAGGCGGTCGGGAACTTGCAACAGGATGCCGGCGCCATCGCCGGCCAACGGGTCGGCGCCAACCGCGCCCCGATGGTCCAGATTGACCAGAATCTGCAACCCCTGACGAATAATTTGGTGGCTTTTCCGGTTCTTGATATTGGCCAAAAACCCAACGCCGCAATTTTCGTGCTCGTTTTCCGGGGTGTATAAGCCTTGCGGCTCGGGCAAGCCCCTTACATTCATATCGTACGTCCTAACTAACTATTATTCCCTACACGCCGTTTTTTTGCTGCGCTGGCTCTGGGCGAGCCGTTTCCCCGCGCTTCATCGTTAATTCTGCCCTGGTGGTCAAGTCCCCAATCACCCGAGCCCGTTCGGCGGAGAGGCCTTATAGCACAATTTTTCGGGATGCGTGAATCGGAGCTTCATTTCAATGTCAAAAATCTAATTATACGAGTTTATACTTAGGAAATTTACACTTTAAAATAGAAATTCATCATTTTTCGGCTGAGTTTACGAAAATCGCCCCTGACCCCGCCATAACACAGGCACACCCCAATTCCGGGGATCGGTCATACTATACAAGGCGGCATCTCCATGGCGGGCAGCGACAGCGGTAATGCGATGACGGAAATAGCCCTGGCTTTGGCCATGGCGTTCTTTGCCATCATGATCCTGACCATGGTTTCCATGGGCGGCCAAGGCGGCCAGCCCAAAGGGTCGGCCGCGGCCAAAACCATGTCGGACCCCATGCGCCTGGCAGCACCGGCCGATCAAAAGGCGGCGGCGGAAGACGCTGAAGAGAGCCAACAGGACACGCGTGTCGTACAGCCCCGTCAGCTGATCATATTCAGCAGCGGGCGATTTCTCGACGACAAACTGCAAACATTCAATCCCGCTGACATGACGGCCATGACCCGGCCGGTCCTGGCGGTTTCACCCGATCTTTCCCTGGCCGAGGTCATGGCGGCAAAGAACCGCCTGGCCCTGCCGAATGTGACCGTCACCATCCTCAACCGTCATTGGCTTGACGCTATCAAGGAGCACGAAAAATGACCCGTTCCAACCTAGCGAAGGCGCTGTTTCTGGGGTTGTCCCTGACCACCGCCACGTTGTCTCAAGGCGCCCAGGCGCGCCCCGACCCGGCCGCATTGGACCGAAATGAAATCAAACGCCTGGTGGTGGAAGAGGCCGAAGGAACCTCGCTGCCGCCGTCGTTGGCCCTGGCTTTGGCCAAGGTGGAGTCTGATTTCCAGGGCGCCGCCCTGTCCGAGAAAGGTGCCCGTGGCGTCATGCAGATCATGCCGCGCACAGCGCGGACGGAGTTCGGTGTCGCGGCGGACGAGCTGTGGAACCCCCGCCTGAATATCCAATTGGGTCTGAGTTTCCTGGAGCAATTGATCGAACGCTATGGCGGTCGTTGGGATCTGGCCCTGTCGCACTACAATGGCGGCAGTTTGCGCGGCAGCGGTGCTGCGGCCCAGGCCCACGGCTACACCAAACGCTATGTCCAGACCGTGCTGCGTTGGCAGGAACGCTATGCGGCTCAGGCGGTGGTCTGGCGGGCGGGTAACGCCACCACCAAGGAAAGCTGGACGCCCGCGCGTACGGCGCCTGCGGCGGTTGTTGACATTTCGGAACGGGATGCCGAAGCGGAACGCCGCTTCCATCGTCGCGCTCGTCTGATCCGCAAGGATCGTGCGGCCCGCCGCGTGGAACGTCATGTCGCCAGGGCAGAACATCAACGCCGGCGTTTGGCCCAACGCCAGCATCGTTCCGCGCCCCGCAATGGCTGGCGTCACAAGAATGGCGAATTGGATGACTTCACGCCTGGATGGCGTCACTGGCGCCATGCGCAAGACGACCGGCGGGGCTAGATAAGATGCGTGCCGCCGTGGTGTTCCTCATGATACTGCTTGGTGCGGGCAATGCGCTGGCCAGCAGCGAGCGCAAGGCCATCCAACGGCTGGTGGTGGCGGAAGCCCGAAACATGGGCGTGGCGCCGGCCCTGGCCCTGGCGGTGGCCCATGCGGAATCTTATTTTGACCCGACCGTGGTCAGCCACAAGGGCGCGCGCGGCGTCATGCAGATCATGCCCCAAACCGCGTGGGAGGAATACGGCATCGCGCCTGAGCAACTGTGGCAGCCCCGCATCAACATCCGTTTGGGCCTGCATTTTCTGCAACGATTGCTGGGGCGGTATCGGGGGCGGGTCGATCTGGCACTGTCGTATTACAATGGTGGCTCGGCGGTGGGGGATCTGCCACGGGCGCGCATTATTCCGGCGACCTACGCCTATGTGCGCAAGGTGGTGAAACTTCGGCTAAACTACAGCCGTCGGATTAGCATGGGTTCCTATGATGAATGAACAACATCTGATGGGTAGCGGCGCCGATGGTCAGTTCCTGAGTGATTTCAGGGCCCTGGCCGAGGCGACCGCGATGTCGGGAGACGGCAAATACAGCCCCCTGGTGCTGCAACGTCTGGCCCGCTTCCTGGCCGGCCATGGCGGCGGGCGCAATCGTGACACGCCGTTGTTCGAGTTGTGCCATCTGGTCAATGCGGTTGATGCCGCGTGCGGTGATCTGGCCGGGCGCTGGCGGTTTTTCCTGGGCGGTGATCGAATTACGGCGGCAGGCTGCCGGCGCGACCTGGAAGATCTGCTTGCCGCTTCGGCTTGGTGCAGGGACGGCTTTGCCCAGACCGACGATGGTGTGGCGATTGACTACGGCGAAGACGAATTCCTGGTCACCTATGGCCGTATGCCGGTCCTGGTGGCCATCTATGAATTTCTTGCCAGCATGGATGACTTCGCTTTCCACGGCCAGTTAGGCGACATATTCGAAAAGATGCTGGAAGCTGGCGGCGGGATGCGGGCGATCCAGGATGGCGCCAACGGTTTGGCCGCCGCCATGCGGCACTATCGCGGCCGGCACCTGGAACAGGGCATGCATGACGATGCTTTCATGGCCATCTTGAATTATCTGCGTGGGCAGCGGGACGACCAGCGTCTGAATTTTGCCGACGAGGACATTCTGCAATTCTGGTGTCAGCACAATGCCGGCGATTTTAGAACCTACCGCCGGGCCTATCAGCGTTTTGCCTATTTTACCGAGGCCATGGCCGTGACCCAGGCCCGCCGCTCGGGCGAGGTTGCCGCCCCCCTGGGCAGTGATTGGGAGTTGGGCGAGGTGGAACCGGATGATCTGAACCATGCGCCCGGATCCTTGGGTGAGTTGGCGGCCTGGTCCGATCCCCTGCCATTGCTGGACAGCGGCCCGGCGGCGGAGATCAAGTTTTTCACCGCCAGCGGCGAACGCGAACCCCTGGCCCCCTTGGCGGAATACGGGCCCTTTGCCCGGCGTTTGCCGTTGGCTTTCCTGCGCTACGTGGCGTTTGGTTCGGTGCAGGCGGCGATTACCACCGCTTTACAATTCCGCCCCGGCGAGGCCGTGGAACAGAATTTGTTGGATTGCGGCGGGGCGGAAAGTTATCAGGCGCGCCGCGCGCTATATGAAAAACTTCACGACCGCCTGGATCGGTTGCAAAAGGCGGCCTACTACGCCTTAAGCCAGGCGGGCCCGGTGGATGAAGCCATGGATGGCGATATTTTAGCTTTCCCCGAGCCCTCGGCCGATCGCATGTTCGAGGCGGCCCGGCGGCAGCTGGACCAGGGTATGGAGCCCAGCGCGGAACAGCTTGCGGCGTTGGAGGCAGAGGCGGCGAAGGCCTTTAAACAGATTGCCCGGCGCGGTTTTGAGGCCGAGGCCCTGGACCGGGAAGACCGGCGGGAGGGCTTCCGGGTCGGCGCCGGGGTGCTGACCGCCGTGGGAGAGGTATTGGATGGCTATCTTGGCGGCTTGGAGCGGCTGGACCGGGATGGCGGTTTGGCGGCACAGTTCACGGCGGACACCGCGACCTTCGCCTTCGAATTCGGCAAACTTTATGGAGTGACGGATGATCGAGATCGAAATGCCCGATGAAGCGGGACTGGACAGGGCGCGTCAGCACTTCGCCGATCTGTCCGAGAGCAGAGCCCTCCTGGAAACGGGGGCTGCCCCCGGTATTTCCGCCGGCCGGCTCTATGCCCATGCCATGGCATCGGCCCCGGCGCCCGATGCGGCGTTGGAGGCCGCGCTGGAGCAAAACCTCAGTCTGCGACGGACTTATCGGGAGTTTATTGCCGCTGCCGCCACTTATCGGCTGGGGGAGGTGGTCGCGGCCAGTACCGAGCAGATTCCGCCCCGGCGTGGTGTCGGCTGTCGAATTTCCGTCGAGGTATCCCAGGCGGAGGCGGACCAGTTCATCATAATTCTGGAATTGGATGGCGGTGATGGCAGCTTATCGCCCGCCGCCCTGGTGCTGTGCGACCGGGATGACCGTTGCCACCGCTTTCCCCTGCCGGGGGCCCATCGCGGCGTCATTCAGTTTATCGTCCAGGCCGACGATCCCATTCTGCCCCTGTTGCGGGACCCTGGAACGGAAGCGTTGTTGCGGTGACGGCTTTTGCCATCTTCGCCTTGACCACCGCCGGCCCGGTGCAGATCCAGCGGATCAGCCGGGAGCGGGCGCCGCTGTCCATGATGGTGCTGGGCCGCGGTTCGGAACGGCTGGCTGTCAGCGACCGCTACGACGATTTCGTCTATCCTGGTGGCGGCCCGGTTGAAAAATTCCTCGGCCCCTTTCCGGAAGGCGGCTTCCGCCTGGAGGTTTCCGCCCCCATCGACAGCGGCGACAGCTGGCAGCTGGCCGCTTTCATGGCCCATGCGGTGGTGGCGGCGGGGAGCCATTCATTGTGCCGCGACGTTGAGGAGGCGGAAGCCATCCTGTGTCTGACCGGCACCGTGGATTTCGATGGTCTGATCGGCGGCGTTGGCCACATAGCGGAAAAGATGCAGGCCGCCAGGGACGATCTGACCCGTTGGCGACAGGGCGACGTGGCGCCTGTGTTCATCGTGCCGTCGGGGGACGATCACGATCGTCTGTTGGCCAATGATCCGGGCTCCGGTCTTGCGATCCAGGGCGCGGAAACTGTCAGCGAATTATGCGCCGTTCTGGATATTCCCTTGGCGCCCGTATCTTCCCCCATAGAGGTGGAAAAGCCGCGCCCCAGCCCGGAAAAAACCGCGCGCGGCGGCAAATGGGCATGGCCTGTCGTGGCCGTTGTCGTGGCCGCCGGGGCCTACGCGGTATTCGGACAGCTTGACCCGCAACCGACACTGATAATGCCGGAATCCAGCCCCGTTCAGGAACCGGCGCCCAAATCAGCGGCCTTAAGTCCGCCGGCGGCTGCCGATACAACAACCACGAAACCCAAACCAGCAAAGATCACCCAAGTCGCCACGCCCAAATCTATGCCAAAGACAGTATCAAAAACAGTATCGAAAACAGCACCAAAAGACGTGAACATTGAGCCAAGGAAGCCGCGGCTCAGCATTCTGGAACGACATGCTCCCCTGGGACATGCTTGCGCGGAGGTCTATTTCGGTGCGGTGCGCCCAATGCTCCGTCCGGTTCCGCTGGCCGGACAGAATTTATTCAAGACGTCGCGGGGGCCGACCCTATGCGGGTTTGTCGTGCGGATAGAGCTGGGGCAGAAAGAGGTATACGCCGTGGCCGGTCTGGAAACCCTGGCGGGCCGTCTGGTCGGCACCCTGCGCCCGCCGCCGGATCTCAGCGGGCGGCGGGCGGTCAAGGGTCGCCATGACTGGACCCTGGACCTGCCCCATCATGTAAAGACGCCGGTAAGTTATCGAATGTCCCTGACCACGTCGTCGACCGTCATGCGCCGCGGTTTAGCGCCGACGGGTGGCAAAACCATCAGCTTGCAACACGACATCAGGCGCTAGGCGCCAAGTAAACGCTACCAGCTGCCGGTATTCTCCATGGAGGCCCAAGGCTCGGCAGGATCCAAGGCGCCACCGGCATTCAGCAGTTCGATGGAGATATTGTCCGGCGTCAGGATAAAGGCCATGTGGCCGTCCCGGGGCGGGCGGTTGATGGTGACGCCGGCATCCATCAGGCTTTGGCAGGTTTCGTAAATATTGTCGACCTGAAACGCCAGATGGCCGAAATTGCGCCCGCCGTCGTAGTCCTCCGGGTCCCAGTTATAGGTCAATTCCACCACTGGTGCCCGGCTCTCCCGCGCGGCGGCCTCGTCTTCGGAGGCGGCTAGGAAGATATTGGTAAAGCGGCCTTTTTCGCTTTCCATGCGCCGCGTCTCGACCATGCCCAGCAAGTCGCAGAAAAAGTGCAATGTTTTGTCCAGATCGCTGACCCGAACCATGGTGTGAAGATATCTCATGCGAGGTTCCGCTTCCTGTTCTATAGTGGTTGTCTCGTCCCAGTTACCGGCAATTCTCCCTAATTGCCAGCCTCGATGCAAACATTCCCAGAAGAGCATGAAGGAAAACCTCCATGAACGGCACGACCACATCGGAACCAAATCCCGCGTTGAACGGCATCAAAGTGATCGATCTGACCCAATTCGAGGCAGGACCATCCTGCACCGAGGCCCTGGCCTGGATGGGCGCGGACGTGGTCAAGGTGGAGGAGCCGAAACGTGGTGAGCCGGGGCGGTGGAGCGGCACTGACAAACCAGGCGTGGATGCCAATTATTTTCTCTATTTCAACCTCAACAAACGCAGCGTTACTTGCAATCTGAAATCCGACGAAGGCAAGGAACTGTTGGTCAAACTGATCGAAGGCGCGGATGTGGTGATCGAGAACATGGCGCCCGGCACATTCGCCAGGTTGGGGTTCGATTATGAACGCCTCAGCGCCATCAACCCCCGCATCATCTTTGCCCAGATCAAGGGTTTCGCGCCGGAAAGTCCC
>JABIRL010000185.1 GCA_018667855.1 Rhodospirillaceae bacterium
ATGAATCGGGCGCGACGGTCCGGCGTAAAAAATTGCCCATCGGCAAAAAACCGCGTTTGACACGATATCGAGCCTTTCTCCATTGGCCATTGGAATGGTTGCAGGCCTTCGTAGTCCTCATTTGAAATGGCCTCATGGGCGGAGATATCGAAGTCCCGCTTGCCACCATTGTCGAGGCCGGATAGTTCCGCGTATTCGGCAAAAATCTCTGCCGGATGCCGGAAATTGAAAGCATCGGCAAACCCCATTCGCCGGGCAACTTGCTGAATGATCCACCAATCGGGCCGCACCGCGCCCGCTTTGGGCAGGAACGCTCGCTGGCGCGAGATGCGGCGTTCTGAGTTTGTCACGGTGCCTGCCTTTTCGCCCCAGGCGGCGGCCGGCAGCAGAACATCGGCGTGCGCGGTCGTATCCGTATGCCGGGCAACATCGGACACCACGACGAAGGGACACGCCTGCAGCGCGGCACGGACGGTGTCGGCCTCGGGCAGGCTATCCACGGGGTTGGTCGCCATGATCCACAGTGCCTTGATACGCCCGACGCGGACGGCTTCGAACAACTCGACAGCCTTCAGGCCCGGTCGATCAGCGAGATTTTCAGCATTCCAAAAAGTCCGGACCAGGGCGTGGTGTTCCGGATTTTCCAAATCCATGTGGCAGGCGAGTTGATTGGCCAGACCGCCGACCTCGCGCCCGCCCATGGCATTCGGCTGCCCGGTGACGGAAAATGGCCCCATGCCGGGGCGTCCTATTCTGCCCGTCGCCAGATGACAGTTTATGATGGCGTTGACTTTGTCCGTGCCGTAGGTGGATTGATTAACGCCCTGGGAATAGACCGTGATCACGCGCTCGGTACCGGCAAAAAGATCGTAGAAATCCTGCAAGGCTGCCGGCGTCAGTCCGGTGTTTGCCGCGATGTCATCTATGCTCGAAGCCTGAGCCGTCGCCAGTGCCGCCGCAAAACCGCTTGTATATCGGTCCACGTAGCCATGATCCAAGACGCCGGTCTTGTCCAGATGCGCCAGCAGTCCATTGAACAGGGCCACGTCCGAACCAGCGGCCAATGGAAGATGCAAATCAGCGGCTTCCGTTGTGGCGGTTTGGCGGGGATCAATGACAGCGATTTTGGTACCGTGTTGTGCCCGGACGGCTGCGATACGTTGGTAGAGAACGGGATGACACCAGGCCAAGTTCGAGCCGACCAGGACGATAACATCGGCCAGCTCCAGATCTTCATAGCAGCCCGGTACCGTGTCGGCGCCGAAGGCCCGTTTATGCCCGGCTACCGAAGAGGCCATGCAGAGGCGGGAATTGGTATCGATATTGGCCGATCCGATGAAGCCCTTCATCAGCTTATTGGCCAGATAATAGTCTTCGTTCAGCAATTGGCCCGAGACATAGAAGGCGACGGAATCCGGTCCATGCGCTGCGATCGTGTCGGCAAAGCGCCGCGCGACCTGATCAAGGGCGCCGTCCCAATTCGACGGCCGGCCGTCAACCATGGGTTGGAGCAATCGATCGTCGAGCGACAAGGTATCGCCCAGCGCCGCACCCTTGGAGCAAAGCCGCCCGAAATTTGCCGGGTGATCCGGATCGCCCTCGAACTCAACACTGCCATCCGTGTGTGTCGTCGCCAGAATACCGCAGCCCACACCGCAATAGGCGCAGGTGGTTTTGACTGTGGATTTGACCGCTGATCTGACCGCTGATTGGACAGTGGTTTCGACATGCCTCGTCATGACATCAAGCGGCCCGTGCCGCCGCCAGCACCGTCAGATCGAGGAGGATACGACCGTCGATGAGTTTGAGTGAAAATGTTTTGACGCTGCCCTCGTCGGCGCCCTGGGCAGCGCCGGTCTCCAGGCTGATCACCCAATTGTGCAGCGGGCAGGTCACCGCGTTGCCATGTACGATGCCCTGGCTCAACGGCCCGCCATTATGCGGACAGCTATCTTCAATGGCGAATATCTCATCCTGCTCGCCGCGAAAAATAGCCACGCAGCCAATGGGGGTTTTAACAACCCGGGCGCCGCGTACGGCAATCTCGGCCAGCGCGCCGACATCGATCCAGCTATCCTCCATCTGGGTCATTCCGCCGCCTCCAAGGTGACAAGATTGGCCAGGGGCGAGAATTCACGGGAATTCGGGCCGGCGGTTCGCTCAGCCCAGGGATCGGATTGCACGAACGTCTGGGAATAGACGAAGCGTTGGTACAACGCCCTGCGCCGTTTGCCATCGTCCAGCAACAGCGCGCGAATGGTTTCGATGCCCACACGGCGGGCCCATTTGTAAATCCGTTCCAGATAATGGCCTTGTTCCCGATAGAGCTGCACCAAGGCAACGATTAATTCCAAGGCTTCAGCTTCAGTCGCGACCTTGCCCAAAACCTCAGTGCCTTTGATGTCCAGACCGGCGGCGCCGGCAAATTGGATTTCATAGCCGCTATCGATGCAGATCACACCCACATCCTTACAGGTTGCTTCGGCGCAATTTCGCGGACAGCCCGATACCGCCATTTTGACCTTGGCCGGGGTCCAGGAGCCCCACATGAACCTTTCAATCCGCATCCCCAGGCCAGCGGAATCCTGTGTGCCGAACCGGCACCAATCCGTTCCGACACAGGTTTTCACCGTGCGCAAGGCTTTGCCATAAGCGTGGCCCGAGACCATGCCGGCGGCATTCAAGTCCGCCCAAACCGCGGGTAGGTCCTCTTTCTGCACGCCCAGCATATCGATGCGCTGGCCGCCGGTACATTTCACCGCCGGGATTTCAAACTTGTCGACCACATCGGCGATGGCGCGCAGTTCGTCGGCGCTGGTCATGCCGCCCCACATGCGCGGCACCACCGAATAGGTACCGTCTTTTTGAATATTGGCGTGAACACGTTCATTGATGAAGCGCGACTGGCTATCATCCACATATTCTCCGGGCCAGGTCGCCAGCAGGTAATAGTTCAGGGCCGGACGGCACTTGGCGCAGCCGCCCGAACTGGTCCACGCCAATGCCTGCATAACATCGGGAATTGCCTTCAATTCCTTGGCTTCGATTAGGCGGCGAATGTCCGCATGCCCCAACGCGGTGCAGCCGCACATGGGCTGAGTACTACTGGGATCATAGGCGGCGCCCAGGGTCGAGGCGAGCAAGCCCTCAACCAGGCCGGTGCAGGTGCCGCAGGACGCGGACGCCTTGGTGTGCGCCCTGACATCATCAAGAGAGGTTAGGTTCTTTTCGCCGATGGCGTCGACGATCCGCCCCTTGCAGACGCCGTTGCAGCCACAGATTTCCGCCTCGTCGGGCAAAGCCGTAACGGCGGCCATGGGGTCCGCCTGGGCGCCACCAGCAAAGGCAGGGCCAAAGATCAGGGTTTCGCGCATCTCGGATATATCGGCACCATCCTTGATCAATTGGAAGAACCAGGCGCTATCGGAAGTATCGCCATAAAGCACGGCGCCAACGACTTTGTTGCCGCTGAGAACCAGGCGCTTATAGATCCCGCTCTGGGCATCCCGCAGAACGATTTCGTCGTGGTCTTCACCGTCTTGAAAATCACCGGCGGAGAACAAGTCGACGCCGGTCACTTTCAGTTTCGTTGCCAGGGCCGTTTCGGTGAAGCCTTCGCCTTCCGTGCCGGCAAGATGGGCAGCCAGTACATTTGCCATCGCATATAAGGGGGCCACGAGGCCATAGACACTGCCGCCGA
>JABIRL010000125.1 GCA_018667855.1 Rhodospirillaceae bacterium
CTTCCAGCTTGACCAGGTCCCAACCACCGGCTTCCCGCGCCAGGCGCAGGGTACGGACCGCGTCCTCGCCGGTGAAACAGCCGGCGGTATTGGGCAGATAGATGAATTGCTTGGGATCGATATGATCCACCAGCATTTCCTGATCCGGGTTGGTGACATTGACCCGGCGCATCGCCACGGTGACCATTTCGGCCCCCGCCGCCACCACAGCGCGGTGGTTTTCGTCGTAGGATTTATACTTGCCCGTGCCCACGATCAGGCGCGAAGTCATCTTGCGCCCGGCCACGGACCAGCTGTCGTCATTCGAATCGTCGGTCATATTGTTCTCTGATTCACTCTTCACATCGCCGCCGCCGATAAAATGCACGATCTCCAACCTATCGCCGTCCGCCACCATTGTGTCGTCATAGGCGGAGCGCGGCACAATTTCAAGATTATGCTCCAACGCGATCTTGCGGGCATCCAGACCGAGGTCCGCCAACAACGCCGTGACGCTCAAGGGGGACGCAATTTCGCGGTTTTCACCGTTAATGACAACGGACATCGTTCTCCGTTCCTTACACGCAACACATCAATTACGAACCTAGTGGAATTATGGGGAGAGGCGTGCCCTGTTGCAACCGGCAGCGAACAAAATACCGGCATTTTCCAGGGCCCGCTGGCTTCCCTATCAGTTGCCGTGGCAGTATATAGGCGGTGGTTTCCTTGTCATCGGTGAATTCCCATGTCGGCAAATATATTGGTCCTGCACGGCCCCAACCTGAATATGCTGGGGACCCGCGAACCGGATGTCTATGGCCATGAAACCCTGGATGATGTGAATGCATCTATTCAGGTAAAAGCCGGTGAATTGGGCGTCGCGGTGGAATGCCGCCAGAGCAACAGCGAAGGCGACCTTGTCACCTGGATACAACAGGCCCGTGGCCAGGCCGACGCCATAATCATCAATGCCGGCGCCTACACCCATACCTCTGTCGCCATCGCGGATGCCTTGCGGGCGGCCGAACTGCCGGTCTACGAAGTGCATCTGTCTAATATTTATCAACGTGAAAGCTTCCGGCATCATTCTTATATCTCCTCCCTGGCGGTCGCGGTGATCTGTGGCCTGGGCCCGGATGGATATCTATCCGCCCTGGCGGCGGCGGCGAAAAAATTCGGTTAGTACGGAAGACCGGGACGGAAGAAAGGCACGACAACCATGGCAAAAACCAAGGTCGATAAGGATCTGATCCGCGAACTGGCCGCCCTGATGGAGGAAACCGGTTTGAGCGAGATCGAGATTGAGCGGGATGACGACCGCATGCGTCTGGTTCGGGCCACGGCCCCCATCGCGCCCGTGATCGCGGTGCCGACGGCCGCGCCGACCGCGGCCGGAGCGGTGGCGGCACCGGCGCCAGCGGGGGATGGGAGCGGCGATTTATCCGCCCATCCAGGTGCCGTGCCATCGCCCTTGGTGGGCACCGCCTATCATTCCGCCTCCCCCGATGCGGCGCCGTTCGTGAAGGTGGGCGATCAGATTTCAGCCGGGCAGACATTATTGGTCATCGAGGCGATGAAGACTTTCAACGAAATTCCCGCGCCGAAGTCAGGCGTGGTGACACAGATCCTGTTCGACAACGCCACGCCGGTGGAATACGGCGACATCCTGATGATCGTCGAATAATACCGCCATGTTCGAAAAAGTTCTTATCGCCAACCGTGGGGAAATCGCCCTGCGCCTGCATCGGGCCTGCCGCGAGATGGGCATCCGCACCGTGGCCATCCATTCCACGGCGGACGCGGATGCCATGCATGTGCGCCTGGCCGATGAAGCGGTCTGCATCGGCCCGCCCCCGGCCATCGACAGCTATTTGAATATCCCGTCCATTCTGGCGGCGGCCGAGATCACGGGCAGCGAGGGTATCCATCCGGGCTACGGCTTTCTTTCGGAGAACGCGGAATTCGCACACATTGTCGAGGAGCACGGCTACACCTTCATCGGACCGTCGGAACAGCATATCCGGACCATGGGTGATAAAATTCAGGCCAAGCAGACGGTCAAGGGTCTGGGCATTCCGGTGGTGCCGGGCAGCGACGGCGAGGTTACCGATCCGGAAGAGGCAAAGGCGCTGGCGGCCGACATGGGCTATCCGGTTCTGATCAAGGCCGCCTCGGGCGGCGGCGGGCGGGGCATGAAACTGGTTCGGCGGGCAGATGAATTCGCCACGGCGCTGGAGGCCTGCCGCACGGAGAGCAAGGCCGCCTTCAACGACGATGCGGTCTATCTGGAAAAATACCTGGAACAACCCCGCCATATCGAGGTGCAGGTGATCGGTGACGGCACCGGCAAGGTGGTGCATCTGGGAGAGCGCGACTGCTCCCTGCAGCGGCGCAATCAAAAAGTCCTTGAAGAGGCCCCCTCGCCGGCCTTGAACGATGCCGTCCGAAAGGCCATTGGCCAGACCGTGGTCGATGCGCTGTCAAAGATCAAATACACCTCGTTGGGTACGGTTGAGTTCCTGTATGAAAACGGTGAGTTCTATTTCATCGAGATGAATACCCGCCTGCAGGTGGAGCATCCCGTCACCGAAGCCATTACCGGCATCGATCTGGTGCGGGAACAGATCCGCATCGCCGCCGGTGCGCCGCTGTCCTTTTCCCAGGAGGATATCCGCTTTTCCGGCCATGCCATCGAATGCCGCATCAACGCCGAACACCCCAAGACCTTTGTCCCCTCGCCCGGACAGGTCGGTGATTTTCATGCGCCGGGCGGCTTGGGTGTACGGGTGGATTCGGGCCTTTACGCGGGCTACCGTATCCCGCCCTATTACGACAGCCTGATCGCCAAGCTGGTGGTGCACGGCACCACCCGCAACGATTGCCTGATGCGCCTAAACCGGGCCCTGGGCGAATTCGTCGTGGACGGGATAGAAGTCAATATCCCATTGCATACCGATCTGATCCAGGAGCAAGATTTCATTGATGGGGACTATCACATCCATTGGCTGGAACAGTTTCTGGAGCAACAGGACTAAACAAAAAAACAACAAGGACGGAACATCATGAGCGAGACATTCACCGACGCTATTTTTGAAATAGATGACAACGGCATCGCCACCTTCACCATGAACCGGCCGGATGTTCTGAACGCCCTGACCGATGGCCTGAAAGACGACTTCATCCGCATGCTTGATACGGTGCAGAGCAATGATGACGTCAATGTCCTGATCCTTACCGGCACCGAGCGGGCCTTTAGCGCAGGCGGCAATGTCAAGGGCATGGGCGATCCGACCCGGGCCCAGCCAACCCGGGCCCGCAGCCGCTTGATGCGCATGCACGAATGGCTGGTGCGCCTGCATAATCTAGATTGTCCCGTGATCGCGGCGGTGAACGGGCTGGCGTTTGGCGGCGGACTGGCCCTGGCGCTGCAGGCTGATTTTGTGCTGGCCAGCGAACGGGCGAGCTTTTCCTCCGTCTTCGGACGCATTGGTCTGGTGCCGGACATGGCGGTGTTTTATTCCCTGCCCCGCGCCGTTGGCATGCAAAAGGCCAAGGAGTTGATGTATACGGCGCGTTCCATGGACGCCCAGGAAGCCAATGACATGGGCCTGCTTTACGGAATTTATCCGGCCGACGATCTGATGCCCGCCGCCCGCGCCCTGGCCGCCCGTCTCGCCCAGGGTTCCAAGGAGGCCATTGGCATGACTAAGAAAATCGTCAACCGCAGCTTCCAATCAGACTATGCCACCATGGCGGAACTGGAAGCGGACGGCCAGGCCATCATGGCCACCACCGATTACCACAAGGAAGCGGTACGCCGGTTTCAAAACAAGGAGCCTGCCTTGTACAATTGGGACAAAATGGGCGCGTCGGACAACTAGCGCCACGTCGCCACGGGAGCTATCGGAACGGGGATGAAGATCACCCCCGACATCGTCCTAAAGGCCTATGCCGCGGGTATTTTTCCCATGTCCGAAGGGCGGGACGATCCGGAGATGTTCTGGGTCGATCCTGAACAGCGGGGCATTCTACCCCTGGACAGCTTTCACCTGCCGCGGCGCCTGGCGCGCACGGTGCGTCGGGAACCCTACGAGATCCGCATCGACAGCGCCTTTGCAGCGGTCATGACAGCCTGCGCCACGCCGGCCGCCGGGCGCTGGACCACATGGATCAACGACGAGATCCAGCAGCTGTTTACCGAACTGCATCGGCGCGGCCATGCCCATAGTATCGAAACCTGGGCCGACGGTGAACTGGCCGGCGGCCTGTACGGCATCGCCCTGGGCGGCGCATTTTTTGGCGAAAGCATGTTCAGCCGCCGGACCGATGCTTCCAAAGTGGCGCTGGTGCATCTGGTGGCGCGGCTGCTCGCGGGCGGGTTCGTGTTGCTGGACACGCAGTTCATCACCGACCATCTGCGCCAGTTCGGCGCCATGGAGATCAGCCGTGAAGCCTATCATTCACGGTTGGCGTCGGCCTTGGGCGTGGCGGGTGATTTCAAACTTTCGGGCAAGTCGCTGTCCGCGTCGGCGGTGCTGCAATCGATCACCCATACATCATAGACCGGGTGCTCCAGAGCCGAGAGGGCGGGCGAGGAGGCGAACATCCAACCGGAAAACAACGGCTGTCGGCCGCTTTCACCTGGGCGTTCTTCATCGATCTCAAGAAAGACAGCGACTTCGGGCGCTTCTTCGGGCGGCCTTTTGCGGCAGGTCTGGGCGATGATGCGTAAGGTACCGAATTGCACTTCTTCGCCCAGGGGCGCTTCGAATGTGGTGATCCGCGCGGTAATCTTATCCAGGCCCCGCAGCAGGGCACCCCGCACCTCCGGGCCCAGATCACTTCCGCTCTGGGCTATAGCCGGATTGGTTATGAAAATCAGGATTCCCAGCCCCAGGATCCGGGCGACAACACCAGATGGTTTCATCGTTTGCCGGATTACTCCGCTTTGGCACCGCCGCTGCCCGTATTGTAAATGGCCTTACCGATCAATTCGGTCAAATCAACGGCGCCCTGGGTAAAGCGGATTTCGTCGCCCGGTTCGAGATAATCTTCCGAACCGCCGGGGTCGACGCTCAGATATTTGCCGCCCAACAGACCGTCGGAGGCAATTTTTATGGCCGAATCGTCCGGCAGTTTGACACTCGTCAAGAATGATAGCGTCAGTACGGCGAGATATTCCTCGCTATCAAGGGTTTGATCGGTCACCGTGCCCACCTTGATCCCGGCAAGCATGACGTCGCTGCCCACCTTGACGCCGTCAACCTTGTCGAACTTCGCGATCAAGGCATAGCCGGAAACAGTACCCGCATCGGCCTTGTCATAGGAAAAATAGAGAAAAAACCCCGCGACCAGCAAAACCACCGCCCCGACGAGAGTTTCCACCAAATTGCCGCTCATTAGCCTACCTCTCCCAATTAATTCCGGTACCCGTCCGGGTAGCCTCACATGTGGTTATTCCGGCGTCCAGGCCTGATAATCACCGCCACTTTTCTGCCGATCTTCGCCGGATAGCACGCTGCCGCCCGGCCGGTAGGCGGTGGCCGTGCCGGTGGGGTTGGCCAAATGGGGTTTTTCCCAGGGAATCACCGGCCGTTCGCCAAGGGGTGGCTGATCAACCGTGCGATGCAGCCAGGCGTGCCATTCCGCCGGCACTTTACTGGCCTCCGGCTCGCCTTCGTAGATCACCCAGCGGCGATTCCCGCCGGATTTCTCGGTGTAATAGCGGTTGCCGGCGCTATCCTGGCCAACCTCCTTGCCTTTCCACCAAGTCATCAATCGGGTTCCAACAGTCGCGCCCATGAGTTACCACCTAAATTTCGCACTTATCCGGGCCGGACTATTGCATTGACGGGGCCTCTGGTCCAGCAGGATTCGCAGCGGATATTCCCGCCAAAGTCTATATCTGGTCCCAATTTTCATAAGGCACACTAATATTAGTTGCGATCCCGCTGAGCCTTTGCCAACATTATGCCGAGTCGGGAGTTTAAAGCATGGTCTTAACTTTTTGATTTTCAAAGAAAACGACTTTGTACAGACCACCCCGATTAAATAGTTATCCACAGGCGATAATCACTTGACCGACGTTAGACCACTAGATATGGTCGCTATCCCGTCGGAAACCACAATATGTTGAATTTATTGTTAATCATACCGGCGGCGAAATAAAATACGAGATTGGGGGCGGGAGAAACACATGCGAATTTCACGGCGGTTCACGGAAGTAGGACATTCACCATACGCGGATATCGAATTCCGCACGACCAGCAGTGAAATCCGAAACCCTGACGGCACCGTCGTTTTCAAGCTGGACGATATCGAGGTGCCCAGTGCCTGGTCGCAGGTGGCCTGCGATATCCTGGCCCAGAAATACTTCCGCAAAGCCGGAATTCCTGCCGCCCGCAAGCGTGTTCCCGAAGACGACGTGCCGATTTGGCTGTGGCGCGAGGAAGTCGATGAAGAAGCCATGGCCGCCCTGCCCAAGGATAAGCGCGACGAGCAGGAAACTTCCGCCCGTCAGGTGTTCGACCGTCTGGCCCGGACTTGGACATATTGGGGCTGGAAGGGCGGCTATTTCGATGCGGAAGAAGATGCGATCGCCTTTTGCGATGAACTGAGCCACATGTTGGCCCGGCAAATGGCGGCGCCCAATTCACCGCAATGGTTCAATACCGGCATGCATTGGGCCTATGGCATTGACGGTCCCAGCCAG
The DNA here is from genome assembly GCA_018667855.1 of Rhodospirillaceae bacterium. GTDB lineage: Bacteria > Pseudomonadota > Alphaproteobacteria. Next base: position 6,692 of record JABIRL010000125.1, read on the forward strand.
GGCCATTTCTTTGTCGATCACGAGACGGGCGAGTTGCAGGCTTCCTCCTCCGCCTATGAGCGGCCGCAGCCGCATGCTTGTTTTATCCAATCCGTGGCCGATGACCTGGTCAATGAAGGCGGCATCATGGACCTGTGGGTGCGGGAAGCGCGCCTGTTCAAATATGGTTCGGGCACCGGCTCCAACTTCTCTCACATCCGGGGCGACAGCGAGGGTCTGTCGGGCGGCGGCAAGTCATCTGGCCTGATGAGCTTCCTGAAAATCGGCGATCGGGCAGCGGGCGCCATCAAATCCGGCGGGACCACCCGGCGTGCCGCGAAAATGGTCGTGGTGGACGCCGATCACCCGGACATCATGGATTACGTCAATTGGAAGGTGGTGGAGGAGCAGAAGGTCGCCGCGCTGGTTGCCGGCTCCCGGGTCACGGCGAAAAATCTGCAGGCGGTCATGGCCGCCTGCCAGGAAGGCGCCGGGGAGAACGAACCGGGCGTTGATGACGATGGAAATGAGCACGGGGGCCGATTTGATGCGGCCCGCAATCCGGCCCTGAAGACCGCCTTGCGCGGGGCACGGGCCGCCATGATCCCCGAAAATTACGTCCGCCGCACCATCGATTTCGCCCGCCAGGGATATTCGGAGATGGAATTTCCCATCTTTGACACGGATTGGGATTCGGATGCCTATCTGACGGTTTCGGGGCAGAATTCCAACAACTCGGTGCGCGTCACCAACGGGTTTCTGCGGGCCGTGGAAATGGACGACGACTGGGCCCTGGTCCGGCGCACGGACGGCGAGGTCTCGGAAACCATCAAGGCGCGGGAGCTGTGGGAGAGCATTGGTAATGCCGCCTGGGCCAGCGCCGATCCGGGGCTGCAATATCACTCCACCATCAACGAATGGCACACCTGCCCCGAGGGTGGTGAAATCAGGGCCTCGAATCCCTGTTCGGAATATATGTTCCTCGATGATACCGCCTGCAATCTGGCTTCCATCAACCTGATAAATTTTCTGAACGACGACGGCAGCTTCGATGTGGACGGCTTCCGGCACGCGACCCGTCTGTGGACCGTGGTGTTGGAAATTTCCGTGTTGATGGCGCAATTCCCCTCCAAGGAAATCGCCCAGCTCTCTTACGATTACCGCACCTTGGGTCTGGGTTTCGCCAATATTGGCGGGCTTTTGATGGCATTGGGCCTGTCCTACGACAGCGAACAGGGCCGTTCGCTCTGCGCCGCGATCACCGCCCTGATGACCGGCACCGCCTATGCCACCTCGGCCGAGATGGCCAAGGAGATGGGGGCCTTCGCCCGCTATGAAGAGAATGCGCAGCACATGCTGCGGGTCATTGCCAATCACCGTCGTGCCGCCATGGGTGTCGACAAGGATTTCGATGGTCTGGAAATTTCACCGGTGCCCCTGAAGGCGGAGGATTGCCCCGACGGTCCGTTGGCGGCGGCGGCGGCGGCGGCCTGGGACGAGGCCCTGACGTTGGGCGAGAAGCATGGTTTCCGCAATGCCCAAGCCTCGGTCATCGCGCCCACCGGCACCATCGGCCTGGTGATGGATTGCGACACCACCGGCATCGAGCCGGATTTCGCCCTGGTCAAATTCAAGAAACTGGCCGGCGGCGGTTACTTCAAAATCATCAACCGCATGGTGCCCACTGCTTTGGCGACCTTGGGCTATGAGCAGGAGCAGATTGGTGACATTGAAAATTATGCGGTGGGACACGCGACCCTGGACGGAGCCGCTGACATCAACCACGAAACCCTTCGCGCCAAGGGCTTTGGCGATGACGAAATCGAAAAAATAGAGGCCGCGCTGGAAAGCGCGTTCGATATTCGCTTCGTCTTCAACAAATACACCCTGGGCGAGGCCTTCTGCCGCGACACCTTGGATTTCAGTGATACGCAATTGAATGACATCACTTTCGACATGCTGAGTAGCTTGGGTTTCACAACCGCCCAGATTGATGCGGCGAACATTTATTGCTGCGGGGCCATGACCCTGGAAGGTGCGCCGGGGCTGCGCGACGAACATTTGCCCGTCTTCGATTGTGCCAATCCGTGTGGCCGAATCGGCAAACGTTATCTGTCCGTGGACAGCCACATACGCATGATGGCGGCATCGCAGCCGTTCATTTCCGGGGCCATTTCGAAAACCATCAACATGCCCAATTCGGCCAGTGTCGAGGATTGCAAGAACGCCTATCGTGATTCATGGCGCCTTGGCCTGAAGGCGAATGCCCTGTATCGCGACGGCTCCAAACTATCGCAACCACTGTCCTCGGCGCTGTTCGACGACATTGGCGATGAAGTGGACGACAGCGTGGAAGCCGCCCTTGCCGCCGCCAGGGTCGAGCCCCGCGTGGTGGCCGAACGGGTGGTGGAACGGATTATCGCCGAACGCCGAAAACTGCCCCAGCGGCGCAAGGGCTATACCCAAAAGGCCGTGGTGGGCGGCCACAAG
>JABIRL010000210.1 GCA_018667855.1 Rhodospirillaceae bacterium
CAACAACCTCACGCCCGCAGACGTCTACTTCGGGCGTGGGCAGGCCATTTTAAAACAAAGAGAAAGGATTAAACGGAAAACGATGGAAGCCCGGCGCTTGCAATACCGCAAATACGCCGCTTAATATCTTGAACCAGATGAGCCAGATCCTCCTTTAGATCAAGCTGTTGATTGTTCCAATTTATATGACGACGGACACCCACGGATCAGGACCGCCGGCGCCTTGCCCACTGTCAGCGCCGATCTCGAATGCACCTTGATGCCCCGGTCGGCCAACCCGGCATCGGACAGACGGGAGACCTGGGCATAGGCCTCTTTCGGCATCTCAACGATCAAAATGCTGCCACGCTCCGCCGCGCTGAGGAAGCCCTTGAACTTGTCACTGGGAACAAAGCCCACGGGCGGCACCAGCCCGACCCGGCTGCCCGGAACAAAGACCGGCTCGGCAACCGCGGGCGAAAGCCACAGGAACCCGCACATCAGGGCGGCTAAAACCGCAAAACGAAACATCAGATCAGATCCCCCAGCTTTCCATGCACTAGAATCGGATAAGCAAGCATGGCAGAACCTCGCCGTCCAAACTATGATCAAGATCACTGTTCCGCCATGACATGCAGGTGATGATGTCTGACAATCGAGGGCCCTGGGAGCCACCGCCCGAACGCAGGCGTTCGGGGTTTCCCATTGGCGTCGTCTTGTGGTTGGCACTGATGGCCGCCGTGGGCATCGGCATCTGGCTGCTGGCCGATCGATTTCCGGGACGGCTTTCGTCCGACGACGGCCAGGTGGATCTGGTGCGTCTGCTGTCCATCCTGGCGCTGATCTCCTCCGGCCTGTTGTTCGCCAGGCGCATCAATTTCAGCGAAATGGCCCGCAATATCGCCCTGTGGACCGGAGCAGCCGCGGTTCTGGTGTTGATCTATACCTACCAGGAGGAGCTGCTTTTGATGGCCGGGCGGGTGCAGACGGAACTGCTGCCCGGCGAACCGGTCGATGGCGCGGACGGCACGGTCAGCCTGACCCAAGGCAGGGGCGGGCATTTTTTCGCCACCGGAAAGGCCAACGGCACTAGCCTGCAATTCATGATCGACACGGGCGCCACGGACATCGTTCTCAGCCCGGCGGATGCCCGGCGCATCGGCATCGATCCGGCCAGCCTGCGCTACACACGAATTTATCAGACCGCCAACGGCACCGGGCGCGGCGCACCCTATCGGCTTGCCACCCTGTCCATCGGGCCGATCCAGTACCGCGATGTTCGGGTCTCCATCAACGAGGCGGAGATGAATAACTCGTTGCTGGGCATGTCATTCCTGCGCCGCCTCAGCGCCTTTGAAATTCACGGCCGCAAACTGATCCTGCGGAAATAAGGCAAAGGCTAGCCATTTTCGGATTTCAACTACCCACCCGCTCGCCCTGCCCGTCCACCCACAGGGTACCATTAATGGGTGGACGGGCAGAGGGAGCGGGTGGCTCGGCGATTCGATGAATATCGAAAATGGTTTAGCCTTTTGGCAGATGGGCGAAGGCCGCCGCCGGCACGACGTCAAAGGCGCCGGTACCGGGCGGCTGCCAATGCAGCTCCAACGTGGCCGTGCCGCGACGTTCGAAATACAGCATGTAGACGGGATACCAGCCGGCCGTGGGCACCGCCACCTTTGCCGTTCCGCTGAAACGGTCCAGGTGTACGTCGGGATCGTCAATCACCACCTGCCCGCCGATGGACAGGCGCGCGCCGTCGTTGGATTTGATCTTCATAAGATATTCGCCCGCCGCCTCGAACCTGATGAAGCCGGTAATGCGGGCGGCGACCTGGTCGTCGTCGGCGTGGGTCAGTATGGGACCGCTGCCCATATTCCAGTTAAGCGTCAGCAACGACTTGCCCGGTTTACCCCGGCCGGCGGCTTCAATGTTGTCCACGTGCAGGGCGTCGATGAGCAGATAGTCCACCGCCAGCCCGGCTTTCAATTCGGACATGGCGGGCTGGGGCGCGGCCGGCGCCAAACCACCCGCCCGAACCGGCGCGGCGGCCAATGACACCGAAAGCACCGCAAGAACAATGAAGAAACGTAAAACCGCGGAAATTGTCATCGCATGTCCTCAAGGATAATCTTCGCTGCTATAGGTGTGCAGGGCGTTGTTGAAGCGGGAAAACAAATTGGCGATACCGATGACCTGGGTCAGCAGGACGACGCCATCATTGCCCAGGCCCTCACGCAGCTGCCGCAACAAAGGTTCCGGCGACTTGCCTGCCTGACAGGCAACATGTTCCACATAACGCAGGATGGCTTTCTCCAACTCGCTGAACAGGGCGCTATCATCGAAGTCATCCATGGCGGCGATCTGCCCCTGGCTCAGACCCACGGCCTTGGCGGATGCGGTATGGTTGGCGATGCAAAGTTTGCAGCCGGCCAGCATAGCGGTCTTCAGATAGGCCAGTTCGCGCAGTTTTTTGTCCAGACGCGGATCGTGGATGATGCTTTGGTAAAACTGCTCAAACCCCTCCAGGGCCAGGGGCTGATGGGCCATATAGGCAAAGGAAACCGGCACCTTGGCATGGGATTTGCGCAGGGCGTCCAGCACGGCGCGAGCTTCCGGGTTGGCATCGCGCAGGCTGACGGGTTCTATTATTCGATCCAACATGGCCGGGGCCTTTTCGGTTTGCTTTACGTGAAGTCGTCCTGGGTGATCAGAACATGGCGGGGCTGTTCGGCAACCCGGTCCAGCCAGCGGCGAATACCGGGATAGGGCGCCAGATCCATCTCCGCCTCTTCCGCCACGTGAGTATAGGCATAGAGCGCGATATCGGCGATGGAGTAACCGCCGTCGACCAGGAACTCGGCCTCCCGGAGACGCCCTTCCATGACGTCGAGGGCCTGATAGCCGCGCCGCCATTTGTCTTCCAGCTGGTCACGATCGACCTCCGCCGGATCGAGGAAATGCAGCCAGTAGCGGGCCACCGCCACAAACGGTTCGTGACTGTATTGTTCAAAAAACATCCATTGCAGAACCTGGGCCTGGGCAAAGGCATCTTCGGGCAGATAGTCCGTACCCTGGGCCAGATGGAAAATTATGGCATTGGACTGGGCCAACGTGCGGCCGTCGGGGAACTCCAACAGCGGAATGCGCCCATCGGGATTGCGGGCCAAAAATTCCGGCGTCCGGGTCTCTCCCTTGGTCACATCATATTCGATGCGCCGAAACGGCCGGCCCAGATGCGACAGCATCAGCCGCACCTTGTAGGCGTTGCCGGAGCCCAGATTGTCATGCAGTGTCAGCATCTTGGCACTTCCTTGTCGGACACCGGCGTCATGGGATCATGCCGCGCCGTGAACATCTTAACCGATGATAAGGCCAGCGTACCCTTGGATATTCCGACCAACCAGCGTTAAGCTTACCTCATGCCCGGCCAGCATCCCTCGGCTGTGCACAGCGTCCTGTATCCACCTTGTAAAAAATTCGGCGCGGCGAAACGGGCGTCCAATCCCGCGGCAGCGCTCCTTTTACCAGCGGAGAGCGTGATGGCGGACGAAATTGAAAAATTACAGGCCGAAATCGACCGCCTTACGGCGGAAGCAACAAAGTTCCGACAGGAAACCGAGGAAAGCCGTTGGCGAATGCGTCCGATCTGGACCTATGGCAAATGGCTGGTCGGCTCCATCGTCGCCGGCATCACCGTCGTTCTCGCGATCTTTGGCTTCCTCAAGGAATACTGGGCCATTCAGAATGAAACCAATAAGTTTCAACAGGAACAAGCCACGTTCGAACTGAATCAGGCCAAAGAACGGGAAAAGCAACTGGCGCAGGCCTATGACAAATCCTATGCGCGCGGCCAGGCGCAGCTTAAGGCGCAACAAGCTGACTTCGCAAAAAGGGAAGCTCTGCTGATAAAAAAGATCAGCTTGCTCAGCGCCAATGGTGGTGAGGGTCAGGTCCGATCAAGTGCCACGGCGTCAAAGACCGCACAGGTGGCCAGCAAAATGATCGCGGCATTGAAACAAGCCGACAGCGCCCCGTCGGACCCCGCCATCGTGGCCAAACAACTTAGAAGCACTCCCAAAACCATCCGTTTCGATGAAATTCTGGCCTCCATCCGAAGAAACCAGTTCAGTCTTATCGGCGAGGGTATCGAAGGCAGTTTTCGCCACGGCTATGTCCTTACGGGCGACGGCGTCATCTTCGACAAGGCAACCAACCTGATGTGGCAGAGTGCCGGCTCCGACAACGCCATGACCTTTGGAGAGGCTAAGGACTATGTCAGCGCCCTACACTCGCAAAAATTCGGCGGTTACGACGGCTGGCGCCTACCAACGATCGAAGAGCTGCTGTCTCTGCTGGAGCCCCGGCAAAAGAACGGTGCGCTTTATATCGATGCGAAATTCAGCGACCGGCAGCGATGGATCATCAGCTCCGATAACGACGGAGAAGGGCGCGGTTGGGGTTTGGTTTTCTATGAAGGCAAACTCTACATTCCGACCCGGAGCTTTCCCTACTTCGTGCGTGCCGTGCGGACACAAAAATGAAGGGTTGCTCTAGGCGTTCGCGCCATTGGCGAATGGCTTCAAAGCCGCATAAATCGCACGATTGACCGGCGTCGGCACGGCGAGTTCCCGGCCCAGGCGGACGATGACCCCCGTCAGACCCTCGAGTTCCATACGCTTGCCGGCATCAAGGTCAAACCACATGGACGGCAGAGCCTGGTCGGGAAAGGATTCCTGCATCTTAAGGGTTTTTTCCAGGCAGTCATCGGGCAGCGCCACCCCGCGCGCCCGGGCCACGGCGATGGCCTCCCGCACGGCGTCGCCTCGGATCGACAGAAGATCCGGGTCCCCCTTGACGACGCCATTCGCTTGCCTGGTCAAACAGGCGACGCCGGCGATGCTGGACAACATCACGAACTTTTGCCAGATCGACACTTCGATATCGGAAGAAATTTGTGCCGCTATCCCGGCCGCCGCGCAAGCCTGTTCGAACGCCTGCAGGCGCGGGCTTGGCTGGCTATCGGCTTCACTGAATTCCAGTTCAGCGAAGGGCGTCTTATGTTCGAACACCCCCGGCGCGCTGATCTGGGATGAAATGCGGGCGATGCCGCCGACCACATGCCCCGCGCCCAGGATCGGCGCCATGCGTTCATGGGCATCGACGCCGTTCAGCAATGAAATAACCGCCGTGTCTTCACCGATCAACGGTCGGCAGAGTGCGGCGGCTTCCTCCACGTCATACAGTTTGATACAGAACAGCACGATATCGACCGGGCCGATCTCGACCGGATCAGCCGTCGCATGAATATCATCAAGTTGCAGGTCGCCCAGGGCACTGATGATTTTCAGGCCGTTTTCCTGCAAGGCTTTAAGATGGGCGCCGCGGGCGATGAAGCTGACATCGTTGCCCGCCGCCGCCAGCCGGCCCCCAAAATAGCCGCCGATGCCGCCCGAACCCATCACCGCGATTTTCATTTTTTTTCACTCCATGGGCTTTTTGCCCGGCAAAACTTAGTATTCGACAAAATCACAGACGAAAGCGTTCGAGGCTCGTTCCCAGGCGAAGGTGGACATATCGCCATGGCCGGGGATGAATTCGGTATCATTGCCCAGGGGCCACAGTTTGCCGCGGATGGCGTTGACCAGGGCCATGTGATCGCCCTGGGGTCCGTCGCAACGGCCGATGGAGCCGCGAAACAATACATCGCCCGCCACCAGCAGTTTGCTGGGCCCATGATGGAAAACCACATGGCCCGGCGTGTGGCCGGGGCAATGGATGACATCCATGGTGACGTTGCCGAAGGTGACCGTCTCGCCTTCTTCCAGCCAACGCGCCGGGGCAAAGGTACGGGCATCAAGGCCGGTGCGTTGGGCCTGCTTCCCCATGGCCTGGATCAGGAAATCGTCCGCCAAATGCGGCCCTTCGATGGGCACACCCAGACGTTCCGACAGCTCCGCCGCGCCGCCGGCATGATCGGCATGACCGTGGGTGATCAGAATTTTTTCCACCGTCACGGCTTCCTCCCCGATCGCCGCCTCAATCTTGTCCAGTTCGGGGCCGGGGTCCGAAATCGCGCCGCGCATGGTGTCGGGGCACCAGAGCAATGAACAATTTTGCCGGAAAGGCGTCACGGGAATGATACGATAGCGCATGAAATATCCTATATGGGGCGCGGTAGTATGGCTGCGCGCATTGTAGACGACTGGGGCGGTTGACGGAATGACAGATGAGTGAGGGCGGCGGGCCGCCGGCCGGGCTGAGTGCTGGAAAACTTGTCGCCCTGGTCTGCACGGCCCAGGTGCTGGCCCAGATCGGCGCCTATACCTGGCCCGCGCTGCTGCCCGACTTCATCCCCCGCTGGGGGCTGGATTACAGCGAGGCGGGCTGGATCACCGCCGCATTTTATCTGGCCTATATGCTTTCGGTACCCATTCTGGTTACCTTGACGGACCGCATCGACCCGCGCTGGGTGTATCTGTATGGCGTCGGCTGCACGGTCGCCGGCCATCTGATGTTTGCCTTTATGGCGGACGGGTTTTGGAGCGCCACCATCGCCCGCGCCATCGCCGGCATGGGCTGGGCCGGCACCTACATGACCGGGCTGAAGCTGCTGGCGGACCGGGTTGACGGCAAGATGCTGTCCCGCGCAGTAACCGGTCATGCGGCCAGCCTGGGTATATCGGGCGCCTTGTCCTTCGTCTTCGCCGGCATTGTCGCGGATATTTGGGACTGGCGCGGGGCCTTCGTGGTGGCGGCCGGCTGCGCCGTGGCGGCCTGGCTGATCGTCGCGCTTTATGCGCCGAAACAGCCGCCGCGTCCCAGCTCCGATGGGTGGAGTTGGTCCCTATTCGATTTTCGACCCGTTTTCAAGAATCGCTCCGCCCTGGCCTACAGCATCGGCTATTGCATCCACACCTGGGAGATGGGCGCCATGCGCGGCTGGGCCGTGGCCTTTCTGGCCTATGTAGCGTTGCGGGACGGTGTGGAGACGACGTATTTCGGCCCCACCGTCATGGCCACGGCCATGGCCCTGTTCGGTACCTGGGCCAGCGTCGGTGGGAATGAGTTATCCATCCGCCTGGGCCGGCGGCGTTTGATCCGCCTGGCCATGGCGGGATCGATGGTCTGCGCCCTGGCCATGGGCTTTCTGGGATCCTTCAACTACCCCCTGGCCGCCGGACTGGTGGTGTTGTACGGCATGGTGATCTGGCTGGACTCATCGTCCCTGACGGCAGGTGCCGCCGGCAGCGCCGATCCCCAACGCCGGGGCGCCACCCTGGCCGTGCATTCCATGCTGGGCTATGGCGGCGGCTTTGTCGGCCCCATCATGGTAGGTTTGATTTTGGATCTGTCCGGCGGACCGTCACACATGGCCTGGGGCCTGGCCTTCGGTCACATCGCCCTGGCCATGCTGGCCGCCCGCATCGCCTTCACCCTGCTGCGCCCCCGGGGTCTGGAGGGCGACAGCACCCGCTAGCTGTTATCCCTCACGCTCGTGCGCCAGGGCGCACCGCTCCGCGCGGGCGGCGCATTGGCGCCGGGCCGCGGTCGCGGCCTGGATTCCCTAAATCAAAATCGGACAGGGGCTAATCGCTCGGTGTCGGACCGGCGGCGATGACCTCCAACAGCCACGGGGCGTCGTGGCGCCGGAGCCGGTCGAGCCAATTTCGCGCCGCCGCGCCCTCGCCCTTGGCCAGATGCCATTGGGCCAAAAAGAACGCGCCCTGGGCCCTGGCGTCCCCATTCCGGGCCAGCACCGCCGCGCCGGCGGCGTCGGACCCCAGGGCGCCGGACCACAGCTGCATCAGGGGCGAGGGCCAAACACCGCTCTCCCACCACCACAGATAGGGCTGCATGACAGGCGCCGTTTTATGCCCCTGACGTCCGACGGCGGCGGCCAGCCACAGGGCGGCGATGGGATGTTGCACCGGCGCCAAGGCCAGGACCCGGCGAAATAATGTTTCCGCCGCGCCGTAGCGCGCCTGTTTGAACCGCAACACGCCCTTGAAGAACAAGGCCAGCGACGACCGCGGCCGGATCGACAATGCCTGATCGAAATCCGCCAGCGCCGCCCGCTCATCGCCCTGCCGCAGATAGGCCGCGCCGCGATGGGCCAAGGCATCTGTAAAATACGGGTTCAAGGCGACGGCACGGTCCAGATCGCGCAATTTCGCTTCGACATCGCGGATCAACAGGGCGCGCAGCAGATAGGCCTTGGCGGAGCCGGGGTTCAGAACCAGGGCCCGGGTGATTTCCGTCAGCGCCCCCGGTACCTCGTCCAGGTTTGCAAGGGCACCGGCCCTGGCGACCAACAATGCCGCCCGTTCCACATCCGCCAGACCCCGCCGCGACAACGCGCGCCGGCAATAAGCCTCATCAACAACGGCTTTGCCGCTGCCCTCCAGACAGGCTTCGCCGTCGTTCATGGGTTGGCCGTTTGCCGCCGGACCAAGCGCCATGGAAACGACAAATGCCACCACGGCGAACCGCGTTTTCAAAGTCATGGGGCACTATGTCAGGAAATCGAAAGCCGGGACAGCGCGCGGGCGATTGGTGATCAGACAGCACTTTTCCGGAAAGTCACCAAGCCTTGGCCCGTGGGCAGTTCCAGCACCGAGTGGCCATGGGCGCTCCACCAGTCAACGTGAGCCTTGCACAACTCCCGCTGTTCCAGACGGCCGAAGTCATCCAACACCACCATGGCGCCGTCACTCAACAGCGGCAGCAGACGGTCGAGCGCCGCCGTCTCCGCCGCGCCGGCGTTCAGGTCCATATGAAGAAAGGCGATCCGTTCCGGCAGGACGTCATCAAAAACCTCCGGCACGATGCCTTTGACCACCCGCACATTGGGATAGACGGCGAAACGGTCGATCACGGCCTGATGGACGCCATCCCATTCATAGCCGGGATTGGCCTGCGTCCGTTCCATTTCCGTGGACCATTGCTCCGGCAAGCCGGCAAATGAATCATAGAGGTAGAATTGCCGCGGCAGATGCATGAATTGCAGATATTGCGTTATGACACCGGTGTAAAAACCCTGATAGGTACCGCACTCGACGAAATCGCCATCCACCGCCAAGGCGGATCGCGCCGCCCAGCAACAGGTATGCAGACGCCAGATCTTGCTCGCATCACTATCGCCATCGGCATTGCCAAGCAGGGCAGCGACAAAACTGTCATCCAAGACAAAATGTTCGTTGCGCATCAAGGCGACCAGATTGTCCTGCATGAACGTGGACAAACCGTGCTCCTGGTAGATTTCCTCTACCTGCGTCAGGCCCGACACGACCGTGCCAAGCTGTTCCCGGGGCGGACCATAAAAGCTCATGGGCTTCACTACCCTAGCTGTTGCACAAAATTTCAGTGCTTTTCCTACAACAGAGGCGCCTAATTAATGGTTAACCACTTGGCACGGGATTTAGTAGGAACGCGGCATGCCCATGACCTTTTCGCCGATATAATTCAGGATCAATTCCCTGTTGATCGGCGCGGTGCGCAGCAGGCGGGCGATGGAATAAAGATCGTAAAGGCCGTATTCGTGGGTGAAGCCATTGCCCCCGTGCGCCTGCAAGGAGGCTTCCACCGCCATGATGCCGGCCTCGGCACCGGCATATTTAGCCATGTTGGCGGCGGCTCCCGCCTCCTCCCCGCGGTCGAACTGCCAGGCCGCCTGGCGCAACATCAACGAGGATAATTCCACCTGGGTCTTGGCGGCTGCAAGCGGGTGCTGGACGCCCTGATAGGCGCCGATGGGCCCGTTGAAAACCACCCGCTCGGCGGTATAATCCACCGCCTTTTCGATGGCGAAACGGCCGATGCCGCAAGCCATGGCGCCCACCGTGACCCGTTCCGGGTTCAACAGATCGAACAGAATATTGAAGCCCTTGTCGACTTCACCCAAGACATCCTCCGGGCCCAAATCCACATCATCGAAAAACAGGGTGAATTGCAGTTCCGGATTAACCAGGCTCATGTCTATGGCGTGAAAATCCACACCCTTGGCCTTCAGGTCCACGATGAACACCGTGAAGCCATCGGTCTTGCGCTTGACCTGGTCATGGGGCGTGGTGCGGGCCACCACCACCGCATAGTCGGAGACATCCACGCCGGTGATGAAAACTTTCGAGCCGTTCAATTTGAAGCGGTCGCCGTCCGCTTTCGCCACCGTCTGGATGCGCATGGAATTGCTGCCCGCGGTGGGTTCTGTGATGGCGAAACAGAACATGGTCTTGCCGGCGGCGGCATCGGGC
>JABIRL010000236.1 GCA_018667855.1 Rhodospirillaceae bacterium
GCCGCCGCCGCCATGATGCTCAAGGGCATGACCGTGGAATACCTGGTCCGCCGCACGTACCCGGTCAAAAAGGGCCAAACCGTGCTGTTTCACGCCGCCGCCGGCGGCGTCGGCCTGATCGCCGGGCAATGGCTGGCGGCTCTGGGCGTTCGGGCCATCGGCACCGCCGGCGGCCCGGCCAAGGTTAAACTGGCGAAGGCCCACGGCTATGCCGAGGTGATTGATTACAAGAAAAAGGATTTCGTCAAGGAAGTGGCGCGCCTGACCAATAAGGAAGGCGTGCCGGTGGTCTATGATTCCATCGGCAAGGATACCTGGGAAGGTTCCCTCGATTGCCTGCAGCCGCGTGGTTATATGGTCTCGTTCGGCAATGCCTCCGGCCCGGTGACCAGCTTTGCCCCCGGCGCTCTGGCGGCCAAGGGATCGCTTTACCTCACCCGGCCCAGCCTGGTCTCCTACACCGCTACCCGCAAGGAATTGGAAGCCAGCGCCAAGGCCCTGTTCGCCATGGTGAAAAGCGGCAAGGTCAAGATCGAGATCAACCAGACCTATGCCCTAAAAGACGCAAAACAGGCCCATAAGGATCTGGAAAGCCGCAAAACCACGGGTTCAACCATCCTGATCCCCTAATTTTGCACGAAATTGACAAAAATAGAGGCCGCGTTGGCAACAGCGCGGCCTCTTTTGTAAACTGAGCTGATGACAATCGGATATCGCCAGGGTTTGTTCCACGATCACGACCGATCCAGTTGGGAAGGCAACGGCGCCCGCCCGTTAAGCTGGATCGCCTGGTATCCGATTTCCGGAGACGCGGCCCAACAAAAGCATTCAAGCGATATACCAATCATAATTCAAACGCGGCAGCCTTGTCCCGTGGTCTTGCTGTCTCACGGCACCGGCGGTGCGGCCATGGGACTTGCCTGGCTGGCTGAAAGATTGGTCCGGCATGGCTTCATTGCGATCGCGGTTAATCACCACGGCAATACCGCCATCGAACCCTATCGGGCAGAAGGTTTCCTTTGTCTGTGGGAGCGGGCGCGTGATTTAACCGTAGTGCTGGATCAGTTGCTGGAAAACGAGCAATTCGCCGATTGCATCAACAGAAAGGAAATTTTCCTCGGTGGGTTCTCAGCCGGCGCCTACACGGCTTTGCAGCTAATTGGCGCCATCACGAAACATTCCCAATACCAGCTTGCAAGCCCAATACCGGGGGCCACGCGCGGGCCGAGAGAATTCCCGGATCTGGTCGACCAGTTGCCCCATCTCCTCGCCAACAATGCTGTATTTCAGACATCCTGGGCGCGTATGTCCCGCGACTATCGGGACGCGCGGTTCAAGGCAGCGCTGGTCTGTGCGCCCGGACGTTCCGTACTGGGATTTGACGAGCAAAGTCTCGGACGCATAGACAGACCCGCGCATATTGTTGTTGGCCGGGCCGATGCCGTGGCGCCACTGAACGACTGCGCGGTTTGGCTGAAGAACAGAATTCAATCAAGTACGCTGGAAATTCTGACACCCGACGTTGGGCATTACATATTTCTGCCTGAAGCAACGGATGCCGATCGCCTCGCCGCACCGGAGGTTTACGTAGACGCTCCGGGCGTTAACCGATCGATCATCCATGATCAAATCGCCAATGCCGCGGCCGCCTTGTTTGGCCGGTAATAGCGTAGAATCAGGTATTCATCGAGTCGAAGAACTCGTTGTTGTCCTTGGTGGATTTCAACTTGTCCAGCAGGAAGCTCATGGAATCCATGGTCCCCATGGGATGCAGGATCCGCCGCAGCACCCACATTTTGGCCAGGGCGCCCTTGTCCACCAGCAATTCTTCCTTGCGGGTACCGGACTTGATGATGTCGATGGCGGGGAACACCCGCTTGTCGGCCAGTTTGCGATCCAGCACGATTTCTGAATTGCCGGTACCCTTGAATTCCTCGAAGATCACTTCGTCCATGCGACTGCCCGTATCGATCAGGGCGGTGGAGATAATCGTTAAGGAGCCGCCCTCCTCGATATTCCGAGCCGCGCCGAAGAAACGTTTTGGGCGCTGCAGGGCGTTGGCATCGACGCCGCCGGTCAGCACCTTGCCGGATGACGGCACCACGGTGTTGTAGGCCCGGGCCAGGCGGGTGATGGAATCCAACAGGATGACCACGTCCCGCTTGTGTTCAACCAAACGCTTGGCCTTATCAATGACCATTTCAGCCACCTGCACGTGGCGGACCGCGGGTTCATCAAAGGTCGAGCTTATCACCTCACCCTCGACCGAACGTTTCATATCGGTGACTTCCTCGGGCCGCTCATCGATCAACAGCACGATTAGGAAGCATTCCGGGTGATTGGCCATGATTGAGTGGGCGATGGATTGCAGGATTACGGTTTTACCGGTACGGGGCTGGGCCACGATCAGGGCCCGCTGGCCCTTACCGATGGGCGAGACCAGCTCGATCACCCGGCCGGTTTGATCTTCCAGGGTCGGATCATCCCGCTCCATGATAATCCGCTCATCAGGATACAGCGGTGTGAGGTCATCAAAGTGCACTTTGTGACGGGCTTCTTCCGGGTCGCTGAAATTTATGTTGTTGACTTTCAACAGGGCAAAGTATCGCTCACCATCCTTGGGCGCGCGGATCTCACCCTCCACCGTATCTCCGGTGCGCAACGCAAAACGGCGGATTTGCGAGGGGGAAACATAGATATCATCGGGGCCGGGCAGGTAATTCGCTTCCGGCGCGCGCAGGAAGCCGAAACCGTCCTGCAGAATTTCCAGCACGCCGACGCCGGTAATCTCCTCATCATTTTCCGCCGCCAATTTCAGAATGGCGAACATCTGTTCCTGCCGGCGCAGGGAAGAGGCATTTTCCAGCCCCTTTTCCTCGGCATAGGAAAGCAGGTCGATGGGAGTCATGGATTTTAATTCTTGAAGTTTCATATTCTTATCGTTTGTTTTGTGAAAATGGCAAAAGGGTGTGACTTCGGGTGTCGCCGCACGGGGAGCAGAATTAGATCGGCTTTGGATGCGGCTGAAGAAAGTTCGGCTGGAAAATCGCTGCTGAAAAGATATTGAGATGCAGGCACTTGGAGAGGGATACACGAAACATGGCACCGGACAGCGCCTGTGGCCTTTGATCGTTACCTTCACCTAACATAGGTAGGGTTCGGGTGAAAGCAAGAAATTGCTTCAAATGAACGCTTTTTTCCAACTAAGCGGCTCAGCGCGCCGCATAACCCCCGTCGATCAGCAGATCGGCGCCCGTCATGAAGCTGGAATCATCGCCCGCCAGATACACCGCGGCGCGGGCAATCTCGCCCGGTTGGCCAAGACGGCCGATGGGATGCGCCGGGCCCCAATCCCGTTCCGCCCGCTCCAGATCGCCGTATTGTTTGGCCAAGCGATCCGTCGCCACACCGCCCGGCGACAGGGTATTGGCGCAAATGTTGTCCGTCGCATGTTCCAGGGCGATCACCTTGGCCAGCTGCAGCAAAGCGCCCTTGGTGGAGCAATAGGGCCCGCGCCCGGGTGTCGCCACCCGCGCCATCTGCGAGGCGGTGATGATGATGGATCCCCCGCCCGCTGATAACATCTGCGGAATCAAATACTTAGACGTCAGGAACACTCCGGTCAGATTGACCGACAGGGCCTGATTCCAATCTTCCAGGGACAGCTCCGCGATGGCAAAGGTCGGCGTCAGGGTCGCGGCATTACACATCCCAACATTGACGGGACCATATTCCGCCGCCACCGCGGCGATCGCCGCCTGCACCGATCCTTCATCACGGACATCACATGCTTCGGCCATGGCCCGCCCGCCAGCCGCCGTTATGGCCTCGGCCGCCGCCGCCGCCTTAGCCTCATTCAGATCCAACAGACCGACAGCCGCGCCCTCTGTCGCAAAAGCCTGGGCCGTGGCTAGCCCGATACCCTGTGCGGCACCCGTAACCACCGCGACCTTGCCCGCCAAAATCCCATCTGCCATGAAGTCATCTCCTCAAAAAGGCCGTACGATCACCATAATGACGATGATAATCATCAAAACGGTCGGAATTTCATTTACTTTCCGATAAAAACCGGCTGATCGCGTGTTCCGGTCAGCCTCGAAATCCTTGCGCCAGCGGGAAAGATAGGAATGCATGCCTCCCAGGCCGAAAAATGCGCAAAACAACTTAATCCAGATCCAATAAGCGCCAAAATCGATTACCCCTGGGGTAAACACCATGCACAGC
Source organism: Rhodospirillaceae bacterium (assembly GCA_018667855.1). GTDB lineage: Bacteria > Pseudomonadota > Alphaproteobacteria. The sequence goes on from JABIRL010000236.1 coordinate 4,225, forward strand.
CCCAGGATAAAAGCCGCCATCATGGCCGGGTTGATGATGGCGCGCAGCAGGCGCCGCTCCATGATCTTCAAGGTTTCCGATAGTTCGGACCCCACCTCAGCCTCCGCATGATAGACATACAGGCGCGGCAGATACAGCATACCGGCCATCCAGGCGATCACCGAAATGATGTGCAGGGCCTTGATCCAGTCATACCACTCGGACAGAAAATCAGCCATGATCCTTCACCCTATCACGTACCGTGAACGCAAGTCGTGAACCCATCCGGACAGCAGCGTCCATCGGATGGGTTACCACATCGCGCGCCGGCATCCCCATCCGAGCGTTCCAAGGCCGATCGGGCCATGGACGCCAAACCGTCAATAAAGGCGGCGGTCGTGCCCACGGTTGCAACCCGGGTATAGCTGGGCACACCTACTTTTTCCGCCAGTTCCCGATAATCCATATCCAATTCGACCAGGGTTTCAGAATGCTCCGAAACAAAGGCAACAGGTGCCAGGACAACCGACACCCCATCGGCGCCGGCCCGGGAAATTTCATCCTCCGTCGCTGGTCCGATCCATTCCATGGGACCGACCCGGCTTTGATAACAAACCTGCCAGTCCAGATCAGCGATGCCGTTATCTGCCAGACCGGGCGCCAGGCCGTCCGTCAGAGCGGCACAGGTCTGTTCGACCTGCCACTGATAGGGATCACCCCGCGCGATGACCTTTTTCGGCAAACCGTGTGCCGATAGCAACAATCTGGTCGGCCCCGCCGTTTGCGCGGCCTGCAACAACGGCAGTATCAGCGCAACTTGGGCCGCTATGAATCCCTGCTCCTGGGCATAGCAGCAGATCTTTTTGTGCGGCATCGTCAGGCTATTCAGCGCCGCCGCCCGTTGCCAATCCGACAAGGATGACCCGGTCGTAGTGGTAGAAAACTGCGGATAAAGCGGCAAAAGTATGACCTGGTCCGGCGCGAATTCCGCCACTGCCTCGGCGACCTGATCACTAAAGGGATGCCAATAGCGCATACAGGGAAATGCCCTTACCTCTCCCAGATCCGAGAGGGTATCCTCCAGGGCCCGGGCCTGTTTTTCCGTTTGCAGCCGGATTGGCGAACTGCCACCGATCTTGCTATAAATCCGCTTCGCGTGTGAGGTGCGCCGCAGGGCGATATACCAGGACAGAAAGCGCCGCACCGGCGCTGGCGCGGAAATAATCGCCGGATCGGAAAACAGGTTACGCAAAAATGGCTTCACCGCATCCAGACCGCTGGGGCCGCCAAGATTGAACAAAACGATGGCTATACGGGACATGACGGCTCCGGGCTTGCTACAATTTCAATCTTAGTCGCCGCGCAGGATTTCCGCCAACCGACCCACATGTTCGGGTGGTGTTTCCGGCACGAAGCCATGGCCCAGATTGAAAACAAATGGCCCCTGTCCCAATGTTTCCAGAATGCGATGCGCCTCCACTTCCATGGCCTTACCACCGACCACCGCCAATCTTGGATCCAAATTCCCTTGCACCGTGACCTGGCTTTGTACTTCGTCACGGGCCCATTGCAGCGGCACCGTCCAATCCAGGCTGACACCATTAACGCCGGCCAACTGGGCAAATGACCCGTAACCGGCACCAACACCACGGGGAAAGCCAATAATCGGCAGGCCGGGATGTTTTTGATGTAAATCCCGGACAATCCGTTGCACCGGTTCAACACACCAGCGTTGAAACGCCGTTTCCGACAAGGCACCAGCCCAAGTATCGAATAGCTGTATGACTTCGGCCCCCGCTTCGACCTGTTTGCTAAGATATTCAACGGTCGCCGTCACCAATAAATCAATAAGCTGGCCGAAACCCTCCGGATCGCCATAAGCCCATTGCTTGACAATCCCATGGTCCCGGCTACCTCTGCCTTCGACCATATATGTCGCGACAGTCCAGGGCGCGCCGGCAAAGCCGATCAATGTGACATTATTCGGCAATTCCGCCGCCAGACGGGAAACCGTCTCGTAGACCGGCGCGACACGCTCGTGCAGGCCATCCAGACTTAGGCTCGACAGATCAGCCACGGTCCGTACCGGCTCCAATATGGGTCCTTCGCCTTCCCGATAATCCAGCGCCTGCCCCATACCGTCCGGTATCAGTAAAATATCAGCAAATAGAATGGCGGCATCCATGCCAAACCGGCGGATCGGCTGTAAGGTGACTTCGGTCGCCAGATCCGGATTATAACATAGGTCCAAGAAACTACCGGCCTGCTGGCGGGTGGCACGATATTCGGGAAGATAACGACCCGCTTGCCGCATGAACCAAAACGGCGGCCGGTCTAGGGTTTCGCCTTTCAGGGCCCGCACCAGCAATTTATCGTCTGTTTTCATAAGCTGCGTTCCCTGATCCTGGCGACAATCTAATTTTCCGCCTTTTTGAATATAATTATTTTTAAAGGATAGATAGTGGTAGTTGATGAATCCCAGTGATAGCTGGGGATTATGGCTTATCCCTCGATTCCTCCGGTGGTCGCCCCCCAATTGAATGTCTCGACGATATTTGGGGATAAAGATCCTTTACCGGCCCATTTCCGGTCAGTGAATAGGGTGCATAAACTGCATAGAAAAGACACTTGAAGGTTATCAACGCCATTTCGATTCGAAATCAAACCATCATTAAGAGGCTAAGAACGGTGTCCATAATATAGACCTCTTGGTGCATGAAAATCCTTGTCACTCCAACAAGGGCGGCTTATCCCCGTCACTAACAGTTTTCACCAAGCCTATTGGGAACCGCGAAAACATGACGAAGTTCCATTTACACCTGGTCTCCGATGCGACTGGCGATACCTTGTTATCCCTGGCGTCCGCCGCATTAGCGCAGTTCGAGGGGGCGGAATCGGAGCGTCATATTTGGCCCATGATCCGTTCCGAAGCGGTCATGGCGCCGGTGATCGCGGCCATCGAAAAGAATCCCGGTCTGGTCATGTTCACTTTGGTGGATCACAATCTGCGACAAATTCTGTGGGATGAATGCCGCCGCTTGCAAGCGCCTTGCGTGCCTGTCTTGGACCCGATCATTGGAGCGCTGGAGAATTTTCTGGGCGTTCAGAGCCGCGAGTTACCGGGCCGCCAGCACATCATGGATGCTGACTATTTCGAGCGGATCGACGCCATTCACTATTCACTGAGCCATGATGACGGCCAGGCAGTGGATGATTTCGGCCGCGCCGACGTTGTCTTGGTGGGCATATCACGCACCTCGAAAACACCAACCTGCATGTATCTGGCGAACAGGGGGCTAAAAGCTGCGAATATTCCCATGGTGCCAGGCATTCCCCTGCCAGAAGAAGTCTTGAACCTAAAGGACGTGCTTGTGGTTGGCCTGACCGCATCACCGGACAGATTGGTACAAATCCGCCGAAATCGTCTGCAATATCTTAACCAGGACGGCGATACTGACTACGTTGATATTCAAGCGGTTAAGGAAGAGGTGATCAACGCCAGACGCCTGTTCGCTAGCAAAGGCTGGCCTAAAATCGACGTGACCCGGCGCTCTATCGAAGAAACCGCCGCCGCCATTATCAGCCTGCATACCCAGCGTTTGGAAGATCTGGCGGGCAATGGTGCAAAATAGCTGCGTCTACCGATCATCCTGATCCCAATGAAAGGGAATTTCCGGTCCAACCTGGTCTGGAAGAGGTAAAACGACCGCATCCTTGATCCATAACCATGGTTTCAAAAGATCGCGATCACGATGGCGGCGCGTACCAGGTTGCGCCGCTGCTGTACGTTCCAATTTCAGGCGATAAAGCATGGCGGAATTGTCATCATGACCGTTTGTACCGGGAGATTTGGCCACGGCATAGGGACGTAAATCCTTGACCCCGGCCGCTGTCGCCGCCAGTCGAAAACGCTCCAGCGCCAAACCAGTAGGCCGGATCAGCAAGTATTGATCAATGCCCGGACTTTGATCCAGGACGGTCAACCGGCAATCCTCCTGCCCCGCCACAAAGACCGAAAAACGTTGACCTTGGGCCGATAACAGCTGCGCCGCCATGGCCGCGGCGCTTTTGCGGCCGGCGGCATTAGCCGAGAACCCGAAATATTCGAAAAACTTGCCTTCCAGGGCCTCCACATAGTCCTCGCCCCGTTCAAACAGGCGTCGTTCCACATAGCCCAGTTGCTTGCCCAGCTCCTTGATGGCTGTGTCCGTCAGACGCTCCACCTTCACGTGCATATGGCTCAAGGCCATGCCGTCGTCATCCTCGCTCCTTTGAGCCAGTAGCGCATAATCGAGAGAAATCAGCCGTTGCAGCAATAAATCGAAGCCATTTTCTTCCGAACTATTTTCCTCCCCCGCATCAAGCCGACAATGACTGGCCTTGAAGTCCGACAAATCCTGATCCGGGGCCAGGCGCTGAATATTGCGCCACGTCACCCGATTGGACGCCCGCAGGCGAAAATGCTTGTTCAGCGGGCGGGGCAAGGTGCCGTCGATCAGGAACATCAGAGCGGTGTTCTGATCCCGATGTTCGACCCATGCCTGTCCTTGGCCGGGCAATAAATTATCCGCGCTGGCGAACGGATAAGGCTTTCCATGGTCATTGAAGCGATGGAAACTGTCGATCAGGCAATGACGCAGCAAAAGTTTGGTCAATTGGGTCCTGGCCGCCAGGAAAGAATCGTTCTGGACGGTGCTGGGCAGGGGAATGATATTGCTTTTGTCCGACATGGAACCCGACTTCATAATCATTTAATCTCAATAGGTTGAATATAATAATTCAGGCCATGTATTAATATAATCATAAAACCACTGGAGAAAACAAGGAAAATTGATTTATGATAAGAATCGCCCAAGCGCCATTGGTTTTGGCGTCCGGCAGTGCCGCGCGTCGGGAAATGCTGCGCAACGCCGGCGTGGAATTCACTGTCATGGCCACAGATCTGGACGAGGCGCCAATCAAGGCCCGGGCCCTGAAAACCAATACCGATGTCCGCGATTTAGCGGTGACCCTGGCCGAGGCAAAGGCCCGCGCGGCGGCGGCGGAGCAGCCGCGGGCCTGGGTTTTGGGCGCGGACCAGGTTTTAGTTTGCGATGGCGTACTGTTCGACAAAGCCAGGGATATAATCGAAGCCAAAGAGACCTTACGGTCCCTTTCGGGCCGAAAACACGAACTGTACGCGGCGGCCTGTATCGTCAGGAACGGCCACGTGGTCTGGCGTAATGTGAGCACGGCGCAAATGTAGATGCGGCCGCTTGGGGATGAATTTATTGATCGATATTTAGACCGGGCCGGCCCGACGGTGCTATGGTCGGTGGGCTGCTATCAAATCGAAGGGCTGGGCGCACAATTGTTTGAACGTACTGATGGGGACCACTTCACTATTCTGGGTATGCCCCTGCTGCCATTGCTGGGCTTTCTGCGCACCAATAGGCTGCTGGCGATATGATCACCGGCAAAGCGCGGCTGGCCGGTGTGGCGGGGTGGCCCATTTCCCACTCCCGCTCGCCCCGTCTGCATAATTTCTGGCTGAATGCCTATGACATTGACGGCGCCTATCTGCCCCTGGCCATCGCACCGGAGAATTTCGAGGCCGCGGTCCGCGCCCTGCCCAAGCTTGGCTTTGCCGGATGCAACGTGACCCTGCCCCACAAGGAAGCCGCCTTGCGCGCGGTTGACAGGATCGATCGGCTGGCCCAGCGCATTGGCGCCGTGAACACCATTGTCGCGAACCAGGACGGCACCTTGAATGGCAGCAACACGGACGGGTTTGGATTTCTGCAGACCTTGTTCGAAAGCGCACCGGACTTGGATTTAGCCGTGACGCCGGCTGTTATGGTCGGGGCCGGAGGATCGGCCAAAGCCATCGCGGTCGCGCTATTGGATGCCGGTGTTCCCGAGCTGGTCATCCTCAATCGAACCCGGGCCCGCGCAGAGGCCCTGGCCAATGCGCTTGGTTCCGGTGGCGGCAATGTCACTGTCGGTGATTGGGAAGAACGGGCGGCCCGATTGGGATCGGCGCAATTCCTGATCAATTGCACCACGCAGGGTATGCAGGGACAACCGGCCTTGGATCTGGCGCTGGACGATCTGCCTTTGGATGCGGTGGTCATGGATGCCGTCTACACCCCATTGCTGACGCCGTTGCTGGCGGCGGCCCATGCACGGGGCAACAGGATTGTCGACGGTTTGGGTATGCTGTTGCATCAGGCCCGCCCCGGCTTTGCCGCCTGGTTCGGGCGCGAGCCGGTGGTGGATCAGACCCTCCGCGACCATATCCTGGCGGATCTGTAGGGAGCCATATTTTGTTTATCGTTGGTTTGACCGGTTCAATCGGCATGGGAAAATCGGAAACGTCGAAAATGTTTCGCCGCCTGGGCGTGCCGGTGTTCGATGCCGATGCGGCGGTGCACGATCTGCTGCGGGCGGGCGGCCGTGCCGTGCGCCGGGTCGAACAGGTCTTTCCCGGCGTTACCAAGGACGGCGCCGTGGACCGTCCGGCCCTGGGCGCCAGGGTGTTCGGCAAACGGGACGAGCTGCGCAAGCTGGAGGCGATCCTTCATCCCATGGTCGGTCAAATGCAGCGCGCATTTCTAAGTGATGCTCAGGCCCGGCGTCTGCCGCTTGTGGTGCTGGATATACCCCTGTTGTTTGAGGGCCGGGGCGAGGAACGTTGCGATGCCACCGCCGTGGCCAGCGCGCCAAATTTCCTGCAGCGGCAACGGGTTCTGGCCCGGCCCAATATGGCCGTGGAAAAGTTTGAAAATATCCGCCGTCAACAGGTGCCCGATGCGGTTAAGCGACAACGCGCTGATTTTATTCTGCCCACCGGGCTTGGCCGCCGCTTCACCTTGAACCACGTGGCAAATCTGATTGGCGCGGTGCGTGGCCGTTCCGGTCACGCCTGGCCGCCAAGGGGACGTCCCCACCGCCGCCCCACCAATCACCCGAGCCGGAGGCCCGTGCATGCGCGAAATCGTATTCGACACTGAGACGACCGGCCTTGATCCCGCCGCCGGCCACAGGGTGGTGGAAATCGGCTGTGTGGAGCTGATCAATCACATGCCCACGGGGGAAACCCGACAATGGTATCTGAACCCGCAACGGGATATGCCCGAGGAAGCCTTCAACGTACACGGCCTGTCGGAAGAATTTCTTGCTGATAAACCGTTGTTCAATGCGGTCGTCGACGATTTTCTAACCTTTGTCGATGGCGCCGTGCTGATCGCCCATAACGCTAATTTCGACATGCGTTTTCTGAATGCCGAACTGGCGGCCCTGGATCGCCCAAATCTGCCCAAGGACAAGGTGCTCGATACCATCGCCCTGGCTCGGCGCAAGATTTCCGGCGCCCAATACAGCCTGGATGCCCTTTGCCGCCGCTTCAATATTGATCTTTCGGCCCGTGAGAAACATGGCGCCCTGCTGGATGCGGAACTGCTGGCCGAGGTTTATCTGGAATTGATCGGCGGCCGTCAGCCCGGCCTGGTTTTAGCCAGCGAGCGCAAGGAAGAAATTTCGGGCGATCCAGCGGAGCGTAAGACACGGCCCGCCCGCCCCCACGCCCCATCGGCGGCGGAAGACGCGGCCCATCAGGCGTTTGTTACCAAGATAAAGGACCCGATCTGGGATAAATGACCACCGCGGCGAAACAATGGAGAGTGCAAAATGATCCGTTATCGTTCAGGTTATAAGTATCAGATTTCCGACAGTTACAGCCATAACGTCGGTATCTCCCTGGCTGAGGAAGTCGACCTTGATTTCCTAACCTTGGATCCAACCGGCAACCTGGTGATAAAGCAAGGCTATGCCTGGGACGGACCCAGCGGGCCGGCCCTCGATACATCCACTTTCATGCGCGCTAGCCTGGTACACGATGCCTTGTATCAACTGATGCGGATGGAGCGGCTACCCGATAGCTATCGGGACCATGCCGACGACCTCATGCGGAAAATCTGTATCGAGGCGGGTATGCCCACCATACGGGCCTGGTACACCTATCACGCAGTGCGCTGGTTTGCATCCGGGGCCAATAAACCCCGCAATGTGAAGCCGGTTCTTTCCGCGCCGTAGGGATCGTAGCCGGTCTCAGGCCTCGCCATTGCCGCTGCCGTTTGACGGATCGTCCATCCGGTCGGCCGACTGGCGGTAAAGCGTCGCGAAATCGATGGGTTCCAGCAGTAGGGGCGGGAAGCCGCCGTCGCGGGTGGCGTCCGCCACAATGCGGCGGGCAAACGGAAACAGCAGGCGGGGGCATTCGATCAGGCAGATCTGCTTCAGATTGCTTTCATCCACGTTGTGCAGGGTAAAGACGCCGGCGTACAGCACCTCGACCACGAACGCCTTGACCTCATCTTGTTGCGCATGTGCCGTGATACGCAATTCCACTTCGAACTGGCTGGCGGTCAGACCGCGGGCGCCCACATCGACGGAAACCTCGATATTCGGCTGGCTGCCCTGGTTGGCCAGACTTTGCGGCGCTTCCGGGTTTTCGAAAGACAAATCCTTGACGTATTGGGCGTGGACTTGGACATGGGGGGCGTCTGGTGTTTGGTCGATTTCCTGGGCCCCGGAACCTGTGGTGTCGTCGGTCATGGTGGATATGTCTCGTCCTGAAAAGGCAGCTGAAATTATGCGGGCTTGGCTATCACGTCTAATGCCGGGCAGCAAGGACCGCCGGCTCGGATTTCCGCAATGCCAGGGATTCTGGGTCAGAAAAAGCGGGTCAGGATTCCGGCGGTTTCTTGCGCTGGTCGTCAAGGGGCGCCGGATCCTCGGGCGGCACTTCCTCGAAATCCACATCGATAATGTCGTCATTGCCACTTGAAGAATGTGGCGGTGGCGGTTGGGTCGAGAATGTCTGACCCTGGAATTGACCGGTGGCGATAATATGGTTGGCAACCATGCGGCCCAGGATGGTGCGGATGGGTGGCAACAACAACAGTCCGCCGGCCAGATCGGTGACGAAGCCGGGCGTCAACAGCAAGGCGCCGGCGATTAGCAGACACAAGCCATCAAAAACCTCGCGCAGCGGCATGCGCCCCTCGGCCATATGGGATTGCGCCCGATGCAGGGTCGCCAGACCCTGGCGGCGCAACATAAAGGTGCCGCCCAGCGCGGTGGCGACCACGATAGCCAGGGTCCACCACAGACCGATAATTCCGCCGACTTCGATAAAGACGGCTATTTCCATCAAAGGTATGGCGATGAACGCCAACAGAATAACAAAGGCCATGGTTTTAGCGGCTTGCTCCCATCCCCATCACAGCCTATTTAATACTGTATGACGACCGGCGCCATAGCGCATTCTTGAAGCAAGTTCGCTGGACAGTCTCGGGCGCGCGCCGTAAGGTAGGTTTCCGCGCCAAAGGCAGGCCGTTTGGTTGCCAGTAGCGGGCGGCGACCCAACGGGTTAGGTCATTCCTGGCGGCAATCGTGGACTGGGTTAGTTGCATGATTGTGCTAAGGCGTGATTTGACTGGATAGAAAATCCGAACGGAATAACGACCCGACAGGACAGATGGAATTCATGGGCGAGGGTCACTTTCTCGATATTATTTTTCTGGCCATGGTGGCGGGCTTCATCTTTTTTCGCCTGCGAGGCGTCTTGGGCCGCCGCACCGGCAATGAACGTCCGCCAGAGCGGCCGGACGAACGGCAAACGCCGCAACATCCTGGCGAGCCGTCGGGCAGCGACGATAATGTCGTCTCGCTGCCGGACCGGGGCAATACTAATCCCGACGCTGACGACGATGCCGCCGATGATGCCGATGAACACGAGCTTGAAGACGATGTCAGCTCCACCATCAGGGCCGAGGAAGAGGCCGCACTTTGGGCCGAGGATTCGCCAGTCGGCGCCGGCCTGACCAAGATCAAGCTTGCCGACCATAATTTCGAGCCGGGCAATTTTGCGCAAGGCGCCAAAGGCGCCTACGAGATGATCGTTGATGCTTTTGCCAACGGTGACCGGGACGCCCTGCGCCCGTTATTGAGCGATCAGGTGTATGAGAATTTTGCCGGTGCGATTGATGAACGCGAGAATCAGGGCCATACGCTGGAAACCATGATCGTCGCAGTTAACGCAGCGGAAATCGTCGAGGCCGAGTTGAAAGACAAGGTGGCTGAGGTGACCGTGAAATTCGTCTCGGAAATGGTTTCCGTCGCCCGTGATGAAGATGGCGAGACGCTGCCCGATCAACCGACCGGCACACGCGAGGTCACGGATATATGGACTTTTGCGCGCGATACCCGCAACCGGGATCCGAACTGGCAATTGATCGAAACCCACGGCGAAAATTAACACTGCGTAACGGACCACCGGAATGAATGGCCGCATTGCCGTAATCTGGGCCGGCGGTTTGTTGATTGCGCTTGGTCTGCTGATGTGGTGGGCCACCCGCCCGCCGCCCAGCGACCTTGAACAGTTGAGTTTTCGCGCCGTTGCCTATGATGATCTGGACGGCTGGGCGACCGATGATCACGGGGCCGCCGTCGTTGCCTTTCGCCACAGTTGCGATCGGTTTGCCACTTGGCCCGATGATCGCAATCTGTCAGGGAACGGCGATGTGGCCGGGCGGGCCCGCGACTGGGCGGAAGTTTGCGACCTTGCCCGGGGCTTGCCGCCGGGGCCGGCCGCCGCCCGAAAATTCTTCGAAAGCCATTTCAAGGTCGTGGCGGTCAGATACGCAGGCGCCGCATCGGGTCTGTTCACCGGCTACTACGAACCGCTGCTGCATGGCAGCCGGCAGCGGTGGGGACCCTACATTCATCCGCTTTATGGCATGCCGAAAGACTTGATCCGCGTAAACCTGGGCGAATTTAACGATAGCCTGAAGGGGCAGCATATCGTCGGCCGGGTTCATGGCGCCCGCTTGCGGCCCTATTTCGAAAGGCGCCAGATCGAAGCCGGCGCCCTGGCGGGTCAGGGTCTAGAGGTTGTCTATGTGGATGATCCCGTGGACGCGTTTTTCTTGCAGATCCAGGGTTCGGGCCGGGTTGCCCTGACGGACGGTGGCGTGATGCGCCTGGGCTATGGCGGCCGCAATGGGCGGCGCTATTACGCCATTGGCCGGGAGTTGATCAAGCGTGGCATTCTGACCGCGGAAAACGTCTCCATGCAGAGCATCCGCGCCTGGCTGACGGCCAATCCGGATGCTGGCCGGGCGGTGATGGATCTGAATCCGTCGTTTGTGTTTTTTCAGGAACTGACGGGTCCGGGGCCTGTAGGCGCGCTGGGCGTGGCATTGACGCCGGGCCGGTCCATCGCCGTGGATCGCCGTCTGATCCCCTTGGGTATTCCCATCTGGTTGCAGGCCAGCCGCCCGGCGGCGACCGTCGGCGGGGCTGATCGGCCGCTGCATCGCCTGGTCATCGCCCAGGATACCGGTGGTGCCATCAAGGGCGGGGTGCGAGGCGATATGTTCTGGGGCCATGGCGCGGACGCCGCCGCCATCGCCGGGCGCATGAAGCATGCGGGTGAGTGGTTCCTGTTGTTGCCGAACGCCCTGGGCGGATCGCATCTAAGGTGATATAACCCTGACATGGCAAACCAAAGTACAAAGACGCCCGTCAATGTAGGGCTGTTCGCCACTTGTCTGGTGGATCTGTTCCGGCCCACGGTCGGCTTCGCGGCGGCGCAACTGATCGAAAACACCGGCTGCACCGTGCATGTGCCGGAACAAACCTGCTGCGGGCAACCGGCCTATAACTCAGGCGACAGCCGCCATGCCCGCCAGATCGCCCGTGCCGTTATTGAAATCTTTGAAGACTATGACTACGTCGTGGTGCCATCAGGCTCCTGCGGCGGCATGATCGCCGTGCACTATCCGGCTCTGCTCGCCGATGATCCGGATTGGAGCCGCCGGGCCCGTGCCCTGGCCGCCAAAACATTTGAGCTGACGGCCTTTTTGGCCGACGTTATGAAGATCGATAGCCTTGACGCCGATTACGACGGCACGGCAACCTATCACGACGCCTGTGCCGGCCTGCGGGAATTGAAAGTGCGGGACCAGCCGCGGGAATTATTGGCGAGCGTTGAAAACCTGCAGCTGACGGAAATGGACGAGACCGAAGCCTGTTGCGGTTTCGGCGGAACGTTTTGTGTCAAGTATGGCGAAATATCCACCGATATCGTTTCCCGCAAGACTGCCAATGTGGTCAAGACCGGCGCCGATCTGTTGCTGGCCGGCGATCTGGGCTGTCTGTTGAATATCGCCGGACGACTGAAACGGGAAGGCTCCTCCGTACAGGTCCGCCACGTGGCCGAGGTGCTGGCCGGCATGACCGACCAGATCCCGGCTATTGGTGAAACGGCCCCTGAAATATCGGGCAAGACGAACGGGGGCTAAACACATGGAGTTCATGAAACCCGGCGCGTTCAAGGACAATGCCCGCCATGCCCTGGCGGACGAAAACCTGCGCACCGCCATGACCATGCTGAATGCCGGCATGATCCCTAACCGCCAGGGCGCGGTGGACCGCCTGCCGGAGTTTGAAAAACTCTCCCAGCAGGGCCGCGAGTTAAAGGACCATGTGCTGGGTCATCTGGACTATTACCTGGAACGGTTTGAGCGCAACTGCACGGCCGCCGGAGGCCATGTGCATTGGTGTTCGACGCCGGAAGATGCCCGTCAGGCGGTGTTGGAAATCTGCCGCTCGGTCGATGCGAAATCGGTGACCAAGGGCAAATCCATGATCGCTGAGGAAATTCATCTCAACGACTTTCTGGAAAAACATCATATCGAGCCGGTGGAAACCGACCTGGGCGAATATATTATTCAGCTGGCCGAGGAACCGCCCTCTCACATCATCGGACCGGCCATTCACAAGACCAAGGACCAGGTCTCGGACCTGTTTCTCAAACACCATGCCAAGCTGGGCCGGACAGAGAGGCAGACCGAGCCGCCGGCAATGGTCAACGAGGCGCGGGAAATCCTGCGGCAAAAATATTTTGATGCCGATGTGGGCATCACCGGCGCCAATTATCTGATTGCCGAAACCGGCAGTTCGATCATCGTCACCAACGAAGGCAACGGCGATCTGACCCAGACCCTGCCGAAAATTCACATCGTCGTCACCTCCCTGGAAAAGGTGGTGCCGACGTTGGAGGACGCGACCACGTTCCTGCGCATCCTGGCGCGTTCCGCCACGGGGCAGGAATTTTCCGCCTACACCACGATCTCGACCGGACCCCGCCGTGCCGACGACGTCGACGGACCTTCGGAATATCATGTCATCCTGTTGGATAATGGGCGTTCCGCCATGCTGGGCAGCGAGGTTCAGGACATGCTGCGCTGTATTCGCTGCGGCGCCTGTATGAACCATTGTCCGGTCTATCAATCGGTGGGCGGCCATACCTATGGCACGGTCTATGTGGGTCCCATGGGCGCCGTGCTCTCGCCGGCGCTGCTGGGGGTCGCGGAAACCAAGCACCTGCCCTGCGCTTCCACCATGTGCGGGCGATGCGAGGAAGTCTGCCCCGTCTCGATACCGCTGCCGCGCCTGTTGCGGCAATGGCGGGAGAAACAGTTCGAGGCCGGCGACGGGCCCAGCCTGGAACGTTGGGGTCTGTCGATCTGGGCTTTTTTCGCGACACGCCCCTGGCTCTATGATCTGGGCGCGCGTATGGCCATGCGGGGGCTGGCCTATTTGGGCCGCGGCAAAGGCCGCCTGAGCAAATTGTGGTTCGCCGGCGGCTGGACCGATGGCCGCGACCTGCCTGCACCCGAAGGCCAAACTTTTCAGGAACGCTGGCGCAGGCAACAGCGCGAAAGAGCGCTATCATGAGTGCCGGCAAGAATGATGGCGGGAATAGTAGCGGGGGCCGGGCGGCCATCCTGGGCGCGATCCGGCAATCCCTGGGCCGGCCCGAATTAAATAACGAGGCCAAGCGCGACTTGAACGAACATATCGCCAAGCACCGCGCCAACCTGGTTCCGGCCCGCGGCAAAGGCGAACATGGCGCCCAGATCAAGCAGTTCCGGGAGATGGCCGAGGCCGTGTCCTGCACCGTGGAAATTGTGCCGGACGAGGCCGCGGTGCCCGGCGTCGTGGCCGAATATCTACGGGCCAACAATCTGCCGACGCAAATCACCCTGGCGCCCGATGAATGGCTGGCCGGACTGGACTGGGACAGCCAAAGCCTGCTGGAAACTAAATCCGGTGCCGCCGGTATCGATGATTTGGTTTCCGTCACGCCCGCCTTTGCCGCCGTGGCCGAGACGGGAACCCTGGTCGCCCTGTCCGGCGGGGGTCATCCCACGACCTTGAATTTTGTGCCCGATTATCATGTGGTTGCCCTGCGTACGTCTCAAATCGTGGGCGCCTACGAGGAAGTCTGGACGCGGCTGCGCAAGGCCAACAAACAGGGCAAGGGTTTTACCATGCCCCGCAATATCAACATGATCACGGGCCCCTCGCGCACCGCCGATATCGCCCTGACCATTGAACTGGGGGCCCATGGTCCCCGCAGCCTGCATATCGTTTTGATCGACGATGAATCCGCCGGTGAAACCAGTGACCGAACCGATGGCGAAACTGATGGCGAAGTTGGGCAAGCCTAAAGACGGGGCCAAAGGCGCCGCGCGCGAACGCCTGGATGGCGATGCCTTGTTCGAAGCCGCCATGCACGGCGCCGTACCATTGAAGCGGCGCCCGGCCAAACCGCCGAAAGCCCCCCACAAGGCGACGCCCCGATCCCAGCCTGGCCGCACCGCCGCCCGTGCGATTGCCAGTGCCCTGCCGAAATCACATACGCCGCGTCCGAACCCGGAGGTTAAGCCCAGTGAAACAATACCCAGGCAGCATTTCAATGGCGGTCTGGACAAGCGCAACGCCGAACGATTGCGCCGGGGCCAAATGACGATCGAGGCGCGTCTGGATCTGCACGGCCATACCCAGGCCAATGCCCACGGGGCGGTGCATGCCTTTATCGCCGCCTCTCACGCCGCCGGTCGGCGCTGCGTCCTGATCATCACCGGCAAGGGCGGGCCCCGCGATGATTTCGATAGCGGTTTCATGCCCGACCGGGACAGCGGCGTCCTGCGCCGCAACCTGCCCCGCTGGCTGGGGGAGGCGCCGGTGCGGGCAAAAGTTCTGCGCCTAGAATCCGCCCGCCCCCAGCACGGTGGCGACGGCGCCTACTATGTTCTGCTGAAACGAAAACGTTAAGGCCAAACGGCGGATGGCCCCGCGGTGGTCTTGACGGATCCAATGAACGGGGCAGAATGATCAACGGCGAAGGGGGACGAAATGAAATTGCAGGGATCTTGTCATTGTGGGGCTGTCAGCTTCACCGTGGACAGTCACGGACCGCAACCCTATCAGCGTTGTTATTGTTCCATCTGCCGCAAGGCCGGCGGCTCGGGCGGCTTCGCCAT
This sequence comes from Rhodospirillaceae bacterium, assembly GCA_018667855.1. Lineage (GTDB taxonomy): Bacteria > Pseudomonadota > Alphaproteobacteria. The sequence goes on from JABIRL010000236.1 coordinate 19,581, forward strand.
CAACCTACTCGCTGACAACAGAACCATGGAAATCACCGGCCGGGAGAATGTGGCAGAGTATCGCGCCCTGAAAAATGGCGAACCGTCCAGGCATCGGCGTTATTTCTGCCGGTCCTGCGGCAGTCACATGTGGGCCTGGAACGAAAGCTGGCCGGATCTGGTGCATCCCCTGGCCTCGGTCATCGATACACCGTTGCCCCGGCCGGAGAGATTCGTCGATATCATGCTGGACAGCGCCGCGCCCTGGGTGGCGCTGCACGAAGGTGATCAGATTGAGCGCTTTCCGGAATACCCGGGCGAGTCGATCGAGGCCTGGCATAAGCGCCATGGCGTTTGGTCGGAATAACGGTGGCTGCGGGGCTGACACCATTTGGCGCCAGCGTCCGCGCCCTGCGCCGTGCGCGCGGTGTCAGCCAGAAGGATATGGCGCGGGATTTACAAATTTCCGCTGCTTATCTGTCCGCCCTGGAGCGGGGACAACGGGGCCGGCCCTCGCCGGTGCTGGTGGATCAGATCTGCGGCTATTTTCATATCATTTGGGACGAGGCGGATCTGCTGCGCCGCCTGGCCAAACTCAGCCATCCCCGCGTGGTGATCGACACAACCCAGGCAGGACCGGAAGCGACGGAGCTGGCCAACCGCCTGGCAGAGGAAATCAATGACCTGCCCCTTGATCGGGTAAAACAGATGCTGGCCGTCATGGCGGCGGAAACATAGGGAACTACAATTCATGACCAAGGTGTTCGGTGACTACGACCAGGCGGGACTGGATGGGGAATACGACAACCGCACCAAGGTGCCCGAAAGCATGGACATGCTGCAAAGCTTTGCCGCCCAAAGCGCCGAGCTGAGAGATGTCATGCCCGCGCAATTGGGCGTGTCCTTTGGCCCTGATGGGGAGGAAGTGCTGGATATCTTTCCCGCTCCGGCCGGAACAGCCGGCCCGGCGCCGATCCAGGTCTTCATCCATGGCGGTTATTGGAAAATGATGACCAAGGATGAATTCTCCTATGTGGCCCGCGCCTTCACGCCAAGGGGCTGTGCGACGGTGGTGGTCAACTATGGCCTGATCCCCGCCGTCGATATGGATGAGCTGGTGCGGCAATGCCGCGCCGCCATGGCCTGGACCTATCGCAATGCCGATACCTTTGGCGGCGACAGGGAGCGTATATTTGTCTCGGGCCACTCGGCGGGCGGCCATTTGGTGGCCATGATGATGGCGACGGACTGGCCCGAATTCGATGGGCGATCACCGACCCTGCCGAACAATCTGATCAAGGGCGGTTGCGGCATATCGGGCTTGTATGACCTGGAGCCGATCCGCCTTTGCTTTCTGAACGACGACCTGAAACTCAGCCAGGCGGCGGCCGACCGCAACAGTCCCCTGCAGCTAACGCCGGGTGGCCCGGGTCGCCTGCTGCTAACCCTGGGCGGTGACGAGGGCCCGGAATACCTGCGCCAGAGCGAGGACCTGGCCGCGGCCTGGCGTCGCCACGGCATCGACGTGGAGGTGGTTGTGCTGGACGGGCAAAACCATTTCACCATCGTTGAACAGCTGGGTGATCCGGCGGCGGAACTCAGCCGCCTTATTCTTGAGCAAATGGGGCAATAGGCGTTAGGCGGATCTTGGGCGATCGGGACACAGCCCGTTTGGTCGTCGGGACCTGTTATCCGTCGCGCCTTGTGTTCATTTGAAATTAGAATTTTTCTAACCCTTGATATAGCGGTTTACAACACCAAGGTATTAGACGTAATATAGTCAGGTTAGTATATATCGGAACGATATACTGCGAATCGAATTGATGAAAAGTATGATTCACGGTTAGAATATTTAAACCGGTTCGGTAGCATCGGTTGGCTTTGGTTGAAAGAGTAGGGGCCATGTCGGAGACGAATGAGTTTCAAGTTCGGTTTTGGGGCGTGCGGGGCAGCATTTCGATCTCGGACCCGAAGTCCGTGCGCTATGGCGGCAATACCTCTTGCCTGGAAGTTCGTTGCGGCGACCGTCTGTTGATTTTCGATGCCGGTTCCGGCCTGCGCTATCTGGGTAATGAAATGATGGCCGGCGGCGAAACTTTCGACACCGATATTTTTCTCACCCATACTCACTATGACCATATTTGCGGCATCCCGTTTTTTAAACCATTTTTCAATCCACAGAATAAATTCCGCCTTTGGGCGGGCCACCTGTTGCCGGAAACCGATTTGCGCGGCGTCCTGTGCGCGCTGATGAAATCTCCGCTGTTTCCGGTGCCCCTGGAAATTTTCCAATCCAAGATCGAATTCCATGATTTCTTGACCGGCGATAATCTCAGTGTCGGCGATGACGTGGTGGTACGCACCGCCTCTTTGAACCATCCGGACGGCGCCACCGGTTACCGGGTCGAATATGGCGGCCAATCGATCTGCTATCTGACGGATACCGAACATGTGGCGGGCGAGCTGGATCAGACCATATTGGAGCTGATCGACGGCGCCGATATTGTGATCTACGATTCCATGTTCACGGAAGAAGAATATAAAAACTGCGTCGGCTGGGGCCATTCCACGTGGGAGGCCGGTGCCGATCTGTGCGATGCAGCCAATGTTCCGCAATTCGTGATCTTCCACCATGATCCCGATCACGACGATGAGTTCATGGACAAGATCGCCGAAGCCGCCGAACGCCGCCGTCCCGGCACCATCGTGGCCCGCGAAGGCATGGTGTTACGCCCGGCCCGACGCGAAGCAGAAGCGCCCCTGCTGCGACGCCGCGCTGGCTCGATCGGTTAATCCAAAGGCATAATATTTTCACTGCGCGCTATCTGTTTCGACGTTAGACTCAAACCACGAGGCTCTTGGAGGACGGAATGCACAGGCGCAGTATGCGGTTGGGGCTGTTGACGGTGTTGGGTTTGGCCCGGCGCGGCTTTTTCATTCCTTATCGGTACGCCCATACCCTGCCCTTTCCCGGCCGCAACCCCAGCTATCCGCCGCTCGAAGCCATCATGGCGGCGGCGGAAAGCCGTTTTGCCGCCCTGTTGGCGGAAGTCGACAGCCTGGAAAACGATTTGGCCGCGCTGGGGCATGAAGCGCCGCCCGCTCCCCGTTGGACCCAGGATTGGTTCCCCACACTGGATGCGGCCGTCGCCTATGCCATCGTACGCGGCAGGCAACCGAACCGCATCGTCGAGGTGGGGTCGGGACATTCCACGCGTTTCATGAAACGGGCCGTTGACGATGGCGGCCTGAATACCCACATCACCGCCATCGATGCCCAGCCCAGCCGTTTTGTCGATCAGCTGGATATTGAATTCCTCCCCACCACCATGGGCGCCGCCGATGTGGAGGTTTTCGCCAGCCTGGGCGCCGGCGATATTCTGTTCATCGATTCCTCCCACATTCTGATGCCGGGCAGTGACGTGGATGATCTGTTCAACCGGGTCATGCCCACGCTGCCCAGCGGTACCTTGGTGCATATTCACGATATATTCTTGCCCGACGATTACCCAGCCATTTGGGATTGGCGCGGCTATAACGAACAACTGGGCGTCGCACCTCTGTTGGCCGGCGGTGCATACGAGGTGCTGTTTTCGTCCCACTACGTGGCCACGCGCATGGCCGAGCAACTGGCGGCCTCGGCCATACACAGGCTACCCGGCAAGGCGGGCAGCCTGCCGGCCAGCCTGTGGCTGCGCAAGTGTTAGGGGCTGGTCAGCCAGAAAATATTAGCCCGGGTGATGCCGGGGGGCGCCTGAGCCGGCTGTTGCAAGGCTTGCCGCGACGGGGCGAATTGCCGCCCCGGGTGGTGGCGGCCATACGGGGCAACCAGCTGCAAAGCGAAATTCTGATTGCCTGGGCCCAGTTGTTTGTTGGCAGCACTTGGTCCGTTTTGTATGCCGTCGCACCCAAGACGGCGGCCGCGAACGCCATGATCGAACCGGTGCCCTTGGCGTTGGGGTCGTATCTGTTGTTTTCCATCCTGCGTCTGATCCTGGTGCATCGCGGCTTTATCTCGACGTGGTTTCTTTCCCTGTCCGTGCTGGTGGACATGGCCATTCTGATGGCTCTGATCTGGAGCTTTCATATCCAGTATGAACAACCGGCATCCTTTTATCTAAAGGCGCCGACCCTGCTGTATGTCTTCATCTTTATCTCGCTGCGTGCCTTGTGCGTCTCGGCCGGTTTCGTATTACTGTCGGGCGGCGCGGCGGCGCTGGGCTGGCTGATCATGCTGTATTACGCCATGGCCACATCGGATGCGCCGGACATGGGGGTGACCCGGGACTATGTCGCCTACATGACTTCGAACCTGATCCTGATCGGGGCGGAGTTCGACAAGGTGATCGCCATTCTGCTGTCCACGGCTATTTTGGCCGTTGCCCTGTGGCGGGCGCGGCGGCTGTTGGTGCAATCGGTCATCGAGGGCCAGGCCCATCATGATCTGGGACGTTTCTTCGCGCCGGAAATCGCCCATCAGATCGTCAGCGCGGAACAACGGATCGAGGCCGGGCAGGGCCAGGTGCGCCACGCCGCCGTGCTGGATTGCGACATTCGCGGCTTCACGCCCCTGGCCATGGGCATGGACCCCGCCGCCCTGATGGCCTTGCTGGCGGATTATCAAAGCCGCATGGTGGCCGTTATTCAGGCCCATGGCGGCAGCATCGACAAATTCATGGGCGACGGCATCATGGCCACCTTCGGCGCTGCGCTGCCGACCGAAACCTATGCGGCGGACGCGTTGCGCTGTGTCGAGGATCTGGGACAGGCGGCCCGGGACTGGCGCGCGGATCGTCAGAGCAATAACGACGCTGCCCTCGACGTCGGCTTCGCCGTCGCCGCCGGGCCCCTGGTGTTCGGTGCGGTCGGTGACGGCCAGCGTCTGGAATTCACAGTGATCGGCGAGCCGGTCAATTTGGCGGCCAAATTGGAAAAAACCAACAAGGTCGAATTGGTCACCGCCCTGACCACGGCGGAAACCCTGGCAATGGCCCAGGCCCAGGGTTATCAGGAACCCCGGCCGCTGGAGATCCGGGTCGCCCGACCGGTGGAAGGGACGGGCGGGCCGGTCGATCTGGTGGTGCTGCTGCCCTAAGCGGCGTAAGGGCCGCGCTGCTCCAACGGCCGCGACTGCGGCCCGGCGCCACTGCGCCGCCCCTCGTGGAGCGGCGCGCGCTGGCGCAAAGCGTGAACGAAAAACCTAGAGCAACCCGCGGTCAATTGGATTCAATTGACCGCGGATAAGTTGCTCTATCTTAAAGGTTTTAGCGCATGGCCGCGCGTTCAATTGAACGCGACATGCGCTAATCCAGCGGTTCGCCGTCCATGCCGGAGTTGTTGCGGGCCTGTTCGCACATCTCGCGGATTTTCGGGCCCAGCTCCGCCGGGTCGGCCAGCTGCTCCATCTCCGCGCCCCGGCGCCAGCCTTCACAGACCGCGACCATGCCGCCGCCGGCCTGAATGATCCGGCCGGAAAGATCATGCGCTTCCTCGCTGGCCAGATAGGCCACGGTGGGGGAAACCCAGCGCGGGTGCCGCCACTCGATCTCTTCCTCGGTGTATTCGCGCAGGCTGTCGGTCATGCGGGTATAGGCCGAGGGCGAGATAGCATTGACCGTGACGCCGATGCGCCGCAACTCCCGCGCCGCGATGATGGTAAAGGCGGCGATGCCGGCCTTGGCCGCGCCATAGTTGGTCTGGCCGACGTTGCCATAGATGCCGGAGGTGGAGGTGGTGTTGATGATCCGCCCCGACACCGGGCCGTCGATCTCCTTGGACTGGCCGCGCCAATAGGCCGCCGCGTGGCGGGATGGTGCGAAGGTGCCCTTCAAATGCACCTGGATCACGGAATCCCATTCTTCCTCGGTCATGTTGACCAGCATGCGGTCGCGCAGGATGCCGGCGTTGTTGACCAGAATGTCCAGCTTGCCGAAAGTTGAAATGGCCTGATCGATCATGGCCTTGGCGCCGTCCCAGCTGGATACGTCATCGCCGTTGACGGCCGCTTCGCCGCCCGCCGCGATAATTTCTTCGGCGACCTCTTGGGCCGGTGTCCGGTCCGCGCCGGTGCCATCCACCGCGCCGCCCAGATCGTTGACCAGCACCTTGGCGCCGCATTTGGCCAGCAGCAAAGCGTTTTCCTTGCCAACCCCGCGCGCCGCGCCGGTTACGATCGCTACCCGACCTTCACATAATCCTGCCATGATTTCACTCCCTTGGAATTTCAAATTTTAACTAACGACCGCCCGGAGTTATCAAGCCACAGGCCGGTCCACGCTCGATGTGTGCTTCCCATCTGCATAATTCAGTTTGCCGGAACAAGCAAATGTTTGGGGAGTCGATAGCTCTTATGTCGCAGGGCCTTGTCGTTCGCCCGATCCGCATTTCGCCTACTTATACGGATCCGCCGCGTCCCTCAGGCCGTCGCCGAAGAAGTTGAAGGCGAGGACGATCAGGACCACGGGCAGCATGGGGAAGATCAGCCAGGGGTAGGTCGCCACGGCGTTGATGTTCTGGGCTTCGTTCAGCAGCACGCCCCACGACGTAATGGGCGGGCGGAGGCCGAGGCCGAGGAAACTGAGCGCGGTTTCGGCCAGGATCATGGAGGGGATCGACAGGGTGAGGCTGGCGATCAGGTGGCTCATGAAATTGGGCAACAGGTGGCGCGCGATGACCCGGGCGGGGGAGGCGCCCATGAGGGTGGCGGCGGTGGCGAAGTCCTCTTCGCGCAGGGCCAGTAGTTTCGAACGCACGGCGCGGGCCAGTCCGGGCCAGTCCAATAGCGCCAGAATAATTGTGATGCCGAAGAAGACCCCGATGGGGCTCCAGGTCACGGGCAGGGCGGCGGACAGCGCCATCCACAGGGGCAGTTCCGGGAACGAACGCAGCATTTCGATCAGGCGCTGGACCACGTTATCGACCCAGCCGCCGTAATAACCGGCCATGCCGCCCAGGGTCAGCCCGATGGCGAAGCTGATGGTAATGCCGATCAGCCCCACGGTCAGGGAAATACGCGAGCCATAGACGATGCGGGAGAACAGATCCCGGCCCAGTCTGTCGGTACCGAACAGGAACAAGGTACCGCGCACGGTGCGGTTGCCGACCTTTTCCTTGGAGGGGCAGAAGAAGTGGAACTTCATGCGCCATTGGCCCCAGAACTTGTATTTCGCGTCCTGGCAGAAAAAGCGGATCGGCTGCACCTGGGTTTGATCCACGGTATAGATCCGCTTCATGCGCTTGATGTCGCGGGTCACCTTGTAGCCATAGACAAATGGCCCGACGAAATCGCCCTCGTGGAACAGATGCACCACTTGCGGCGGGGCATAAATGAACTTGGCGTTGCGCTTGGCCAGGGGATAGGGCGCCACCCATTCCACCATCAGGATCGAGATATAGACCACGGCCAGGAATATCATCGAGGCCACGGCCAGGGGATGGCGGCGCAGCTTCCACCACATCAAGGTCCATTGCGAGGCCATGAAGAAGCGCTCCTGCTCCTTCGTCAGACGCTCAACCGTGTGCGGGTTAAACGGGGCGTCCGAAACCCAATGCTGCTCCTGATCTTCGCGCATGGTCATTTCGAGGCCTCCGCGCCAAGGCGGATGCGGGGATCAAGGGCGGCCAGCGCCAGGTCCGAGACGAACATGCCGACCACCGTCAACGCGGCCAGGAACAACAGGAACGAGCCGGCCAGATACTGATCCTGGCTTTGCAGGGCGCTGACCAGCATGGGCCCGGATGTGGGCAGGCTCATCACCACCGCCACGATGGCAGAGCCGGAAATCATCTGCGGCAACAGATTGCCGATATCGGCCACGAACGGGTTCAGCGCCATGCGCAGAGGATATTTCAGCAGTAATTTACGGTTGGTCAGGCCCTTGGCCCGGGCCGTGGTGACATACTGTTTCTGTAATTCATCCAGCAGATTGGCCCGCAGACGGCGGATCATCCCGGCGGTGCCGGAGGTGCCGATCACGATCACCGGCACCACCATATGTTCGCAGATAGAGACAAATTTGCCCCACGACATATCCTGATCGATGAATTGCTCGTCCATCAGGCCGCCGATGGAAACCCCAAAATGCTTCTTGGCCAGGAACAGCAGGATCAGGGCGAGCAGGAAATTTGGCGTCGCCAGACCGATATAGCCGATGAAGGTCATGGCGTGGTCGCCGAAACTGTATTGCCGCACCGCCGTGTAAACCCCGATGGGAAAAGAGACGGCGTAGACGAACAACATGGTGGTGAAGTTCAGCACCAGCGAGAGGAACAGACGGTCGCCGACCACCTCGCCCACGGGCAGGTTATATTCGAACGACCAACCCAGATTGCCCTGCAGAATGCCCGAAAAACCATTGTTGCCGGGCCAGATGCCCAACCAGGCGGCATACTGCTCCAGCATCGGTTTATCCAAACCGAATTCCTGCCGCAAAAAGGCCAGTTTTTCAATCGCCGCGCGGTCGCCGCTGGCGATCAGCTCGGCCATCTGGTTGGACAGGTAATCGCCGGGCGGCAGCTGAATGATGATGAATGTGATGACCGAAATCACCAGCAGCGTGGGGATCATCACCAGGACCCGGTGAGTGAAATAGGTAAACATGCGGTTATGTTTCCACTACGCTTCGCACGCCGCCGCTACCGGTCCAACCAAAAGGTGTCGGGCCGATAGATGCCGAAATGGGCGCCGGGATCCCAGTTATAGATGCCGTCCCGGGGCACGTTCTTCACGCCGTGTTTGACCACGACGGGTTGTTGCACGCCGGAGACGACGCCGATGGAATAGACCTGGTCGGCGTGAATGGCCAGCATGCGATGCCAGATCTGTTCCTTACGGGCCGGATCAGCCGTTTCGATCCAGGCGGCGGCCAGACGGGAAAGCTCCCGGGCCTCCGGCATATCGGGGGCCTGGCCCATCTTGCCGGAGGTATCATAATACTGGCCCCATTTCGGCCACATCAACTGCTGCTGCGAGGTCGGCGCCAGTTCTTCCGGATTGGAAGCGGCCGAGGCGACACCGTTTTCCAGGCCGCTCCAAATCGACATCACGGCCTGGCCGGCGAAAATGCGGTTGCGGAAGACTTCCCTTTGGGACGGCTTGATATACAGCTTCACGCCGATTTCGGCCCAGCTTTCCGCGATCAGTTCCAGGGCGTCGGTCTGCTCGGTATCCTCTCCGGCGGTTTCGATAATGATCTCCAGCGGGCGGCCGTCGGGCATCAGGCGGATATCATCGTCGTCGTATTCGGTCAGGCCGATTTCATCCAATAGCTCACTGGCCATGTCAGGGTCGTATTCGGCCCACTGTTTTTGGTAGTCCTTACGGAACAGCGGGCTTTCGGGCAACAGGGTGTTGTTGCCCATGATGGCCAGGCCGAAATAGAGCGATTCGTTGACCGCTTCCCGATCCACGCCCAGGCTCAGGGCCCGGCGAAATCGCACATCCCGCATCAATTTGGCCCAAACCGGATCGGCCGCGTTCATATTGGGAAACAGCGCCAGGTGGGAGCCCTTGGCGATGCGCCACAGATAGGTCTCGAACGCGCCGGCTTTTTCGTTCTCCCGCAAGAATGTCAGGTTGTTGAAGGCCAGGCTGCGGGCCTGCAAATCAACCTCGCCCGTACCCGCCTTGGCGGCGATCAACTTACCGTCCGAGACGATCATGATGACCTTGTCGATATAGGGCAGTTGCCGGCCTTTTTCATCGACCCGGTGGTAGTAGGGGTTGCGCAGTCCGATGAACCGGGTTGCCGGTGGACGGGTCTGATTGACCCAGGGCTGCAGGGTCGGCAGCTTGGGATTATCGAAGCGGTACATATTGTCAAAGCGGTTATGTAACGAGGCCCAGCTGCGGGTGCGATGCTTGCGTAGCAGCTTTTTCAGAACCTTAGGGTCGGCATATTTGCCGTGATAGTGCTTCAGATAATGGGCCGGGCGATAGATGAACAGGGGCGAGGCACCGGCCAGACGGGGCAGGAAAAACGGATTGGCCTTGGGCCAGGTATAGCGCACCGTGGTTTCGTCCAGCATTTCAAAACTGGGCGGCTGACCATCGGAGAGCATCAACCGCGGCGGCCCCGCCGGCGATGTTCGTTTGTTGTTGGCGACATCTTCCCACCAATAGCGGAAGTCTTCCGCCGTGAAGGGATGTCCATCGGACCATTTGTGCCCCGGCCGCAATTTGAAGGTGAAGCGCCGGCCTTCCTCAACCTCGACCGATTTCAGGATATCCGGCAGCAGCTCGAATTTCTCGTTGTAGCCGACCAGCCGGGCATAACCGTAAACCACGAACAGACGCACATCCTTGGCCCGCCCGATCAGGGTGCGCAGGGCGCCGCCTTGCCGGCCGATCACCTTGCCCTCGGTCATGCGCACGATGGAGGGACCCTTGGGCAGGCGCTGGGCCACGCCCGGCATATCGCCGGCGGCGACCTTTTCGGCGAACAGCGGCGTCTCCACATAGTCCATCGCCGCCGCGTCGTTGGCGCACCCGTCCGTAAAGGCAAACGCACTTGTCAACAAAGTGGCGGCAATGCCCCTCGTAAAGATCCGCGTAAAGATCCCCATTACATCTCCCTCGGCAACTGGGTACCGGCCTTGGCGCGCACGAAGTGGCCGCCGCCCGCATCGATCATATCCGCGACGCCGCCGTCGTCCAAGGTAAAGGGTGCGGGCCAGGCGCTGGGCACCGAGGCCTTGCCCTCCATCAACGCGGTCAGGTCCAGTTTGGCGCCGGGGTCAGCCTTGGGCACCGCCGCCAACAGGGCTTGGGTATAGGGATGCATGGGATTACGAAACAAAGTCTCCCTGGGCGCGGTTTCGACAATGCGCCCGGCGCACATTACCGCGATGCGGTCGGCGACATAATCCACCACGGCCAGATTGTGGGAAATAAACAAATAGGTCAGGCCCAGTTCCTCTTGCAGGTCCTTCAGCAGATTCAAAACCTGAGCCTGCACCGAGACATCGAGGGCCGAGACCGGTTCATCGCAGATCAACAAATCGGGTTGCAGGGCCAGGGCCCGGGCTATGCCGATCCGTTGCCGTTGACCGCCGGAAAAGCTGTGGGGGTAGCGGCGCAAATAGCGAATATCCAGGCCGACCAGGGTCATCAGCTCCTGCACCCGGGCGGCACGCTCTTCACGGTCGCCGATCTCATGAATGTTCAACGGTTCGGAAATTATATCGAACACGGTCATGCGCGGGTTCAGGGATGAAAAGGGATCTTGAAAGATGAACTGCACCTTGCGGCGAAACCCGAACAACTCTTCATCCTTGAGGGCCAGAACATCAACGATGCGGCCATGATCGTTGAAGGACAGTTCACCTGAATCCGGGGCCAGGGCCCGCATGATCATTTTCGAGGTGGTGGTCTTGCCGCAACCGCTCTCTCCCACCAGGCCGACGCATTCGCCTGGATTAACGTGAAACGAGATATCATCCACCGCCATGACCTTGCCGCTCGACTGGCCGGCGAACAAACTGCGTCTGCGGGTTTCAAAGCCCTTGCACAGATGGCTGACATCCAGCAGCGGGCCGGCGGCGCGGGCCGCCTCGGGCCAGGGTTCCTTTTGTTTCAGCAGATGGCCCGCATCCGCACTGATCTCGCGCAAGGGCACCAGGCGTTCGCCGGACTTCATACCAAAGCGCGGCACCGCCTGCATCAGGGCTTTCAGGTAGGGATGTTCCGGCTGCTTGTAGATGCTGGCGACTGGGCCCCGCTCCATCACCTTGCCGTGGTACATCACCACGACTTCGTCGGCGACGTTGGCGACCACGCCGAGATCATGGGTGATCATCAGCACGGCCATGTTCAGTTCCGATTGCAGGTCCGCGATCAGCTTCAGGATTTGCGCCTGAATGGTCACATCCAGTGCCGTCGTCGGTTCGTCCGCGATCAGCAGGGCCGGCCGGCAGACCAGGGCCATGGCGATCATGGCCCGTTGCCGCAGGCCGCCCGATAGCTCGAACGGATATTTGAAGACGGACTGGTCCGGGTCGGGAAAACCCACCATGCGCAGCATTTCAACGGTCATTTCCCAGGCTGTCTTCTTGGCCACATCGCCGTGCAGCAACAAGGCTTCCGAAATCTGATTGCCGATGGTGTGCAACGGCGACAGCGATGTCATGGGTTCCTGAAAGATGATCGAAATCCGGCCGCCGCGCACCGCGCGCATTTCCTTGGAGTCCGATTGCAGACGCGTTAGATCGACGAACGAACCCGGCTTTTCCGGATCCAGGAACAGTACTTCGCCGCCGGAAATCGTGGCGGTGTTCGGCAGGATGCGCATGATGGTTTGGCTGACCACCGATTTTCCGGAACCCGATTCGCCCACCAAGGCCACGGTCTTGCCTTGGGGCACCGTGAAGGAAACCCCGTCGACCGCCCTGATCAACCCCTCGGCGGCCTGAAACTCCACCACCAGATCGCGTACCCGCAGGACATTGCTCATGACGGCAACGCCGCGTCGTTTGGCGGGGCGGGGGATGAAACGGTAGGTTGGACGGCGGGATCATCAGATCCCAGACCCATGGCGGTCAGGTTGGCGGCCGAGGCGGGATCGTTTGCCAGGCCGTGGTCCCGCGCCATTTCATAAACCTGACGGACGATGTCGTCGAACCCGGGCAGATTGGAGTCCAAGCGGATGGGACCGTTGGATCCATGGCCCTCGGATCCGTCCGTCGCACGCAGGACCAGCTGCATCCAGCCGCCCTTGCCATCCCGCCGGGTGGAATAGTAGCGCAGACGGAAATCACGCAGATCCGCCCAGCGAATTTCCCGGTTCAACAATCCCCCCAATGGACCCTCCTGACGTACGCCGTTCCCGTCGACGCTTAGTAACGTTGCCTGACGCAACGCCGTACGCACACCGTAAATACCAAACAATAAAACCAAGCCAGCCAATATATAAAACACAACAGGTAACAGGTCCGTAAACAACATCAAGGCAATCGGCACCAAAACACCCAATCCAGACCGAATATAGTCAAAAATCAGTGCTTTCACCGGATAGCGATAGATGTTCATTCCGGCACCCTAAAGACTTCATCTATGGTTAACCAGTGAGCACCGTCACTTTCTTTGCCGCAAGCGAACAATTCCGCCAAGAAATCCCATGTTTCCTCATCCATGACCCCGTGATGGCTCAAAACCCCCGTTGCCTCATCGCGCGCGGCTGATCCGGTCCGCCGCGCCCGCAAATGGTTGATCAAAAGATCCAGGGCCGCATCCCGCCCGATGAAGCCGCGACCGCCCCGCCAATCAATCAGATCCAGATGGCAATTGTTCTCCAGCGGACCGGCGCCGGGTGGTTTCGCCCGGCGTTGGCCATAACGCGACAGGCCCGTCAGGCGGGCCAGGGGCAGGCGCGTGACCAATTGTTCATCAATACGGTTCCAGGGCGGCACGAACACAGGCAGGGTCAGATCGGCAAACCGGCCCAGAAGATTTTCATAGCCGATCGCCGCATCGCCCAGCATCTCGCTGACCGGCCGGTGAGCACCGAATTCGGCCTTTTTTTCTTCCGCCGGCGCATTGTTTTGATGCCGCAGACCATGTACCAGCATCTTCAATCCCGGCACGCCGGCCACCATTCCGCCAAGGGCGTTTTCCGCCCGCGCGGGAATGACGGCCAGGGCCAGGGGAACGCCGGACGCCTCCGACAGCGCGGTCAGTCGCTGCAAACGCGGCCCCGGCGCGGTCGCATCATCATCGCGCCACCACAGACCGGCCCGCTGACCGTCGCCGGCCCAGCGATCCAACTCCGCTTTCAGGTCGGTCCAGCCCGTCATGCCCCTACCAATCCAGCGCCGCGGCCCAGGCGGCGATCCGGTTCGCGCCGTCGCTGGCCCCGTCCGTGCGAAAGTCCCCCGCCGCCGGTTGCATCGCCAATGCCCGATCGATGGCCGTGACAAGGGCGGCGGGCGACAATTCTTCCTCCCCCAGGGTCGTAATGACATCGCGCTCGGTCAATAACCCGGCCCGCAGGGTCTGCTCGGTCTCCAGGCCGCCCGCATAAGGTACGATGATGGCGCGGCAGCCGGCATGCATGCCCTCCATCAAGGTGTTGTAGCCACCCTGACTGATGGACAGGGCGCAGTTCATCAACAAAGACGGAAAATCGCCCCTGGCCCGTTCAACCATGATGTCTGGTGATACGCTTGCGGCAAACTTCGACAAGGTCCGGAACTCATCCTCCGTCACCTTGACGCCTGCCAGCACACGCCAACGCTTATGGGCAAGGGCGCTGCCGGCCCTGGCCAGAATGGCAGCGCGCAGCAATTTATCACCCACGGCCCCGCCGCCGGCCGAAACCAGCACTTCATCCCATCCCGGACTGCCCGGCCCGCCCCGCCGGCCGGTGCGGTCGACAACATAACCGGTGTAATGCAGCTTGCCGGCGATCTTGGCCGCATGGGGAAACGTTTTATCGAAAGGGATCAGGTCCGGATCGCCATGTACCAGGACATGGTCGAAGTATTGATCCACCCGTTCCAGCATTTCCACCAGACGCTCGGGCTTCGGCGGGGTCACCAGAATATCCCGGACAGAGCTGACAATGACCGGCCGGTGGGGGGCGGCCAGGGCGGCGTCCAGCAGAGGCAACAGCTCAAACCGCATCTGCCGGCGGCCAAAGGGATACAGTTCCAACAAAATGACATGCGGCTGGACCCGGTCCCAAACCCGCAGCAGGGCGTCGCGACGACGGTTGCGCCAGGCATCATCGATGGGCTGATCGAATTCATCGACCAGTTCCTTGAAATACAGATCGACGGCGCGGACCGGCGGCAATTGCTCCAAAGCGCCGCCGCCCAGGTCCAGATTGGGGATGCCGTGGCCGCCCGAAACGTAAGTAACCTCCATTCCGGCATCCTGCATGGCGCGGGCCAGGGTGGCGCCCCGGCGCTGATGGCCAATGCCCAACAGATGCTGGACATAAAAAAGCACCCGCTTCGCGCCGCTCATGGCGCCGCATCCCCGGTGCCCGCCCCATCAGAGATCAGGGGCACATTCATTCGGACCGGCGTTACCTGACCCAGGTCGTTCACGGCAAACAAATGGGCCTGGTTCCAACGTAACTTAACGGGTGGGCGGCCCGTCATGTCCCAGTCGTGGGCGGCCGCGAATATGGCCCGGATGACAGCCTTGTGGGCAACGGCGATATGACGCCCGCCGGCCTGTCCCAACTCCGCCAAAAAGGGCGCCAGACGTTGCTGCACCATGCGCGGGCTTTCACCGCCGGGGGGCAGAAAGTCCAGGCCGCGATCTTCGTTGGCTGCCATGCCCATGTCCGGATCGGCGCGCAATGCTTCCAGGGTGTGACCTTCGTAGGCACCGAAATCCATTTCGATCAGACGCTCCTCGATCGGCAGATCGACCGCGCCGCCGCTGATGATAGTTGCGGTTTGCCGGGCCCGCAGCAACGGGCTGACATGCCAACGGGCGTCCGCCAATTCCGCCGGCGGACGCAAACCATTCAGGTCCGCGCGACCCTGTTCCGTCAAGGGTATGTTGGCGCGGCCGGTCATGCGGCCTTCGCCGTTCCAGGCGGTGCGGCCATGGCGGATCATGCCCAGCAGGGTCATGGCAGCGCCGGGCTCAGTATTTTGGCCGCAGCCGCGACGGTGCGTTCCCCGGCGACAAATGCCCCCGCCCCCGCCGACAGCCGGCGACGCAGATCGCCATCATCCAGCACCTGGGCAACGGCATCGGCAAATGCGCCGTCGTCACCGGGCGGTGTCAATAGTCCGGTTTCGCCATCACGTACCACATCCGGTACTCCCCGTTCATCGCCCGCCACCACCGGCAGTCCCGCCGCCTGGGCTTCAAGATAGGCCATGCCATAGGCTTCGCCTACACCGGGCCAGACATAAATATCGCAGGCACGGTATATGTCCGGCAAATCATCCAACGGTAAAACTTCCGCGAAGATGACGTTCTCCATTATAGGAGCCAGAGCGGCATGGACCTGATCGCGGGCGCTGCCGTCGCCCACCACCAGTAGCTGCCAATCATTTCGGTTGAGCCGCGCCAGCGCGGCGCCAAGACGCTGATAGGAATGCAGTTTATCGCCCGGCCGCATCATGGCCACCGTCAAAAGCCAGCGCCGATCCGGGTTCAGGGCGAAGCGCCGCGCCAGCGCCGCACGATTTGGTTGCCCATTGGCAAAGGGGTCCGGGTCCAAAAAGGGCGGCAGGAAGGTCAATTTATGTGCCGGGGGCACCAGGGGTTGCACACAGGCCATATCCAACCGGGTCAGGCAAAATACCCAATCCGCCGCCGTGATCGCGGCGCCCGCCGCCTGGTGGGCCAGATCCCACGGCCCGCCCGCCCGCTTGGGCGCGAACGATGCCTCGGCCACCAAATAGGGAATATTCAGGGCGGCGGCCACTTTCGGACCCAGCCAGTCCGGCGCCTTGTGATACAGGTGATAGGTGAACCAGGCCGTGGGCCGCGAGGCCGGGTCGCGGCCTTGGTATTGCGCGATCAATCCCTCGGCCCGGGCGGCGCCTTCGCTCCGCAGTGCTTCTTGCCGTTGCCGATCACCTTGTCCGTCGTAGGCGCGGAAGTCGGACGCTACTTCGACCGTTCCGCCGGCCGCTTCCAGGGCCCGGATCAACAGCCGGGCCATGCGCCGATCACCCGATGGCGTGGGATGGTTCGGCGCCTTTAACGGCGCATAAAAGGCAATGCGCCGGGCCGCCATTAGGCCTTCCTGGCGTGGGCGCCGGGTTCCGCCGCGGCTTCACCGGCGCTGTACGGCAGACCGAACATTCCTGCCAGGCGTTCAATCCAGAATTCGTGTGAGAATTCCCCGCGAACCCGGGCCTGGCCAGCTTGGCCGAGGGTTTTGCGCCGGGCCGGGTCCGTGATCAAGCCCTCCAGGGCGCGGCTTAACGCCGGTCTGTCCTCAGCCTCGACAAGAACCCCGGTTTCGCCATCGGTGATCAGTTCCGGGATGGCGGAGACCTTGGTCGCGATGCAGGGCAGGCCCTGGCTTTGCGCTTCCATCAAGACATTGGGCAGGCCGTCCCGATCGCCATCCTTGGCGATACGGCTGGCCAACACGAAGATGTCCGAGGCGCGGCAGGCTTCCAGCACCATTTCCTGCGGCTGGGCCCCGTGCCAGGTGACCCGGTCGTCTATGCCGGCCTGGCGCGCCTGTTGTTGCAGCGCTGCCGACAGGGTGCCGCCGCCAATGTGATCCATACGCCAATGCAAGGTAGCGGGCAATGTCGCCAATGCGGCGATCAGATCGTCATAGCCTTTTTTGGCGACGGCGCGGCCCACCGAGATTATTCGCACGGGCTCGGTTTCGTCGCTGCCGTCGCGATGGGGTTCTGTGAAGTTTGGTACGGGAAACTGGTTCAAATCGATGCCATGATAGACCAGCGTGACGGTGCCCTTCGCATTGTCCTCGGGTGCTAAAGCCGCCAGATGATCATGGGCGGCCCGGCTGCAGGTGGACAGCCAGGACGTCTCGGCCAGTTTTTCACGCTTCTCCCATTCCGGCGTGGTCCAAATATCCTTGGCATGGGCCGAACAACTCCACGACCGTCCGGTCAGGTGCGCGGTGTAGCGGGCGACAGAGGCCGGCGTATGCAGAAAGTGGGCGTGCAGATGTTCAATTTCCCGACCCAGTTCCGCCGCCAGCACCAAAGCCTGGCCGAACCGGCGTATGCGGTTGGGGCTGCGGTCACGCCACAGATCGGCCAGCCACAGGCGCCGGGCATCGCGATAGCCGGGTCGCCGCCGCACCGTTCGCCAGGCCCGCCAAACCCGCAGCGGCTCCTGGTAGAGATATTCCGGCAGATAGTTCACCGGCGCCTTGATACGCCGGTGTACCGGATGCACGGTGCGGTCGGTGGGGTGGCGCAAGGAAATAATGCGGATATCAAGGCCCCGGCGCTCCAGCGCCTCGATTTCCTGGGCGATGAAGGTTTCCGATAGCCGGGGGTAACCTTTCAGAATAAAGGCGACTGGATTACTGGTGCTATTGGACGTCATGACAAAGACCGCCCGGAATTAGTGGGTCAATCGCCGGATGACGCCTTGGCGCGTTGGTCCGCCGGCGCCGATTTTGTCTGGGTCTGGTCCCGGGCCGTCTCTTGCGAGACGGTTGGCTCCGTCAGCCAAGGCGCGACCAGGCGATTGACGTTGTCCAGACCTTCTAAAAGGCCGGGTACGATAACATCCCGCGGCCGGTTCTGATAAGGCAACTCCCGCAGGGCCTTGCCCATGACATCCGCGTCGCGCTTGCCGTCGTCTTCCAGCATACGGACCAGGCCCAGTTCCTGGGCCCGGCTGGCGCGGATCAGTTGTTCCTTGCGCGGTACCTGGCGGGGCACGATCAGGGCTGGTTTATCGAAACTCAGGATTTCGCAGAACGTATGGTAGCCGCCCATGGCGACAACCCCGGACGCCCGCGCCATCAGAGTTTCAAGATGCGCGTTGAAGGTAATGGCAGTGACAAGATCAAGC
>JABIRL010000359.1 GCA_018667855.1 Rhodospirillaceae bacterium
AGACCACACCGCCCGCTTCGCCATCGGCGACCGCGTTGATGGCCAGACGCATGCTGGACTGTCGCCCCTGTCGCAGGGCCTGGCTGGGTTTGTCGTTGGATTTAACCTGCACGTCCGTATGACGCACTTCGACCACGTCGCGCAGAGCGCGGTGGCGCGATAGCAACGGCGCGATCACCGCCTCGTCGCCAAACAACAGGAAGCGTAGATTGGGATGACGCGCGCGCGCCAAGGCGGCCCCGTCGATTACCATGTTTGGGGCCGCGTCGCCCCCCATGGCATCCAGCGAAATCGTTATATCAGATGTCACGCGGATCGACCCGGCTTTGCAATGTCAGGATCAAGCCGCACTGGACGGTTCGCTGACCTCGCGCTCATTGTAATAGCCGCAGGCCGGACAGACATGGTGCGGCCGCTTCAATTCACCGCAATTTTGACATTCCGCATAGGCCGACGGCTTCAAGGCATCGTGGGACCGGCGTTGCCCGCGGCGCGCGGTGGAAATCTTCTTTTTAGGTACTGCCATAGCTTCACATTTTCATCCAGGTTATTGGGGAACTTCCGGCCCTTAAAGAGCCGCCTCTCCCCCGATTTCGTTACTCAAACTCTGCCCACGAATTGATTATCGATATTCATCACCGATATTCGCTGCAAAATTCACCAAATACCTACTTGCCATTCAAGGCGCGCCTTCATCGTGCTTGTTCTGTTCGCCCAGATCACCCAGTTCGCGCGCTTTACCCTGTTCGTCTTGCCGCAATTGCTCCAACGCGGCAAAGGGATTTTCCCGTTCGTCACCACCGTTCCCCTGCGGTTCGGACACCAATTCCGCGCCGACTTCGGCAATCAGCGCCTGCCCGTCCATCCCCGGCGCGCGCGGGTAAGGATCAAGGGAAAGCGACAAATTCTGCGCAACCAACTCACCAACATCAAATCGACCGTCGTCCAAAGGTTCGACCGGATCATCGCCAAAGGGATCAACAAAGACCTCGCCCTCGGCATCCTGACCTTTTCCGCGCTTTTGCTCACCTTCGCACAATACCGAGAAACGGTCCGAGACAACTCCTTTGGCCGCTTCCAACGACACGACGCAGGACTGTACCACATTCGCCGAAAAATCAACATTCAACCGAACATGGCCCGCCGCCGTCCGCCGTAAGTTCACCTTGGCCCGCAATTTGGAAAGCCCCTGCAGATCTAGTCGCCGGGCCAGCGCGGCGCATTCGTCGTCTTCCGCGCGCAGCACAATGGTTGTGCCGTCTTCGTCAATGACGTCGACTTGCACAAGGCGGCTAAATTCTGGCATTGGCCGTACTTCGGTCAACGCAATTACTCCAGGTTCGTGGTTGGCAAAGACTGGCGCCGCCATCTTTCAGCTAAGACAAAAAGCGCGCCGGCGCGGGCGCAAAATAGGGATTTCGAATTCACCGGTCAACGCCTTTTCCGGGTTCCGGCGCGAAAAGCATGTCGCCGGATATCACTGCGGCCTCGGGGATTGTCGTCATATGCGCGGCTTGTAACCGTAAATAGTCGACCATGGCCCGTACATGCTCCCCAGTTGGGTTCACCGTGCCGAACAGGTTTCGTTCCAGCGCATCGCCTAATACGTCATCCGCACCCGCCAAACCCTCATCATAGGCCCCAACCCGGCCGTAGAAGGCCTTTGCCATGTGTTTCACGCGCTTGCCCACGGAAATATCAGAAACACCCATTTCCCGCAGGGAGCGGTCCATATCGACAAACATTGCATCGAACAGGGCCTGGGCTATATCGCCCGCGCGGCGGGCAATGTCGGGTCGGTCGGTTTGCAGTGCCAGTTTATTAAGAGGCTGTAACAGCAAATAGACATGCATAACGATCAGATCAAACCGGCCATCAACAGAATCGGGGACGCCATGTTCGGCATAAAACGCCCGCTGCCGGGCTTGCGCCACGGCGGTCAGATACAGGGCGTGGGCCGCTTCCTCGCCCCGGTCTCGCCGGCGAAACCAATTCTTCACGTCATATGCCCTTTCAAGCCGTAATTTCCAAGATCGCCAGATTGACCCGCAACAGCAACGGTGGCATGTTCGCCGCCGATGTCTACGCCCCTTATACACCAATCACACCTGCTGCCGAGGCGCCTGCGCCCCGCGCTCGCGGCCCTGGTCATGGCCGCCTTGCTGGGATGTGCGCCCATGCTCAGCAGCCATGGTTTTATTCCCGAAGACGACGCGGTCGAAAAATTACGGCCAGGTGTACATGATCGGGATTCCGTGACCTCCCTGCTTGGCTCTCCGACATCAATTGCCGATTTCAATGGCGAAACCTGGCTGTATGTGAAGCGGGAATCCGAAAAAGTTGCCTTTTTTAACGAAGACCTGCTGGATCAGGCCGTATTGCTGTTGCGTTTTGATAAAGACGGCCTTTTGACCGGCATCCAACGGTTGGCCATGACGGATGGCAGGAACCTCGTTCCCGTGGAACGGACAACGCCAACCCGGGGACGGGAGTTGACCGTGATCGAACAATTATTCGGCAATATCGGCCGCTTCTCCAACCAGGAACAATAATAGGAAAAACCCCGCCGACAGCCGCCTGCGGGGTTTCCCCGGTTTCATCCAACTCAACGAAATTAGTTCCAGTGCGCAAGCACACCCAACAGCAACAACGCCATGATATTGGTGATCTTGATCATGGGATTTACCGCCGGCCCGGCTGTGTCCTTGTAGGGATCGCCGACCGTATCGCCGGTGATCGCCGCTTTATGGGTTTCCGAACCCTTGCCGCCAAGATTGCCGTCCTCGACATATTTCTTGGCATTGTCCCAGGCACCGCCGCCCACCGTCATGGAGATTGCCAGATACAATCCGGTGACGATGACGCCAAGCAGCATCGCACCGACGGCTGCGAAAGCCTCGCCCTTGCCGCCAATCGCCAGCATCACGAAATACAGCACGATTGGCGCCAATACCGGCAACATGGAGGGGATGATCATTTCCTTGATCGCCGCTTTGGTCAGCAGATCGACGGTGCGGCCATAATCAGGCTTGGATGTGCCCTTCATGATGCCCGGATCGTTGGCGAATTGGCTGCGTACCTCTTCGACCACCGTGCCCGCCGCCCGGCCTACCGCCGTCATGGACATGGCGCCAAACAGGAAGGGCAGCAATCCACCAAAAATCAGGCCGACCACAACATACGGGTTGGACAAGGCGAA
The DNA here is from genome assembly GCA_018667855.1 of Rhodospirillaceae bacterium. GTDB lineage: Bacteria > Pseudomonadota > Alphaproteobacteria. The sequence goes on from JABIRL010000359.1 coordinate 3,200, forward strand.
ATCGACCACCACGCCTTTGAAATAGGTGTACTGATCCGCGTTGGCGGCGAAGAATTTCAAGTCTTCCGTATAAGCCGCGAACAGCACCAGCGCACCCAGCCCGGCCGAGCCAATGGCATAACCCTTGGTGACGGCCTTGGTGGTGTTGCCGACCGCGTCCAGGGCGTCCGTGGTTTTGCGGACTTCCTCGTCCATATCGGCCATCTCGGCGATGCCGCCGGCGTTATCTGTCACCGGACCGTAGGCATCCAGGGCTACGACCATGCCGGCCAAGGCCAGCATAGTGGTCACCGCGATGGCGATACCCATCAAACCGGCCAGCTTAAAGGTAATCAAAATGCCGGCCATGATGATGAT
>JABIRL010000360.1 GCA_018667855.1 Rhodospirillaceae bacterium
CAGATGGTGCGCCATGCCGTGGGAATTGTAGATGAACTCTTCCTCGAGCAGCAACGAGGCGCTGTGCCAACTGCGGCTGCCCACGGGACGCTTGCCGGTCAGCTTTTCCAGGGCATCGGATGCCTTACGTATATGATCCGCTTCCAACTGCAGATCTTTCGGCACCTGATGCTCCCACATATGATCCGCCACCTCGTGACCCGCCTTGGCAATGGCGGTGACGGCCTTGGGGTAAAGCTCGCAAATCCGACCAGGCGTGAACACCGTCGCCGTGATGTCATGGGAATTGAACAGCTCGATCAGACGCCAGATACCAACCCGGCCGCCGAATTCACCTTGGGAAAGCTGCATCGGCGGTTCCTCCAGCAGGCGGCGCAACAGCATGGCATCGAAATCGGCCGTGAAGTTTACCGCCATTTGAACACCGGGCGGATAGGCGAAATCGTCGATATATTCGTGGCGCGCCTGGGCCGCCGTAGCGGCCGCTTCCAGCGCTTCGATTTCCTGGGTCAATTGATCGGTCGTGGTCATGGTTTTGTTTCCTCCCCGTACATAATGTACCTGTCTTCCCTCGCGCGCAAAGACCCGATAAGCTTAAAGTCCATGACAATTGGGGGACCATGATATGGATCAAGCAAACCCGTATGAAGCGAAGCGTCGCACCTTGCAGGAAAAATACATGGCGAGCGATGCGCCGCCCAATACGCCCTTAGGCACCGACGGCGTGCACCATCTGGTGCTGATCTCGTCCGATTTGGATGCCACGGTGGCCTTTTACACATCTGTCCTGGGCATGCGGCTGACCAAGGTCGTCGTGAACCGTGACGACCCCTCCTCAACCCATATCTTCCTCGACATGGGTGGCGGCAACCTGATGGCCTTTTTTGATTTTCCCCAGCACGGCGACGCACCTGCCGTACGCGGCATCGGCGCCATGCATCATGTGGCACTGAAAGCTGAACCGACGCAATACAAGGCCTTGTTTGGCCGGTTGCGGGAGCAGGACATCGATTTTTCGCTCGAGGGCACGGAAGAGTCCGGCTCTGTCTATATGCGTGATCCAGACAATGCCTTGATCGAAGTAACCTGCCGCTAACGGGACCGTCTGGTCAACAAACAGTCGTCGGGCAGCACTTCAAGCGGTGTGAAATCCCGATGCGCGATATATTCCGGGCGCTTGAAGCGGCGGATGGCGTTGTCGGTGCGGTTATATGTGACGTAGACAATCAAACGGTCCCAGGGCGACATATTGGGCGGTGAGCCGTGCACCAATGTGCCGTGGAAGAAAAAGCCCGAGCCTGGCGGGCCTTTCGGCGCCTCGATCCCGCCCTCTTCGATCAACCGCGCAACGGTCTGATGATCCAGGGTCCATAGGGGATAAGAGGTTGTCTCCACATCGTGCCCCGCGCCCAGTACGCCGGCTTTGTGGCTTTTCGGTACAATATACAGCGGGCCGTTAAACTCGTTCACCTCGTCCAGAAATACGGCAAGGTTCATGGCCCGAGCCTCGGGCATATCATCGTCCCGCTGCCAGGTGCCATAATCCTGATGCCATTGCCAGACATCGCCGTCAAAGGCCGCCTTGCCGTTCAGCTTGAACTGATGGATGTAGACATCACCGCCCAACAACTGCTGCGCCGGCTCCAATATGCGGGGATGGGAGACGAAGCGACGGTAGACGTCATTATAGGTATGGGTGGCAAAGGCCGTGCGCACCACATCGCCGGTTTTTTCACGCACCACCTCGGGCCGCCGTTCCGCGAACACCGCGGGAATTTCACCTTTCAGAACCGCAAGTTCCTCCGCGCTGAAAAGATCGGGTACGAAGATGAACCCCTCCTCGTCAAACCTTTGCAGATCAGCTTCGCCGAGTTGCATGATCAGTGTCCTTCCAGGATAGCATCCGCGATTTTTTCCGCCGTCATCAAGGTAGGAATATTTGTGTTGGCGCAAGGCACGACAGGAAAGACCGAGGCATCGCAAACGCGCAGCCCGTCAACGCCCTTTACCCGGCCCGCGTTGTTGGTCACGGCGCGGGGATCATCATCCCGGCCCATGCGGCACGAGCATGATGCATGCCAGACACCCACGGCCGCCTTGCGCACAAAAGCCTCCATCGCATCATCGTCTTCCAGCAGTTGCGGCAGCGTGAAATCTTCCAGGATCAGTTTATTCATGAGCAATCGGCGCAAAGCGTCCGGGCCATCCAGCAGCTTCGCCATGACGCCGGTCATGAATTTATTCTTCGGCGTGACCTCGCCCACCTGGCGCACCTTGTCGGAATAGCTGGCCGGAAACGGATCGGAGGTCGCGGCCTGCATGGCGGGCAGGGCATGGATCGCGGCCATGCGGTGGACGGAATCCTTCAATCTCTCCAAATCTCGATCATCGGAGAGCAGATTGAATTCCACCGTCGGCTCGTCCCGCCAGTCGGCCGTTTCCAGTTTTACCTGACCGGTTTCCGAATAGGTCTTGTTGACGAAAATTACCATGGAGGCAATCTGTTCCCCCACCGCATGCCAGGAGGATTTCGACGACGCGGCGACGAACATATCGCCCGCCGGTGTCCCTTCCAGCCCGGAGGAATAGCGCAGACCGACCAGAATATGCCGCCGGGTGTAATCGTTGATGCGGGCATGAGGCTTAATGAACGAGGCCACGGCGATGGAAGGATGATCCATCAAGCCCTGCCCCACGCCTGGCACATCGGCGCGCACCTCGATACCCATTTCGCCAAGCGTGATGGCCGGCCCGATGCCGGCGCGCAACAAATGGGCCGGCGAATGTATGGCACCGCAGGAGAGGATGACCTCGTTACCTCTGAATTCCTGCTCCTTGCCCTTCACCAAGGCCTTCACACCGACGCACTTCGTGCCTTCGAACAGCAATTCCTTGACCTGGGTTCTGGTCGTGATGGTCAGGTTCTCGCGCAGGCGCGTGCCCGGATCAAGGTAGCCAATGGCGGCCGAGACCCGGCGTTCGTAGGCATTAGACATCGGGGTTGGGAAATAGCCTTCCTCGAAAAAGCCGTTTTGATCGGGCAGGAATTTGAACCCGGCCTGTTTGAAAGCTTCCGCCGCGGCCGTAGCGTGGCCATTCCATTGATCGGGCATGATACGGCGAATGGGAATACGGCCCTCATTGCCGTGCCATTCATCCTCGTAGTCCATGTCGCGTTCAACTTTCTTGAAATACGGCAGCACCGTATCCCAATTCCAGCCGGCGGCGCCGCGCTCTTCCCATTCATTGTAATCGGTGGGTGCACCGCGATTGGCCATCTGGCCGTTAATGGACGAACCACCACCCAGAACACGGGCCTGCTCGTACTTGCGCAGGGGCGGGCGATCGACGCCCGGGTTGTTGTGGGAGACCACTTCCGTGGTGACTTTCAGATCATTCCAGATAAAGCGGCTGTCCAGATAGGCGGTGCCGGGATAACTGTCCAGAATCTCCTCCGGTACATCGCCGTGGGGCGTATCCTGGCCCGCCTCGCACAACAGAACCTGGTTACTGCTTCGCGCCGATAACCGATTGGCCAGAACCGAACCGGCTGACCCGCCACCGACAATAATATAATCATACTGCATGCTACTTCCCGCTCCTCAATCCTCTTCCGCCACATAGTAAAGCACGAATTCCTGGGCCAGGCTTTCAATTTGACGGGCCGAACGGGAAAGGTGCGAAATTGGTATATGGACCGAAGGGTAGCCGTGGGCCTGTTTTTTGAACCTGCTCATCCGTGGCGAGATCAAATTAATAAAGCCCACGGAATTGCGCACATAAGTCCGCGCCTTTTCATTCAGTTTTCCCGGATCGACCGCGATCATCAAAACCCGCCGCATCAAGGTCGCGTTGGCGGCGCCCATACCGATCACCGCCGACCATGGTACAAAACCCAGCGGCGGGCGCTGGCAGTGGATACCTTTTTCATCGAAAGCCACCACCGGGTTGCGATCAAAGGCCATCTGCAACAACAAGAACGCCACGAACAAACAAATCAGAATGGCCATGATATTGACCAAACGCATTTCCGCCAACACGAAGCCGGCCGACCCTTCCGCGCCATCCGTCTGCAGGGTCATGACAATGCCGAACACGCAAGGGATGATCAAAATCCCCAGCTTTGCCTTCGATGGATAAAAACTCACCGGTGCGGGCGGCGGCCCGGTTTCCGGCTGTTGCGCCTCGGATGTCATGAAGCTTCCCTAAATTTACGCAGGGCAATCATAGCCATTCCCATAATTCGCCGCTACTCTGCCATGGCAAACAATACCAGCCCGTTTCGAGTGACAAAGGACAGACATCCATGAAGCGAATTTTGATTGTCATTGATGGCAGCGAAAATGACATCGATTCCCTGACATCGGCCAAGACTTTCGCGGCCATGACCGACGCGCGGTTGACGGTAGCCTATGCCCGGGTACCACATCATTCGATCATGGGGTTTGGCGATTTTGTTTTTGCCGGCGACGACAGCGAACGTTCCGCCCAGAACGAGGCCCATGCCAAGGCCGCATTCGACCAGGTATGCGGCGATCTGACGGACGCGCGGTTCCTGATTTATGAAGCCAGCGGCGAAACCATTATCTCGGCCCTGGGACATGCCTATGATCTGGTTCTGGTGGAAAGACTATCCAGTGAAGACGGACCGGAGGCGAGCAATCTGAATGCCGCCCTGTTTGAAACCGGGCGGCCGGTGCTGTTGATACCGCCCGCGGCCGGCGGCGGCATTCAGCGGATCGCCATCGCCTGGAATGGCACGGCGCAATCCTCCAGGGCAATCAAATCGGCCATGCCCCTGTTGCCGGCGGCCCAGGATATCGTGTTGCTGCAGGGCAGTGGCGCGGGCGAGGTTCCGGTGGAGCTGTTGTTGGAATATCTCGCCGCCTACGATCTTTCGGCCAGTGTGCAGGGTTATGATTCCCAGCGCCTGACCGCACGGGCCCGTGGCCGCGCCCTGATCGCCGCCGCCACGGAGGCTGGCGCCAACCTGCTTGTCACCGGCGCCTTTGGCGAGGGGCAACCCGGCGTCCTTAGCGGTCTGGGGCGCGCCACGCGCAAGATCGTGACTGCCGCGCCCATACCTGTATTGCTGCAAAGTTAGGGTTTCACCATGGTACTCAAGGATCAAGTCGTCTTAGTGACCGGTGCGGGCAGCGGTATCGGCGCCGGCATCACCCTGGCCATGGCGGCGGCCGGCGCGCGTGTGATCAGTGTCGATATCGAGCCGGAGGCCGCGCAACGAAGTGCTGATGCCGGCTCCGCCTTGGGTGTCGATACCCTGGCCCTGGAAGCGGACGTGGGTGATGTGGATCAGATTGAAGCCATGTTGGATGCCGCCGTCGCGCGATTTGGCCGCCTGGATGTGATCGTCAACAACGCCGGCGTCACCCGCAAGGCGGATATCATGGAGCTGACCGAGGCGGATTGGGACCGCATTCACAGGGTCAATGCCAAGGGCGTCTTTTTCTGCCTGCAGGGCGCGGCCCGGCGCATGATCGAACAGGGCGGCGGGCGTATCATCAACATGGCCTCGATCGCCGGGCGCGGTTATCCCGGAACCTCGAACGCCGCCTATGCCGCCTCCAAAGGCGCCGTCATCGCCCTGACCAAGACAGCGGCCCAGCAATTGGCCCGCCATGACATCACGGTCAACGCGATCTGTCCCGGCGTGACACGCACCGATTTGATGGAACGGATCCTCACCACCATGCACGAGACCTAGGGCATCAGCCGCGAAGAAGCAGAGACCCGCGCTGCCCGCCCAATCCCCCTGCGCCGCATAAACGAGCCCGAGGATATCGCCGCCATGGCCGTATTCCTGGCCTCTCCCGGTGCCCGCAACATAACCGGCCAGTCCTACAACGTGGATGGCGGCCTGATCATGAGTTGAAGCCGGACCCGGCATGGATGCCCTGCTGAAAGGCGGTTTGGACTGGGCCGGCGGCTATTCATTTGCTCTCAGTCTGTTGTTGTTCCTGCCGGCCATCATAGCCTTCCTGCGTTCCCACCCCCGGCGCTGGGCGATCCTGATTTTGCTCGTCACCCTGGGCTGGACCGTCGTGGGCTGGATTGTCGCGCTGATCTGGTGTTTGGGCGCGACGCGACGTTAACCAGTGCGCTCCGCGGAAGGCTTGTTTCTTAACCATAAGTGATTGAAATCACTAAATTTACCCACAATGGCGATTGACATTTGTCTTAATGTTGAAGAGTTTATGAGGGAAAGTATAAAAAGGTGATCATGCGCTGGCTCTTGGCTCTTCTGATAGTGGCGCTGCCCACAATGGCATGGGCGGAAATCGGCCAAATTAAATTGCTCGTGGGACAGGTATCCCTGGAACGCGACGGGCGGATGACGCTTGCCGAAAAAGGCCAGTTGATTGAAGCGTCCGATATCATCGTTACCGGCAGTGACGGGCGGGTCGGCATTACCTTCACTGACAATACCCGGTTCTCGGCCGGTCCCGGCAGAGAACCGGGTATTGTCAGTGAAGGTAATGCCGACC
>JABIRL010000281.1 GCA_018667855.1 Rhodospirillaceae bacterium
GAAACCATCGTTCCGATGGCAACCAGGCCGGTCATGCACTAACATTCAAACCGGACCACTCAATGGGGGCCGACCACCTCGCGACGCAGGCGCCGCGGCACCAGGGGCGCCGGTTTGTCCCATTGCAGATCGAACATATCGGGTGTGCGTACGCGGCCGATCTCCAGCACATCGCGAAACCCCTTGGTGGTGATTAGTCCGGTTATGGCTCCGCTTTGCTGTAACAGGGTATTCGACCCCACCGTGGTGCCATGCAGAACTTCAACCAGATCCGCCGATCCCAGACCGGCCCGTGGCAACAATTCACGAATACCGTCCAGCACGGCCCGTTCCGGCTGGTCCGGGGTCGAAGCAATTTTCTCAAACCAGGTGCGCCCTTGACCATCGCTCAAGACCAGGTCCGTAAACGTGCCACCAATATCCACGCCGATGCGCGCGCCTACGACCATTAAGAACTCCAACCGCATTCCAAGGTAAGCCACAAGAGTAGCAGGATTTCGCACCCTGTTTCTGTATAGTGATGGGGTTCTAACGACAAAAAATACTGGGGAAATTGCTACATGGATCTCGTTACAGGCGAACAAGCGGTGGGACAATCCATCCCGCGAACGGAAGATCGGCGTCTGTTGCAGGGTGAAGGTCAGTATTCCGACGATATTAATCTGCCAAACCAGGCCCATGCCTATATTCTGCGCTCGCCCATCGCCCATGGCATCATCCATTCCATAGACGTCACGGCGGCCCGCGCCATGCCCGGTGTCGTCGCCGTCTATACCGGCGCGGACTTGCAGGCAGCAGGCTATGGCGCCCTGCCTTGTGTGGTTGATTTGAAGAACCATGACGGCAGCGACATGAAAAAGCCGGCGTATTTTGCCCTGGCCACGGAGCGGGTACGTTATGCGGGCCATCCCGTAGCCGCGGTGATCGCGGAAACCGTTGCCCAGGCGAAAGATGCTTCGGAAGCGATCAAGCTGGAGATCGAGGCGTTACCTGCCGTCGACACAGTGGAGACCGCGGCAAAGGCCGATGCACCGCAAATCTGGCCGGAGGTTCCCGGCAATCTGAGCCTTGATTTCAAAAACGGTGATTTCGCGGCGGTGGAGGCCGCATTTGCCGGGGCGGCCCACGTCAGCCGCTTAAAAATTCTCAATAACCGTATTGTCGTGGCGGCGATGGAACCCCGCGCGGCGGTGGCTGAATATGACGGCCGCTTCACCTTGCATGTGGGCTGCCAGGGGCCCTTCGCAACCAAAAACATGCTGGCCAACCGGGTATTGAACGTTCCGCCCGAACAAGTGCGGGTGCGAACCCGCAACGTCGGCGGATCGTTCGGCATGAAATCACCGGTCTATCCAGAATATGTTGCGATCCTGCATGGCGCGCGGGACTTGGGCCGGCCAGTGAAATGGTGCGATGAACGCAGCAACAGCTTCATATCCGATCAGCATGGACGGGATTCCGTGGTCGAGGCGGCCCTGGCCCTGGATGCGGAAGGTAATTTTCTGGCCGCCAGGGTCGATGGTCTGGCCAATATGGGCGCCGCCCTCAGCACGGTCGGGCCCAACATTCAGGTAGGCAATATTTTCAAGAACCTGCCGGGGGTCTACAAGACGCCGCTGATCGCGATCACCACCAAATGTCTGTTTACCAACACCACGCCCATCGGCGCCTATCGCGGCGCTGGCCGGCCGGAAGCGAACTATTACATGGAGCGGCTGGTCGATCTCGCGGCACGGGAAACCGACCGCGACCCGATTGAGCTGCGCCGGCAAAACCTGATCCCGGCGGCCCAGATGCCCTTCACCTCCGCCTCCAGCCAGCCCTATGACAGCGGTGATTTCCCGGCGGTGCTGGACAAATGCCTCGATGCCGCCGACTGGCATGGCTTCGAAGCGCGGCAGGCGGCCAGCAAAGCCCAGGGTAAACTGCGGGGCCGCGGGCTGTCCTGTTATCTGGAGGCAACGGCGCCCCCCGGCAAGGAAATGGGCGCCATTCAGTTCGAGGCGGACGGCACCGTCAGCCTGATTACCGGCACCATGGATTACGGCCAGGGGCATGCCGCGCCCTTTGCGCAAGTGTTGGCGGATCAACTGGGCTTGCCGTTCGAAAGCATTCGCCTTGTTCAAGGTGACAGCGACCAGTTGATCGTGGGCGGCGGCACGGGTGGTTCGCGCTCCATCATGGCGACGGGGACGGCGGTGGTCGCGGTCAGCGCGGAGGTGAAGGAAAATGCCCGACTCTTGGCGGCCGAAAAATTGGAAACCGCGGTTGCCGATATCGAATTTGAAGGCGGCATGTTGCGCGTGGCGGGCACCGATCGCGGCATCAGTCTGTTGGACCTAGCCCAGTCACCCGAGGGGCAGGCAGGCGACCTGAACGCCGCCCTGGCCATCGACACACCACCATCCACCTATCCCAACGGGGTGCATATCTGCGAAGTGGAGATCGATCCCGAGACGGGCATCACCCGGCTGGACCGTTACGCCGCGGTGGACGATTTCGGCGTCATGGTGAACCCGGCCGTGGTTGCCGGTCAGGTTCATGGCGGTGTGGTCCAAGGGATCGGCCAAGCCCTGATGGAACATGCGGTCTATGATGGCCGGGGGCAGTTACTGTCCGGCTCGTTTATGGATTACGCCATGCCCCGGGCGGATCAGATACCCGAAATCATCTTCGATGATCACCCGGCACCAGCGACAACCAATCCCCTTGGCGTTAAGGGTTGTGGGGAGGCGGGCTGTTCCGGCGCTCTGCCGGCGGTCATGAATGCGGTGGTTGATGCGCTGGCGCCGTTGGGCATTCAACATATGGACATGCCCGCGACGCCGGAAAAAGTCTGGCGGGCGATACGGTCCGCCGGCTGAAGTTTATTCGGCGGATAGGCTTTTTGGCAGTTCGTCCTGGCGTTCCTCAGGCGTGGGTAGCGTGGCGACGTCCGCCTCTTCTTCCGGCGCGATGACGCCGATGGAGATGATGTACTTGGCCGCATCCTCGACCGGCATATCAAGGAAAATCAGATCCCGCCGCGGCACCATCAGCAAGAAACCTGAAGTCGGGTTTGGTGTGGTCGGGACATAAATATTGACCATGTCGTCGTCCAGACACCGGGCCACCTCGCCCTCAGTATCGCCGGTGACAAAGGCCACTGTCCAAATTCCGCGCCGGGGATATTCCACCAACACCGCCTGACGAAACGAATTCGACGACTGGCTCAAGACCGTCTCCAGAACCTGTTTCAAGGCGCCGTATATGGTGCGCACGACGGGCATGCGGTTGACCAGCTGCTCGCCCACTTTCAACAAGGTACGGCCGAAAATATTTGCTGTCAGAAAACCGAAGAAGGTCAGGATCACGACCATGATGACCAAACCCAAACCCGGTAATGAAAACGGCAGATAATTTTCCGGATTGTACTTGGCCGGCAACAACGGAATGGCCTGGCTATCCACCCAATCGACAAACTGCCAGGTCAGATAAATTGTCAGCGCAATGGGGGCCGAAACGATGACGCCGGTCAGAAAATAGTTGCGAAGGCGCGTGAAGATGCCTGGCCGCTGGCGCGGCACGATCAGGACGGGAGTTTCTTCACTCTCCGGCCTGGAATTTTCCGGTGGTTCGGTATCCGACGGCATGTCTGGTATTTACCGGCATGGTCCAAGTTCTTAACGTCTTGCAGACGTCACTTAATGCCGAATGACTTCGCTGTCCATCTTATTCGCCATGGCCCTGTTATTGCTGTATGCTTGGCGCTCGAAACCACTAAATTGAACCAATTGAGAATTATGCGGCGCCCAGCGTACATAGCCTTGGTCTTGAGCCTGCTGGCTGGGTCCATATGCCTGCTGATTACTCCGGCGCGAGCGGATTTTACCGACGCCGTGGTCGCTTATGACTTTGGAAAATTCGGACCCGCGCGGACCGAATTCCTGACCCTCGCCGAACTGGGCCATGCCGGCGCTGAATTCATGCTTGGCGCCATGTATTTTTATGGCAAGGGCGTACAACGTAATGACGCATTGGCCGCGATTTGGTTTCACAAAGCGGCGATAAAGGGTAACGCATCAGGACAATTGGCCTTTGGTTCGTTGCATATTCGCGGCCTGGGCGTGCGCCAGGATCTGGTCAAGGCCTATGGCTGGCTGTCGGTGGCGTCCCATCACGCCATTCCCGGCCTGCAGCAACAGGCGACAGCGCTCCGCGATGAGGCCGCGCGCCTGATGCGGCCGGATGAAATTGCCGATGCCCAGCGCTGGGCCAGCGACTTCAAACCCAAGCCGTCCGGCCTGACATTAAAATAGTACGGAGAACCTTCATGCGGTTAAAGGACAAGGTCGCCATCGTCACGGGCGCCGGCGCCGGATTTGGCGCCGGCATCGCCCGGCGTTTCGCCGAAGAAGGCGCCAAGGTCATTGTCAATGATATCAACGTCGACAATGGCGAAGACGTGGCCGGCGACATTGCCAACCACGGCGGAACAGCGACCTTCAAGGCGGCGGACATCGCCTCCTCTGATGACATGGCGGCCTTGGTGGCGGCGGCGGCGGCCGAATACGGCGGTCTTGATATCATGGTCAATAATGCCGGCGTTCCCCAACGCAACATGCCCATGACCGAGGTTTCCGAAGACGCCTTCGACCAGATTTTCGCGGTCAACGTCAAGAGCATCTATTGGTCCGCCATCCACGCTATTCCGGAAATGCGCAAGCGCGGCGGCGGCGCCTTCGTCAATACCTCTTCTACCGCCGCATTGAGCCCACGGGCCGGTCTGGTCTGGTATAACGGCTCAAAAGGCGCGGTAAACAATATCACCAAAGGTATGGCGATCGAGTTGGCGGCCGACAAGATCCGCGTCAATGCGGTTTGCCCCGTGGCCGGCGAGACCCAGATGCTGGCCGAATTCGCGGGCGGCGAAGTCACGCCCGAGAAGCGGGAGATGTTTCTCAATACCATTCCCCTCGGCCGTTTCAGCCAACCCCTAGACATCGCAAACGCGGCACTTTTTTTGGCCTCGGACGAGGCGTCCATGATCACCGGTATCTGCATGGAAGTGGATGGCGGGCGCTGTATCTGAACTTCTGCGAA
>JABIRL010000362.1 GCA_018667855.1 Rhodospirillaceae bacterium
CGGATTTCGCGGAAGGTGTGGCCGCATTTCAGGAGAAGCGCCCGGCGAACTTCTGAACACCTGGCGGTTATCCCCCAAAATCAGCGTTGACCCCCTTAGGCTAGGTAATACTGACCTATGCTAAAATGCATAATTCTGGCAATAGATGTCGGGTCTGGTCCGGACGTTTCAGTTAGAAATAATTGCACTTTTAAGTAGCATTAATTTTCTAGCTGTATTTGTCAGACTAATTTGTCTGATAGATGGTCGAAATGATAATGATACTTGTTATAAATATCCCGACTAAATCAAAAAAATAACTGTATGAAATATATGAATTTTTTTTACATTTGTAATAAAAATAAGTGTAAATGAAACAAATTTAGTATCAAATATTACCGTTCGATCACAAAATTCTAATTTAAATCCAGAAAATGCAACTATATCGATAACTTTATTTTAATATCTCCGACGCATTATGCCAAACGCTTAGCCATAAGACCAAGGAAATAGAAACGGTGTTTGGCCGTCTGTTGTTCCGGATTGAACGTGGCTGATCGCATGGTTCGAATTATCGTTTGAAAATATCGCGATGAGGCCATCCAGGTGCAATCGCAATGCAAAACGTGAGGAGACAACCCATTATGACGTCCCAGTCAAAACATCAACCGTTCAGCCGCCGCTCGGTATTGAAATATATGGCCGGCGCGGCAGCGGCCTGCCCGACCTGCATGTCAGTGGCGTCCGCCCTGGCATCCGAGAAAAAGGTAGCCGCGGTTGGCCATGGCGCGGGCAAGCCGGCCGCCGCGAAAGGCCATGGTGACGCCCATTGGAGCTATGGCGGCGACACCGGCCCCGGACATTGGGGCGAGATGAGCGCCGGCAACAAGGTCTGCTCCATGGGTTTTCAGCAATCGCCCATTGATCTGCGCGATGCCATTCCCGCCAGCCCGGGACAAATCTCGGTGCTGTACAAGCCGACCACCTTGCGGGTCGTGAACAACGGCCACACCATTCAATGCAACACCGATCCGGGCAGCACCATGATGCTGGATGGCGAGAAATTCCGCCTGTTGCAATTCCATTTCCATCATCCTTCGGAACATGCCATGGACGGCCGCCGTTTCGATATGGAATGCCATTTCGTACACGTCAACGATGCCGGCATGTTGGCTGTTCTGGGCGTCTTCATCGAGCCCGGCGGCGAAAACAATGTCCTGGCCCCGGTCTGGCAGCACATGCCCAAGACCAAGGGCGAGAAAAAAGTTCCGTCCGTACATATTAATCCGGCCCAGCTGCTGCCCGCGGACCGGCGGTATTATCGCTATCTCGGCTCGCTCACCACGCCGCCCTGTTCGGAAAAGGTGATCTGGTCGGTATTTTCTCAGCCTGTGCAGGCTTCGACCGCACAGGTCAGCCAGTTCGCCGGGCTGTTTGATATGAACGCGCGCCCCCTTCAGGGCCTGCACCGCCGTCTGCTCTTGAAGAGCGGCTAGACCCGACGCCGATACACGCGTGGGAGCGGAAGCGACACAGTTAGGAGATAAGACAATGAGTGCAATAAACGAATCCAATGAAATCAACGAAGCCGGCCCGAAAGCTGGATTTCTGAACAGCATCAAGGTCAAGACCAAGGTCTTTATGGGCTTCGCCGCCATATTGGTGGTGCTGGCGGCTGTTGCCGGCATGGGCTATTCCAGCCTGGTGACCATCAACCACGAAATGGAACTGTACAGCCACGAGATTGAGGAATCTGAGGCGGCCGCATCGGTCGAGTCCCATTTCTTTGAGCTGGAAATTTTCGTACGTGAATTCGCCGCCACCTCGAATATGGAGGATGCGAAAAAGGTCCGGGAAATCGCCGGCAAACTGCGGACGGAAATCGCCGACGCCACCAAATTGTTCAAGAACCCCGAGCAGCTGGAGCGGTTGGCCAATATCAGCAAGGACTTTGAAATCTACGTCAAGGACTTCGAAAAAGTCGTCAAGCTGGACGTGGAGTTCGAAAAACTGATCCACGAAGTGCTGGACCCGGTCGGTGACCTGTTCATCCATAATTTGGACAAGATGCTTGAAGAAGTCGTCCAGGAAGGCAATTCCGACGCCGCCGTCTATATCGGTGTGGCGCGGGAGCATGGTCTGAAGGCGGAAGTCTACGCCAACATCATGATCGGCCGGAAGGATGACAGCTACAGCCAGAAAGTGCATCACGAATTCGACGAAGTGCATGCCGCCCTCAAGGCCCTGGGCCCGGCACTGAAGACCGATGCCGAGAAGCAGCTATTCGCCACCCTGAACGAAGAATTCGAGACCTACATCAAGGCCTTCGAAAAGGTCGTCGAGGACGAGCACGAAATCGCCAACCTGGTGCATCACGAGATGGACGAGGCGGCTAAGGAGCTGATCGAGGACGCCGAATGGATCGTCGCCCAGGTGCACGCCGAAACGGCGGAGACCAAGGCGGAGACCCATCACACCATTGAAAACGCCGAACGGGTCATGCTGATCATGTCCATCGGCGGCCTGGTCCTGGGTGCTATCCTGGCCTGGTTCATCGGTAATGGTCTGGCCAAACCAGTTGTCGGCATGACCGAAGCCATGCAGCGTCTGGCCGCTGGCGACCATGAGACGGAGATCCCGGCACAAAACCGTGGTGACGAGATCGGCGCCATGGCCGGTGCGGTGCAGGTCTTCAAGGACAACGCCATTGCCGTCAAACGCATGGAAGCGGAGCAGGAACAGGCCCGCCTGGATCGGGAAAAACAGGCCCGCGCGGATCGTCTGGAGCTTGCCGATAACTTCGAAAATGCGGTGATGGGCATCGTGCAATCGGTTGGCGATGCCGCCGGGACCATGAGCAGCTCCGCCGAACAAATGCAGGGTATCGCCAACCGCACATCCGACCGTGCGGCAAACGTGACTACCGCTTCCATGCAGGCCAGTGCCAATGTCCAGTCCGTCGCCACCGCGACGGAGGAGATGTCAGCCTCGGTACAGGAAATTTCCCGTCAGGTCGCGACCTCGTCAGAAATCTCCAACAGCGCGGTGGCGGAATCCCAGAGCGCCACGGAGCAGGTCCAGGGCCTGGCGGAAGCCTCGCAAAAGATTGGCGATGTGGTCAGCCTGATCAACGACATAGCCTCTCAGACCAACCTCCTCGCCCTGAACGCCACCATCGAGGCAGCCCGGGCGGGAGATGCCGGCAAGGGCTTTGCCGTGGTCGCTTCCGAGGTCAAGAACCTGGCCACGCAGACGGCCAATGCGACGGAGGAGATTTCAGCTCAAATCTCCGAAATCCAATCCGCCACGGGTTCCGCCGTCGAGGCAATCGGAAGTATTTCCAGCACGATTGCCCAGATCAGCGAGATCGGTAATTCGATCTCGGCCGCCGTGGAGCAACAAGGCGCCTCCACACAGGAGATCAGCCGGAATGTGCAGGAAGCAGCCCAGGGTACGGAGGACGTCAATTCCAATATGGGCGAGGTCAACGACGGCGCCCAGGAAACCGGCACCGCCGCCGGCCAGGTGCTGGATGCAACCAACGATCTGTCCGGCCAGGCCACCAACTTGAAAGACGAGGTGGAAAAATTCCTGGCGACGGTTCGAGCTGCTTAACAAAACAATTACGACGCCACGAAGCAGGCCCCGTCAATCTTGGCGGGGCCTGTCGCGTTGGAACAATTCGTGCAAACGGTTACGCTGCAGTTTTTCCGTTGATGTGACGGGTAATTCATTGGCCGCCACGAAGGCAAAATATTGCGGTACTTTGTAGGCCGCCAAGGATAACCGGCAATGGGCGCGCAACTGGGCCGCGTCCGTCTCGGCGCCGGGGTGCAGCACCACGACGGCGCCGATGGCTTCATCCAAACGGTCATCCGCCAGACCGGTGACGAAAACGGAGTCCACGGCTTCATGGCTGCGCAAGGCGGCTTCGATCTCCGCCGGGGCGATGTTGATGCCACCGGATTTGATCAATTCCTTGCGCCGTCCCTGGAATTGCACCCAGCCGTCGTCGTCCAGCAGTCCCAGATCACCGGTCAGGAAAAAACCGTCCCCCGTGCGGCTATCAGCCGTGGCGTCCGCGTCATTCAGATAGCCGGGCGTGACCCGGCCCTTGAGGGCGATTTCCCCAACCTCGCCCTGGGGCATCGGATCGCCCGTCTCCAGATCAAGGATGCGCAGTTCCATGCCCGGCAACGGCGCGCCGCTGGCGATCCGGCGCCGTTCCAAAGGCGAATGGGCGTCCGCCACCGCTGAATTGCCGTAGCCTTCGGTCAGGCCATAGACGTTGCAGATCTCATCCACGCCCAGATCGACGATCATCTGAATTTGCTCCGGCGTGCCGATGGCGGCACCCGTGCGCAGGCTGGACAGATCCCGGCCGCCCCGGTCGGGATGTTCCGCCAGGGACAGGGCGATATTAGGGGTGCCGTAAAAAACCGTACAGGCCTCTTCCTCGATCAAGCGCAGGGCCTCGCCCGCATCGAAATGATGTTGCAGGACCATCGCACCGCCGTGGCTCATCATGGCGAACAGGGCGTTGACGCAGCCAAAGGACCAGAACAGCGAAACACCGAACCACAGCCGGTCATCCGCGCTCAGGTGCATGCGTTCGCCGATCTCCCACATATTGTCGATCAGGCCGCCGTGCAGCAGGGGCACGCCCTTGGGCCGGGCCGTGGAGCCCGAGGTATAGAGGATACAGGCGACGTCATCCGCTTGGGCGGTCGACCAGAGGCCGGGATCAATTTCGCCGGCCAGATCCTCGAACGGCGTGGCGCCGTCCGGCACCCGGTCGCCCAGCACGATCAGGCGTTCGAGGGCGGGCAAACCAATGGCCCGCATTTCCTCCAGCTCCGCCAGCACATCACGGCCGCGGAACCGATCCGCCAGGATCAGCGTCGTTACCTCCGCATGGTTCAACTGATAGGCCTGTTCGCTGGGCGTCAGCCAGGTGTTCAAGGCGACCGCTTCGGCGCCAAGACCCAGAATGGCGAAATAGCTCGACAGCCACTCCGCCCGATTGCCCATGAGGATCGCAACCCGGTCGCCGGGACGGATGCCCAGATCCCACAAACCGGCGGCCACGGATCTGGCCTGCGCCTGCAATTCGGCGTAGGTCCAGCGTCGGGCACCGTCGATGACGCAGTCATGATTGGGCTGCCGCGCGGCCATCTCGTCCAGCAAGGCCGGGGCCGTGCGTGCGGTGGGCTTCAGCATATAAATTCCCGCCCTAGCGTCGAACCTTATAACCCGCAGCTTCCCGGTCCCAGGCATTGTCGGACAGGCCGCGATCCCGCAATTTGTTCTTTTGGATCTTCGCTGTCGGCGTGGTGGGAATTTCGGTCACATAGTCCACGTAACGGGGCACTGCGAAATAGGGCATGCGGGGGGTGGCGTAATCCAGCAGGTCCTCCGGCTTGGGCGGTTCGGCGCCGTCCTCAAGGATGATACAGATCAGCACCTCGTCCTCGCCGCCCTCTTCCGCCTTGACCGCCACGGCGGCGCATTCGGCAACCGCGTCGTGGTCCAGGAACACGGCCTCGACCTCGAATGAGGAGATGTTTTCGCCGCGCCTTCGGATGGTGTCCTTGATACGGTCGATGTACCAGACGTACCCGCGTTCATCCATGCGCCCCGCATCGCCGGTGTGGAACCAGAAATTGCGCCAGGTCTCCACCGTACGTTCGGGCATGCCGTTGTAGCCGGCCATGAAACAATAAGGTTCTTTTGGGCGGACCAGAATTTCCCCAACCTCGTTGGTGGCGACTTCCTCGTCCGTTTCCGGATCGGCGATAATGACCTCGAAATACTCGTCCCACACCTTGCCGGAACAGCCCGCCTCGTCCGGCGCCTCCACGGGGCGGCAGACCGGCAAGTTGACCTCTGTCATGCCGAAGATCTCGTTGAACTTGGGAATGGCGAAGCGGCTGCGCAGGTTCTCCATAGTCTCGTCCGTCACGGGCACGGCGCAGACCATGCGCAGTTGATTGTCGCGGTCTTCCTCTCGGTCGGGTTGGCGCAGGACAAAATCGTTCATCACGCCCAGCAGGTTGGCCAGTGTTGCCTTGTGCTCGCGGATATCGTCGATCCAGGTGGTGGCGCGGAACTGCTTCACCATCACCGCGCTGCCCCCGGTGATCAGGGTGGCGTAGAACTGCATCAAGATACCCTGGGCATGAAACAGCGGCATGGGGATGTAATAGATATCCTCCGGCGTCATGCCCAGATGCACCTGCATGCAATGGCCAAACAGATACAGATGCCCGTGGGGCATCAAGGCGCCCTTGGATGGCCCCGTGGTGCCGGAGGTGAACATGATCATGCCGATATCGCGATAGGTAACCTCAGTCTCGATTTCATCGTCGCCGCCCGTCATGATCTCGTCGAAGCAGCGCACTTCGATGCGCTTGAAGGCAGGCAGGCTATCGGGGTCATAAACATCGCCCGGCACATAGACCACGGCCATGTCGGGCACCGTATCCTCGATCTCCGCCAGCCAGGGCAGGAATTCCGGCTCGAACACCCCGATACGCGCCTTGGTGTTGCTCAGAACGTGGGTCAGAAACGTGCCCTTCAGGGCCGTGTTGATGCCCACCAGCACGCCGCCGATGCGGCTGAGCCCGAACCAGGACCACAGATACTCCAGCCGGTTGTTCAGCATCACGGCCACATTGTCGCCAAAGCCAACGCCAATGTCGGCATAGCCATTGCCCGCCCGGTTGGCCAGGGCATGCACCTCGGCATAGGTGTGCATATGCCCCCGCTCAAACTGGATCAGCGGCGCATCCGGTCGCGTTCGCGCCTGCTCCGCCAAGATCCTGCCCACAACCCAACCCGATTTATCCGCCGCCATGGCTGGTTACTCCCTTGAAGCCTTACCCAGCCATTTTGATAGCCCGCAGCGGGGACAAAGGCAAATGGGAGGTGGCCTTCCATTCCGACCTATTTCTACTAAGTGGGAAACGTCCGCACCTCGGCGGCTTTCGCTGCTCGGACGAGGGCTTTGTCCTGGGTCGCCAGGGGAATGCCGCGCCGAATGGCCAGTTCCAGATAAGCCGCGTCATAGGTTGTCAGGGTTTGGGCGCGGGCGAGGGTCAGGATTTCCCTGAAGGCGCGCGGGCCGGTTTCCGTATCGGTGTCGATGGGCAGGCTGGAGAGCAGTTCCAGTCGAGTAGATATCTGTGCGGCGGTAATGCGGCCGCGCTTTTCGGCCTGTACCAATACGTTGCCAACCTCCAGATGCCACAGGTTCGGGACAAGAGCGCCGTCGGACGCCAAAATTTCCAGCAGGTTATCGGTCTCGGGACGGGCTTCATCCTCGAACAGCCAGGCCGCGGCGATGGAACAATCCAGAACAAAGGCGCTCACAACCGCCCCCTACCGGCGCCCCTCGTCCCGCAACGTTTTCCAGTCCGCACCATGCAGCGTTACCTCTTTGCGCAGAGTCAGCAATTCATCGACGGTGGCGCTTTTCCGTGACTGGTCAGCCGCCTCCGCCGGCACCAAGCGGGCGACGGCCTTGCCGTGCCGGGTAATGAGCACCTCCTCGCCACGGCTTACCTTATCGAGCAAGGCCGACAGATGTGTTTTCGCTTCAAAGGCGCCGACTTCAATCATAATCATGGCTCACTATATTTAATCTAGTTGATTAAACTAGTTTAATTTATGTGAATGCGAATTTCAAGTGTAGTTGTCCTGCGCCGCATCTCCCGAGTTCCGCAGCTTCACCACCGCTTCCTCCACCCGGATGGCGTCCGGCACGCCGTAGAAGCCGCGCGGTACGGTGTAGGTGCCGTTTTTGCCGCGGCGGGTTTCCTCGGCGAACAGGACGTTGCCGGAGCCGTCGGCTCTGGTGGTGCGGGTCAGCTTGGTCAGGGCGGCGGGTTCGAAGCTTTCAACCTTGTGGCGGGGGAAGGTGCGGATGATCAAAATGCGCTGGTTGGTGATGGCGTAGATCAGCCAGTGCTTGGCCTCCATGTAGGACCAAACGGGCGAGAGCAGCAGGCCGGCGCCGACCAGCATGAAGGGGACGCCGAACAGGGGGAAAAACATCATGCCCGACCCCGCCGCCGCCTCGTGCGCGCCCTCGTAAGCCATGCTGGTCCAGAAGATGGAGAAGGCGAAAAAAGGTATGCCAAACAGGAAAATTTTCAGCCGCGACAGGGCGCGGGCCATGGGTTGCGGGCGGTCGGTCCAGACCGCCTTTTCGCCGCGCCGCAATTGCGGGCTGACAATACCGAACAGATCGCCCTGGCTCATGCTCTACCCCCAACGATTATCCCGTGATTGCAATACTATAGCTGCCCGCGCCTTGGGGGGAAATATCTCGCGCATTTGCTTGGAAACCTCGCCCCGAACCTGTTAGGTTCCGGCTCCGAATTTACCTAAATGAAGTTTCGACAGGGGGACCACCGCCATGCCCGCATATCGTTCACACCGCACGACCCAAGGCAGACAGGCCGCCGCCGCCCGCGCGTTATGGCGGGCCACGGGGACCGCGGAACAGGATCTGAACAAGCCGATCATCGCAATCGCCAATTCCTTTACCCAGTTCGTGCCGGGGCATGTGCATCTGAAAGATCTGGGCCAGATGGTGGCCAGGGAGGTCGAGAAGGCCGGCGCCAATGCCAAGGAATTCAACACCATCGCCGTGGATGACGGTATTGCCATGGGCCATGACGGCATGCTGTACAGCCTGCCCAGCCGGGAGCTGATCGCGGACGCGGTGGAATATATGGTCGAGGCGCACTGCGCCGATGCCCTGGTCTGCATCTCCAACTGCGACAAGATCACGCCGGGCATGTTGATGGCGGCGATGCGCCTGAACATTCCCACGATCTTTGTCTCCGGCGGCCCCATGGAGGCGGGCAAGGACGGCGCCACCAAGGGTTCGGAGCTGGATCTGCTGGACGCCCTGGTCGCAAGTAACGACCCTAATGTGTCAGATGCCGAATTGCTGGAGATGGAGCAGGGCGCCTGTCCCACCTGTGGTTCATGCTCAGGCATGTTCACGGCCAATTCCATGAACTGCCTGGCCGAAGCGTTGGGCCTGGCCCTGCCCGGCAACGGCTCGTTGTTGGCGACGCATGCCCGGCGCAAGGAGTTGTTCCTGCAGGCCGGCCGGCAGATCGTGGAGATGACTAAACGCTATTACGAGCTGGACGAGGTGGCGGTCCTGCCCCGCAACATCGCCAACTGGGATTCGTTCGAGAACGCCATGGCCCTGGACATCGCCATGGGCGGTTCCACCAACACGGTGCTGCATCTGCTGGCCATCGCCTTCGAGGGCGAGGTGGACTTCGACATGGCGGCCATGGATGCCCTGTCCCGCAAAATACCCAATATCTGCAAGGTTTCGCCGTCCGTGCCCGACTACCATATGGAGGATGTGCACCGGGCCGGCGGCATTCTGGGCATCATGGGCGAATTGGCCCGCGGCGGCCTGCTGAATACGGATGTGGTCAATGTTTCCGGCGATACTCTGGGCGAGACGCTGGAGATGTGGGACGTCATGCGCACCTCCAATGAAGAGGTGAAGAAGTTTTTTTCCGCCGCGCCGGGGCGCATCCGCTCCATCGCCGCCTTTGGCCAGGACAGCTATTACCCCAGCCTGGACCTGGACCGCGCGGGCGGCTGCATCCGGGATATCGAACACGCTTATTCCAAGGACGGCGGCCTGGCGGTGCTGAAGGGCAATCTGGCCGAGGACGGCTGCATCGTGAAAACCGCCGGCGTCGATGAATCAATCCTGAAGTTCAAGGGCTCAGCGGTGGTTTACGAGAGCCAGGATGCCGCCGGTGACGGCATCATGGCCGGCGAGGTCAAGGCCGGCGATGTGGTCGTGGTCCGCTATGAGGGACCACGCGGCGGCCCCGGCATGCAGGAAATGCTGATGCCCACGTCGATGATCAAAGCGGTGGGCCTGGGCAAGGTATGCGCCCTGATCACGGATGGCCGTTTTTCCGGCGCCTCGTCGGGGCTATCACTGGGCCATATCTCGCCGGAAGCAGCCGAGGGCGGCCTGATCGCCCTGATCGAGAATGGCGACGAAGTGGAAATCGATATTCCCGAACGGCTTCTGCAATTGAACGTGAACCCGCAGGAAATTGAACGCCGGCACCAGGCCATGAATGCCCGCGAGGACGGCGGCTGGAAACCGGGCCATCGCGAACGCAAAGTCTCGCGCGCCCTGCGCTCCTATGCCGCCCTGGCCCGCAGCGCTGCTTATGGCGCCGTGCGGGATCCCGGCCTGATCGACGGACAAAAATAAGGTTTCACCCGCATGAAGCAGCTGAACTTATTTATTGGCGTTGAACATGGCCCGGATGGAGCGCCTATCCATACCCGGACCAAGACCGTAGCCGCGCGCCGGCCCACGGGCATTCGCGCAGGCGCCGAGTTCACCATGCCCACGCCCGGCGTCGGCTGAGGGGAGAGCCCGCCCGCGTGGAGGAGAATGAACCGCTAGCCCGCTACCGCGCCCTGCGCCAATCCGGCGAATTAGCCGCCGATCCAGCCCAGGAACTGGCGGTGGAAAAACTGCAGATGCTGCATCACCGACTGGCCCAGTACCAACCGGATCAGGGCCAGAAATGGCATCAATTCCTGTTTGGCGGCAATCAAAAGGAACCGGCGCCCGAGGGCATCTATATTTATGGCGATGTGGGTCGGGGCAAATCCATGTTGATGGATCTGTTTTTTGACGGTGCCCCTATCGATAGGAAACGCCGCGTGCATTTCCATGAATTCATGGGCGAGGTGCACGCCCGCATCAACCAATTCCGCAAGACCTCCGCCGCGGAACGGACCAGGAATGGTTGGGGTGACGATCCGCTGCCGCCCATCGCCGCCGATATCGCGGAGGCCACCTGGCTGCTGTGTTTCGACGAGTTCGAAGTGCGCGACATCGCCGACGCCATGATCCTGGGCCGTCTGTTCGCCCGTCTGTTCGAACTGGGCGTGGTCGTTATCGCGACCTCGAACCGGGCGCCCGATGAATTATATAAAGGCGGCCTGAACCGGCAGTTATTCCTGCCTTTCATCGCGGCATTAAAATCCCGTCTGGATATTTTATGTCTTGAAGGCCTGCTGGACTATCGCCTGGCCCGCATGCATGGTGTGCCCGTGTACCACACGCCCCTGGATGAGCGGGCGGGCGCGGAACTGGATTCCGCATTCGAGCGCCTGACCGACCAGCCCGTTGGCGAGCCGTCGGAAATCAAGGTCAAGGGCCGCACGTTGGAAATTCCGCAACAAGCCAAAGGTGTGGCGCGATTTCATTTTTCCGAACTTTGCGAACGGCCCCTGGGCGCCCATGACTACCTGGCCCTGACCCGACATTTCCACACCGTAATACTTGCGGGCATCCCGCGGCTTGGCCCGGAAAAACGCAACGAAGCCCGCCGCTTCGTGATCCTGGTCGATATTTTTTACGACAACGCCATCAAACTTGTCGCCAGCGCGGAAACGGACGTGGAAGAAATTTATCCGGCCGGTGACGGCGGCTTCGAATTCCAGCGCACTGTTTCGCGTTTGGTTGAAATGCAGTCCGCCGAATATTTTGACGCCCCCCACGGGGCGGTGGCGGAAATTTGACGAATGGCGACACAAATTGTCGAAATTGGGATAAAACAGAATTGTCAATGATCTCGTTGATTAGAAAGCTACGACACGGAGTATTGCGCCGCTGGTCACCGGTCTTTGTACTGTTGGGCCGCGCCTACAAGGTTGTGTTGAAATTCGTTCCTTTCAAGATTTCGGTCAGTATGAGAATTGGAAAACATGGTCCGTTCAAATTGGACGGGCGATTTGCATTCTCAAATTTCGATACCTTCGGCGTTGGGAAGAATGGCGGACTGGATCACTGCGTTAACGCTGCATCAGGCCAGTCCTGTGTCTTGGATGTCGGCGCGCACATAGGGCTGATGTCTTTGCCGATGAGCCAGACACTCGCCGCGGGTGGAAAAATATTCGCCTTCGAACCCGGCAGCTTCAATCGCAATATGCTGCATCGTCACATAAAACTGAACAATGTCAAAAATATCGAAGTCCTCGGAGACCTGGTCGGTGGCAATGACCTGGAAGCCGTGGATTTTTTTGAAGAAGTCGGCGACTCCCCACTCAATGCGGTCGTTAACAGATTTGATGACGGACAATTCAATATTGTAGCGAAGCGTCAGGTCAGCCTGGACAGTTTTTGCCGGGGCCGCGAATTGCACCCGTCCGTTATGAAAATTGACGTCGAAGGTCTTGAATTAGAGGTTCTAAAAGGGGCAAAGGAAACTATTGCCACCTGTCAGCCCAGCATCTTTCTCAGTGTTCACCGACTTGAGCTAAAAATGCTGGGTGCAAGCATTGAATTGCTCGAAAAATACATCGATGAAATTGGCTACAAATTTTGCAGGCCTGATGGCAGCCTCGTTGATGAAGTGACAACAGGTGAATATCTTTGTATTCCCGACAAGGGTTAACCCCTCCTTCGGGCGTCAAACAAAGCTCCTAATATGATCGCGGCATCCCCAAGACATGTTGCGCCACGAAGGCCAGGATCAGATTGGTGGAGATCGGTGCCGTTCTGTACAGTCGGGCCTCGCGCCATTTGCGTTCGATGTCGTATTCCTTGGCGAAGGCGAAACCGCCGTATGTCTGCATGCAGGCATCAGCCAGTTCCCAGGCCGCTTCCGAGGCCAGCATTTTCGCCATGTTGGCTTCCGCACCGCAGGGTTGGCCCGCATCAAACATGGCGGCGGCCTGACGGATCATTAACTCGGCGGCCTTGAGAGAGGCATAGTGGCGTGCGATGGGGAACTGAATGCCCTGATTGGCACCAATGGGCGCGCCGAAAA
Source organism: Rhodospirillaceae bacterium (assembly GCA_018667855.1). Classification (GTDB taxonomy): domain Bacteria; phylum Pseudomonadota; class Alphaproteobacteria. The sequence goes on from JABIRL010000362.1 coordinate 12,828, forward strand.
CTTCCCGCTCGTTGGCATAAGCCACCGCCTTTTCCGTAAACCAGCGGCCATCGCCAAGGGATTCGGAGGCAACCAGCACCCGTTCGGCATTCATGCCATCCAGGATATAACGGAAGCCCTTGCCTTCCTCGCCAATCAGGTTTTCCACCGGTACTTTCAGGTCATCAAAAAACACCGAGTTGGTGCTGTGGTTGACCATGGTGGGGATGCCCTGGATCTCCATGCCGTTGCCCACCGACTGGCGCATATCAACCAGAATGGTCGACAGACCGTCGGTGCGTTTGGCGACGTCTTCCAGTGGCGTGGTGCGGGCCAGCAGCAACATCAGGTCCGACTGCTTGGCCCTGGAAGTCCAGATCTTCTGTCCGTTGACCACGTAGTGATCACCCTGACGCACGGCGCGGGTTTTCAGTTGCGTGGTGTCAGTGCCGGAGGTCGGTTCGGACACGCCGAAAGCCTGCAGGCGAATATCGCCGTTGGCGATGCCGGGCAGGTATTTGCGTTTCTGTTCCTCGCTGCCATGACGCAACAGGGTGCCCATGATGTACATCTGGGCATGGCAGGCCGCCGCCGAACAGCCCGATGCGTGGATTTCCTCGAGAATAACCGATCCGGCGCGGATTGGCAGGCCGGCACCGCCGTATTCTTCCGGGATCAAGGCGCCCAGATAACCGGCTTCGGTCATGGCGTTGAC
>JABIRL010000363.1 GCA_018667855.1 Rhodospirillaceae bacterium
AGAGGACATGGACTACGCCGACGGGTTGTTCACGGTGGCCGGCACGGACCGAAGCATGAGCCTGGTGGATGTGGCCAGGTCCGCATTCATGCACGCCAAGTTGCCCCCCGATCTGGAAGGCGGATTATTTGAAACCGCCACATTTTCGCCCGAAGCCGACACCTTTCCCAACGGCGCCCATGTCTGCGAAGTGGAAATCGATCCCGAAACCGGCCAGGTGAATTTGGTCAGCTATTCGGTGGTCGACGATGTGGGCACGGTGATCAATCCCATGGGCCTGAAGGGTCAGATCCATGGCGGCATTGCCCAGGGCCTGGGCCAGGCATTGATGGAACAGGTGGTCTATGATCCCGACAGCGGGCAGATCTTGAGCGGCTCCTTCATGGATTACACCATGCCCCGGGCGGATACGACCTGTGCGATCCAGGTGGAAAGCAATCCGGTTCCGACCAAGCAAAACCCCCTTGGCGCCAAGGGCGCGGGCGAGGCCGGTACGGTTGGCGCCCTGCCGGCGGTGATGAACGCGGTGCTGGACGCCCTGGCGCCGCTCGGTGTGCGCGACCTGGACATGCCGGCGACCAGTGACCGGGTCTGGCATGCCATCCAACAGGCCAAGACTACCTGACAAATACAGTGGGCTGGACGAAGGCCCGAAAGGCTGTGATGACCGACCATCAAGTTTTCAATCTGCCCGATTTGACTTTGCAATCAGGTGTTACCTGTCCCGATGCTAGTCTGGTCTACAAGACCTATGGCGAACTGGCCCCGGACAAATCCAATGTGATCGTCTATCCCTCGGCATTCGGTGGCCGACACATGGATATGGAATGGATCGTCGCCGAAGGACGGCCAATGGATCCGACGAAATACTTCATCGTCATCATGAATATGTTCGGCAACGGGCTGTCCACCTCGCCCAGCAACGCCACGGCGCCGCTGGACCGGGCGCAGGCGCCGCAGTTTACGATTTACGATAATGTCATGGCGCAACAGAGATTGTTGCGGGAGGTATTCGGGATCGAACGCATCGCGCTGGTCTTTGGCCGTTCCATGGGGGCCATACAGGCTTTTCACTGGGGGGCGTTGTTTCCGGAACAGGTGGCGCGGATCTGCTGCATCTGCGGCGCGGCCCGGCCATCGCCGCATAATCAGCTGTTCCTGCAGGGCTTGTGGGCGACGCTGACGGCGGACGAGAACTGGAAGGCTGGCTGGTTCGAGGATCAGCCGCAACGCGGTTTACTCGCGCTGGCGCGGGTCTATGCCGGCTGGGCCATGAGCCAGGCTTTCTATCGGGAGGAGACATGGCGAGATCTTGACTATGCCTCGATGGAGGAATTCGTCGTTGCCCGCTGGGAAGGTTTTCTACAACGCCACGACGCCAACGACATTCTGGCAATGTTTTGGTCCTGGCAACATGCGGACATCAGCGCTAACGAGATATACAAAGGTGATTTTGATGGCGCACTCGGCGCCATTCAGGCCAAGGCCCTGATCATGCCGTCACGCAGCGATCTCTATTTCAGGGTGGAGGACAATCGGCGCGAAGTGGCCCGCATGCCGAACGCCGAATTACGCCCGATTGAATCAATCTGGGGCCACATGGCCGGCTCCTGGCCGGAAGGCGCCGAGGACGGCCGTTTCATCGACGAGGCCGTCCACGAACTATTGGCGTCTTAGATCAGCGGACGAATTCAACGCCGAAGGTTCCCAGATCGGCTAATTCCTTGTCGGGCAGGGCGGCGCGGGTTTCTTTCATGGCATCCCCATCGTAGGACGCGGTGAGCTCCTTGAGCCTGGGATAGACTTCCTGGGAAAACAAAGTCATTGATCGTCTGGTCTGTTCGAACGTCAGATGGCCGGCCTGGCCCATGATCAGCAAGTTACCGAAACCACCGGAATAATCGTAGAACGCTTTGATCTGTTCATAGACCTGATCCGGGGTGCCGCAGAACATATTGCCCCGCGCCATCTGGTCATCCAGGGTGGCCTGCAAGGGAATACCCGCCCCGCCCCGGCTGCCGCTGGCGATTTGCGCCGCCACCGCCGGCGGGTGATAGCCCGGCGGATTGCTGTATTCCACGGGGACCTTGTTCGAAGTCATGTACCACAGCAGCAACTCGCCGCCGGCCTTCGCCTCCGCCTCATCATCGGCCACATAGATCAGGGCGCAATAGGCCAGCCGGTCAAGTGGTGCTTCATGGCCATGGCGGGCCATATAACCGTTCCGATAGCCATCGAATATGGACCGAACGCCCGGATAGCCGGCCAGGAAGACGGCGCCGGTATATTCATGTTCCGCCACCGGCACGGCCGTGCCAGCGCTGCCGATTGTCACCCAGATCGGGGGATGGGGTTGTTGGTAGGGCCGCGGCCAAACGTTGACCTGACGGGCGTGAAACCAGCGCCCTTCAAAATTGAAGGGTCCGTCGTGGGTGGTCCACGCCTTGATGATCAGGTCATGGGCTTCCCACATCCGCTCGGTACCGCGATAGGGCGAGACATTCGCGGGCGCGGTTTCATAAGGCACGCCGCGCACGAAGCCGCATTCCAGGCGGCCGCGCGAGATTACATCGATCATCGCCATCTCTTCCGCCGTGCGGGTTGGCCGCGGCAGATTGGACAAGGGATTGCCTAACACCAGAATGCGCGCCGTCTTGGTTTCCCGCGCCAGGATGCCGGCAATTATCGGCACCGACGGCACCACACAGGTCGCGGTCTGATGATGCTCGTTCAGCATGATTTCCAGGCCGAGGTCTTCCGCCATCAGCCACATATCAAGGAATTGATGGTAGTTATCGGCGCCTATTTCCGGATCGTAATGTTTATTCGGCAAGCTGACCCGAATGGAGCGATATGTGTCCTGATCGGGCAGCTGGGGATAGGCATCCTCGGTAAAAAACCATGCTTTCACGGCGCGGGACCTCCCAAATTCGGTTTATTTATTTTGTGAACGATGCGACGGCTTGAACGAAGGCGGCGGGCTGTTCAGCCTGGGGGGCATGCCCGGCCTCGGGGATAACGACCATCTCGGCGCCCTTGATCATGTCGCAGAACGCGCGGCCGTAATCCGGTGTGACCAGGCCGTCGCTTTCGCCCCAGATCAGCAATGTGGGGACATCAATCCGATGCAGCCGGCCGGGCAGCTTCGGGTTATGCATATAGGGCTGCCAGGTATATAGCCCCAGGGCGACCCGGTTGGATTGCATGACCTGCCGCTGGGCATCGGTCATGGCGGTGGGATCGGGGGCCTTGGCCGGATCATGCCACATGAGCCGGGCAAGATCGTCCGGCGGGGTGGCGAAGACGTCGGCGATATCGCGGTCCTCGCGACCGCCGACCTTGACGCCGACCGGATCCACCAATATCAGCTTCGACAGGCGCGCCGTCGATATCACGGCCAGTTCCGCCGCCGTCCAGCCACCCATGGAGAACCCCATCATGACGGCATCGTCGAGTTCAAGCGCATCCATCAGATCAAGGTAAAGATAGATCAAATCGGTCAGATCATCGAAGTGGTCGGGAATGGCCGAGCCGGCGAAGCCCGGATGCACGGGCGCGATAATCTCGAAGGATTCCGCCAGCTTGTCGGCAAACGGCATTGCCGCCACGGGCCCGCCGCCGCCATGAAGCATGAACAGCTGGGGCCCCGTTCCCTTGCGGACGACATCGACCGTTGCACCCGGCAGTTTAATACTGGTGGTACGTTCCGAACTTCCCGCCATTTTGCCCGATGCCCTCCAACCTTATTGTTTTAAGTTCGGCCATTCGGCCTTATGGAATTTGCGTGACGATCCACCATACAATGCCCCGTGCCTTAGACAATGTCCTTCGGATCGACCTCGTTTTCCAGCGCCTTGCCCTTTACATGCCGCGCAATGTTATCAAGGAACAGTTGCTCCCAACGGGCCTGACTGCCGTCTCCACCAAAGGAGGTGTGGGGGGTGAGGCGTACTTTCGGATGGGACCAGTAGGGATCATCCGCGGGCAGTGGTTCCTGGCGAAATACATCCAATACGGCGGCGGCAAGACGGCCGTCATCAAGCGCGGCGATCATGGCGTCATCCACGATCAATGCGCCGCGTGCCACATTGATCAGAATGGCGCCCTGTTTCAAGGCCGCGAAAAAGCCCGCATCGGCGAAATCCCTGGTATCATCGTTAAGGGAGCACGCCAGGACGACCACGTCGGCCTCGGGCAGATAGGCTCCAAGATCCGCCATGGTGCCGGCCTTGTCGACCAGATCGGATGTTTCCGGTGACCGGCGCACCACCATGGTCTTGGCGCCAAAGGATTTGACCCGCTTCGCGACCTGCTGGCCGATAGCACCAAAACCGACGATCAGCCAGTTCATCCGTGAAACTTCGTGAAACGGTGTAACCTGCCATAGCTTGTCGGCCTGCTGGCTTGCCTGCAACTCAATCGGGTGAAGCAGGTTCAAGGCATGGGCCATGACGTATTCGGATATGGCAACCGCCTGGGCGGAGCTGTTGCAAATTCGGATGCCCTTGTCGGCTAGCTTTTTGTAGTGGGGATTATCCAAGCCGGCATTGAAGGTTTGCAGCACGCCAACGGATTTACTTCCAAGGGCCAGCTCGAACGCCTTGGCCAGGGCGCCGTCGGCGCTGATCCTGGGGCTCAGCCAGAAATAATCAATCTCGCGCTCACTGGACGGAATATCTACGCCTTCGGTCGGTACCCAGCCATCCTTACTGAACGGGTGGACAACGATATCCAAATCAAGCGCATCGAGACGCTCACCGATTAACTCAAGCGCCTTGTCGTAAATCGCGACGGTAACGGGCATAATTCGCCTTCCTGAAAAAATTGTACTAGCTCATGACAACGTGTACGGCGCGCGGTGGATAATCCGTCCCGACACCGTCAAACGGGCTTATCGCCCTCCAAGATGACCCGCCACAACAAGCGTTCCTCGGCCTGGTCGAAATCCGGATCGGCGCGATGCATGGCGCAACGGTTGTCGCAGATGACCACATCGCCCAATGTCCAATGATGGCGCAATGTGTTTTCCGGCCTGATCGCCTGATCCAGCAAATCATCCAGGAAGGGGCGGACGGCATGGTTTTCCATGCCTTCAATATCCAGCGCCTTGGTCAGGTGAAAGTAGAGCGCCTGTTTACCTGTCTCGGGGTGTGTGCGCACCATGGGGTGGCGGACGCCTTGGCTGTGCCGAGCCCGATCCGCGGCCGAATAGCTCGGACTGTCGGGCTCCATGCTATTGAGGGTCACCATGTTTTCGATTCTGTCCCGAGCTTCGGAGGACAGATACCGGAGTCCCTCGTACATATCCGCGAAACAGGTATCACCGCCCGCACCGGGCAGTTTGCGGGCATACAGGACCGTCGCCTTGGGCGGCCGTTCGTGATTGGTATGATCCGTATGCCACATGGCAGCCGGGCGCATGTTTTCCCGGTTAACGATGCGGCTGACTTCCGGACATTCGGGCAGTCGAAAGTGCGCCCGGTGTTGCATCATGGGCGCACCGAAATTCGCGATACCATCCCGAAACTCCCGTGCCGTCAGGTCTTGGCCGCGTATGACAAGAATGATGTTGTCCAACAGCGCCTGGTTCAGGGTCGCCACGGTTTCGGCCTTCATCGGCCGCCGCAAATCCAGGCCAACGACCTCCGCGCCGAAGGTATCGCTCAATGTATCGCGCAATGGATTGACGGAAATCACGGTGATGTCTCCCTTCAATCGTTCTTTGCGGCCTCGCGTTGTTTCTGAGCATCGAACACGGAGGCACGAACCGCCGCTTTAACTACGGGCACATCCTCGCGGGCCAGGGGTTGCATATAGGTTTTGCGGGCCAGGGCCGCCTCGATATACGGCGCCAATTCGGCGGCTTTCTTGGCTTCCCTCTCTTCCACGTCTTTGGTGAAGTCTGGCATGACCTTGTCGGCGAACAGTTCCAGGGATTCACAGATATTCTGGTTGGTATTGCGGCCGGCCTGCTGCAGGAAGATGACCTGATCGATGCCGACCTCCTGGAAATCGCTCAAATGCCGCGCCATGTCGTCCGGCGTTCCAATGCCGGCGCCGTCATATTCGGCCCGCGACATCGCCGCCTGGATCAGCCGGTCGGAAGCGTCACCGCGTTTTTCCATGAAATCTCCCCACATGTCGGAATGGCCGGGGGTGAAATCCTCGGCCACCAGCTTCTGTTGGGAATAGCGGAAGAATTCGAAATTATCCTGGCCCCGACGGATTGCCTCGGCGCGATCCTCGTGCATGGAAAAAGCGGAAACCATGGCTAGATTGGCATTCACCGACCAACCAAGCGGTACGCATTCCTCGCTCTTGATGATGTCGTAATAGATCTTCGACCAGTTCTTGGCCTCGTCCGGATCAAGGAAGGAAAACGCCAAGGCGCCAATGCCGTTGCGCGCCGCGACCTTAATGGTGTCGCGGTTGGTACAAGCCATCCACAAGGGCGGATGGGGGGTCTGCAAAGGTTTGGGCAGGACATTGCGGCAGGGAAAGGAAAAGCCCTCGCCCTCGAAGCCCGGGTAGGGCGTCAGCATCATCATGTTGCAGATCTGCTCCGCCGCTTCCAGCGCCATGGCCCGTTTCGTTCTGGCGGAGATGCCGAAGGCGCCCAACTCCAACCGCGTCGCGCCTTCGCCAATGCCGAATTCGACCCGGCCATCGGACAGTAAATCAAGGGTCGCCAGACCCTCGGCAGTACGGGCGGGATGATTGTAGTTGGGTATGACCTGGCGGATGCCGTGGCCAAGGCGGATATTTTTCGTCAGCCCGGCGGCGGTCGCCAGGAACACCTCCGGGGCGGAGGCGTGGGAATATTCGTCCAGAAAATGATGCTCGACCTCCCAGGCGTAATCGAAACCCAATTTGTCGGCGAGGACGATTTGATCCAAGGCTTCCTTGAACAGACGGTGCTCGTCACCATCGTTCCAGGGGCGGGGCAGTTGCAATTCGTAAAAGACACCGAAACGCATGGCTCAACTCTCCTCAATATTATCGGGGGCGGCCATCTCACGTGATCGGCGCTACCGGTGGGGCCTCAACTATAGATATTACACCTGTAATTTGGAAGGGCTCCAAAACTGCGCCTTCCCGCTATAAGCCCATGCGCTGGGCGATCACATTGCGTTGGATCTCGGAGGTGCCGCCGCCGATGGGGCCGACACGGGCATCGCGGAACATCATCTGCATGTCCTGATCCAGGATATAGCCGGCCCCGGCCAGGATCTGCATGGCCATGTCCGCGACCTTCCAGTTGACCTCCGTCGCGTAGGCCTTGGCGACCGCGTTCTCCATGATTGGGTCCAGACCCGCATCCAGCATCCGCGCCACGCGGAAGGTTTGCGCCCGGGCGGTCTGGTACATCATCTGCATCTCGGCGAATTTATGGCTGACCGCCTGGAACTTGCCAATGGGTCGGCCGAACTGCTGGCGCTCCTTGGCGTAGGCCAGGGCATGCTCCATGATCTTCAGGGTGTTGCCGACGCCGTTGGCCGCCAGGTTCAGGCGCTCCACGTTGAGGCATTTCATCAGGCCGTCCCAGCCGTCGTTTTCCGTGCCGATCAGGCGATCGGCAGGCAGGCGAACGTCCTCGAAGAAACAATGATTGGCCTCGGTCGTATTTCGCCCCAGGGCATCCAGGCGCTGCACCGTAACGCCGGGCAACGTGGTATCGACCACGAACATGGAAATACCATCATAGCCCCGGCCCGGCTTGGTCTTACAGACGACCACCAGATTATGGGCCACATGGGCGGCGCTGTTATAGATTTTTTGGCCGTTCAGGATGTAGTCATCGCCGTCCCGTACGGCCAGGGTCTCGATCGAGGCCACGTCGGAGCCGTGATCAGGCTCGCTCAGGCACAGCGCCAGGCGCATCTCGCCCGCGATCACTTTCGGCAGGATCTCCCGCTTCATTTGGTCACTGCCGTGCAGCGCGATATGCATGCCGGCATAGATGCAGGTGATGCCCCAGGCCTGGGCGATGCCGCCATAGTGATAGGCCAGGGCCTCGGCCAATACCGCCAAATCGGTGAAGGATCCGTCCTGGCCGCCGTATTCCGCCGGGTAAACGATGCCGTTGACGCCGGCTTCCGCCAGGGCGGCGCAGGCCTCGAACGGGTACTCGCCTTGCTTATCCAGTTCGCGGATTTTCTCCGGCGGCAAAACCCGTTGCAGCGTACCAAGCACGCTGTCGCGCAGCAGTTTCTGCTCGTCCGTGAAACCGAAGCTGAGATTTGGATCAGCCATGAAAAAAAGCCTCCTTACATTTACATGAGGTCCTGCAACAGCGGCCGTACTTCGTTGGCGAAGCGCTCCAGTTGCTCATGCCGCCGTTCGTAGGGTCCGGCGAAATCGAGCGAGATGCGGCGCACGCCCGCATCATGATAGGCGCGTATGCGGGTCGCGACATCCCCCGGCGTGCCAAGCGCCCCGTTCCTTCAGGGGCAGGCACATCACCATTTCGGGGCGCGGCGTTCCTGCAGCGCTGCCAAACCCTCCGCCAGGTCCGGGCCGTTCAGGGTCATGACCTGGTTACGGTCCTCCAAGGCCAGGGTGGCGGTCAGCGATGGTGCGTCCATGGCCGCGTTTAGGGCATCCTTGGTCAGGCGCAGGCCGAGGGGCGCGGTGGCCAGCATTTGGTTGATATATTCCTGCGCCACGTCCAGCATCTCTTCGTCCGCGACCGCATCGTTGACAAGGCCGATGCGTTCCGCCTTGACCGCATCAATGAACCGCCCGGTGTACATCAACCCCGCCGCATTGGCGGCCCCGACAAGTCGGGGCAGATGATAGCTGGTACCCATATCGGCGCCGGTCAAACCAATCTTGATAAAGGCGCAATTCATACGGGCACTATGGCCGGCGATGCGAATGTCGGCGGCCAGCGCCAGGGAAAAGCCGCCCCCCGTGGCGGCACCATGAACAAGGGCGATAATCGGCTGGGGGCAGCGGCGCATGGCGAAGATTATGCCGGATATTTTCCGCTGCAGTTGAAAGTCGGACTCAGCGCCCTTGGCAAGAAACTGCAGGAAATCCTGCACATCCGCACCGGCACAAAATGCCCGCCCCGCACCCCGCAAGACTATGATACGGGTTTCCGGTTTATCTCTCATGGCTTCGAAATAGTCGAAAAGCTCATCGATCATTTGAAGGTTGAAGGCATTCAGCCGTTCGGGCCTATTAAACGTCAGCCAATCGACACCGTTCTCGTGCGTCAGTTCCAGGGTTTGAAAATCAGGCATATCATTTATCCTTCGCTCGAGCCCGGAGGCGCACCGCATTTCATTTCGACCCACATTGGTCATAAATTTTAGCGATGTAAACTGGCCCCAATGTTGATGCCCGCATAGATCGTAGCCTATTGCCGGATTTCCCGGGACCATCTCAGGTCATTTAGTTGGGGCAAATTTGAGCAAAGACTTCAGGGTAATGGACTGCATGGTGGCGCGGGTTATGTCGTCGATTTCGGCCCGCACGTTGTCCAGGGCCAGGCTGATGGGTGTCGCGGTATCCGGCTCGTCATCATCGGGTTGTTGCGAACCCGGCTCGAACTGCTCGATGATATCCCACAGGGTGACCCGTTTGACATTGCCGCTGAAGCGGTAACCGCCGCCTACGCCACGTACCGATTGGATCAATCCGGCGCGCACGAGCTGCCGCATCACCTTGGCCAGATGGTGGGCCGAAATATTGTAGCGGCCGGCGATGTCGGCGGTGGATAGTTGCCGGCCGGGCTCGGCGGCCAGTTCCAGGACCGCGTACAGGGCAAAAAGAGTGGATTTCTGCAGGCGCATTCAGGTTCGCCTTCAGGCCGGGTCCAAGGTTTTTTCCAGCTCCAGATAAGGCCCCGCCGTCAGGCCCTGGCTGCGGAAAAAAGCCAGGTTCAGGGGATCATCGCGGGAAACCATGGTGCGCACGGTAGAGACGCCGCCACGCTGGAAGCGCCGGCATATGGCTTCCAGCAAGCTGCTGCCCACACCGCCCTCGCGGCAATCGGGTGAGACGTTGACGGCAAAAACCCAGCCGCAAGGGGGTGAGCCAAATTCCCATGTGCGGATTTCACCGACGATGAAGCCGACAATCACGCCGGTCAATTCGGCGATCAGAAAACTGCGTCCGGGATGTGGCTGCAGCATGTCGCGCCAATATTCCGGTTTTGCCAGACCGGTGTGAAGTTCATCCAATTTGATGATGGTGGCGATATCGCCGTCCGTGGCGTCGCGAATAGAGATCGCGGTGTCTATCATAGTCCCTGGAATCCCGGCGGTACCTGTTGCAGTAACCGTTATCCGGGGAATTATAGCGGCATTGGCTGGTCCATGTCCTCCCGCTCTTCATCGTTCGATGAATCCAGGCGGGATAGCCAGGCCTGAACCATGCGAACATGTTCAGCTTCCTCGGCCGCGAATTCGGTCGCCAAAGTGCGCAGATCGCCCTCGGGTATATTGGCGGCATGATGTTCATAGAAATCTCGCGCCCGGCGCTCGGCCGCCAAGGCCTGGGTCAAGGCCTGCCGTGGTGACATTAAATGATGGACATCGCCGAACGGAATAACTTCCGGGCTTTCGAGACTGCCCCAACTATAGTCCGTGGCAGCCAGGGTGACATTGGCGGCACCATGTTCAAGGCTGAGTTCAGCGGCGTGTTTTGCCTCGATTTCCGCCAATTTTGAGAATAGGTCGCCGACCTCATGGTTGTTGGAGGTGTGCATTTGCGAGGCCAATTCCTCATAACGCTCGGCGGCTTCGCTCTCTATGGCATAGGCGTGGGCCAGCAGAGTGGCCCGGTCCGTGATGGTCATGGCTGGAACTCCGTTTCAAAATCAACCGAACTTACGACTTCAAGGTTAACAGAAGGTTGGTAAGGTGCCCGGTCGCCGCGAAACAGGATTCCCGTGTTGAAGCCATCATCGGTAAGGACCCGGCGCGCGGCACGGGCCCGGTCGGAAGTTTCGTCAACGGCCGCCGGATGGACTTGTTTAGCCCAATCCCGCTCCTCGGGTCGGAAAGTGACACAGGGGCTGAGGATTTCGAGTAGCGAAAATCCGGGATGACGGATCGCCTCGACAATCATTTGCGCCGTATTGGCCGGATCGCCGGAAAACGAACGGGCGACGAAATTGGCACCGGCGGCAAGGGCGATGACCAGGGGATGGAACGGCCGCAGCCCGGTGCCGCCCGGTACCAGGGCGCTGTCCCATTCGGGCGGCGTGGTGGGCGAAGGCTGGCCCTTGGTCATGCCATAGACCTGATTGTCCATGACGATGTAGGTCAGATCCACATTACGCCGGCAGGCATGCAGAAAGTGATTGCCGCCGATTGAATAGCCGTCTCCATCGCCACCCGCCGCGATCACCAACAGATCCGGCCGGCTGAGCTTCAGGCCCGTGGCCAGGGGCAGGGCCCGGCCATGGACACCGTGAAAGCCATAGCAATTGGTATAGGCCGGCACTCGGGAGGAACAACCAATGCCCGAGATCACGGCGATTTCCTCCGGCCGGCGGCCCACGTCGGCCATGGCTTTCGTGATCGCCATCAGGACCGAAAAATCGCCGCAGCCGGGGCACCAGACGGGCTTCAGTTCCGATTTGTAATCCCGCGCGGTCAGCGGGCAGGCGGATTCCGTGCTCATGATAGCCAGTCCTCCAATTTTGCGGCGATTTCGTCCGCCCGAAATGGCTGCGGGCCGGGCCGGGCGTAAAGATCCGCATGGCTGGGCAGATCGAACTGCGCCTTTAGGTGGCCAAAGAACTGCGCCATCTGGCTTTGTTCGACGACCATGATCCGCTCGCAGCCCGCCAGGGCCCGGGCCAGGCATTCCGGTTGGGCCGGGCTGATCAGACGCAGGGAGATCAGGCGCAGACGCTCGCCATGGGGATCGATCCGCCGCATGGCCTGGCGAACCGGGCCAGTCGTGGACCCCCAGGTGATGATGGCGGCCGGGCCGTCACCTTCGATCTGGGCCCAATGATCGCCGTAATCAAAATTCGTGACCTTGGTGAGGCGTTTTTCCAGTTGCCTGTTGTGATCTTCGACGCCGGACGACGGTATTCCGGTTTCGTTATGTTCCAGACCATCGGCGGTATACTGCCCGCCGGGCGTGCCGGGTATGGCCATGGGCGAGACGCCCGATGCGGTAACGGCATAACGTTGATAGTTCTCTGCCGGTGCCTCCACCACCAGGCGGCGGGTCGCGAAAGCCAGTTCGGCCGGCCGCTCCACGACGCCCAGGGCCTGGCCGAAAGATTGATCGGACAACATGATGACCGGTACCTGCATGGATTCCGCCAGGTGGGTGGACCATTGCGCCGTGAACAGGCAATCGGCTATGGAATTCGGCGCCGTCACCACATGCGGGGCATCACCATGCAGGCCATAGACCGCTATGTTCAGATCGGACTGTTCCGATTTGGTCGGAATGCCGGTGGACGGCCCGCCGCGCATGACGTCGATCACCAGCAGGGGAATTTCTGCCGCGACAGCCAAGCCGATGCTTTCGCTCATCAACGCCAGGCCGGGTCCCGATGTTGCCGTCAGCACCGCGGCGCCGCCGAACGAGCCGCCGATAATCATATTGATGGAGGCCAGTTCATCTTCCGCCTGGACCAGCAAACCGCCGGCCTTTTGCAGGCGCGGGGCCAGCCATTCCAGGATTTCCGTCGCCGGCGTGATGGGATAGGCGGCGGCAAACCGAACCCCGCCGCGCATGGCGCCGTAACCTGCTGCCTGATTGCCGGAGATAATCCAACGCGGCGCGGCGCCTTCGCTGGGTGCCAGCGGCATGGAATCAAGTCCCTCGGCCTCGATATAACCCAAGCCAATCGCGGTCCGGCCCTGGCTCATGGTCGCTTCGCCCTTGCTGGCCAGACGTTCATCGACAAGTTCCATGACCACGTCTTTTGGCAGGCCCAGCGCGCCCGCCACAGTGCCCAGAGCAACCATGTTGGGGCGCGTGCCTTTATGAGTCCGGGTCAAGGACTTCAAATTGATTTCCACCAGCGCCGGGCGGTGATCGGTAACAATGGCGGGCGGGTTCGTTCCGGGCAGACCCGAGATCACCAGCGCGTCTGACGCGATGTTCAGCTCTCCGGCAAAGCGTTCCGCGTTGTTCCAATCAATGGCGAACAGCAGGTCGATCCGGTCGCCCTGTATCTCCACCGGGCTGGTGGACAGGGTAACAAAGGCCGCCGCTTCGCCGCCCCGGATTTGCGGGCCAAACGATTTCGTCATCAGACCGAAGTATCCGGCCCGCGCCGCGACCCGCAGCAGAATTTCGGCCGCCGTCATGACGCCTGCGCCGCCGCTGCCAATCATCGCGATGGTTTGAGCCTTTGATCCGGTCATGGCGGTTTCCTCTTGACGGCTATTCCGTATTATGGTACTTAAATACTAGTTTAGCCAAATCAACAACGTTTTGTCAACGCTATTGGGGATTTTTCGGCGGCGGCGGACAGATCGGGCAGGATCAACGAACGGCAAAAGGGGATACGGCAATGTCAGGGGATGACGACGTTTTGGCGATGAATTGGGAGAAGAACCAAGATGCCCCCGAAAAAGCCCGCGAAAAGCCCCGCACAAAATTCCGTGCAGAATATTGTCGATCGCTGCCAGGCACTGTTTGACGATCTGGATTTCACGGCCGTCAAGGATTGGAAGGCGGCGCATCCCGGCGCCAAGGCTATTGGCTATCTGCCCATTTATGTGCCACGCGAGATTATTCATGCCGCTGGCATGTTGCCCGTGGGCATCCTTGGCGGCGGCGACCAGCTGGAAGTGATCCACGGCGATGCCTATTACCAAAGCTACATCTGCCGTATTCCCCGTTCCACCATCGAACTGGGTCTGACCGGGCGGCTGGACTGCCTGGACGGCATGCTGTTTCCCTCCATCTGCGACGTCATTCGAAATTTGTCGGGCATGTGGCAGTTGCTGTTCAAGGACAAGTACGTCAAATATTTCGACGTGCCGCAAACCTACCGCGATGATATCGCCGGCACTTTCTATATCCATGAACTGCAGACTTTGCGGGAAGATCTGGGAAAAATGGCCGGCCGCACGATCACCGATGATGATCTGCGCAACTCCATCGCCGTCTATAACGAGAATCGCGTCGCTATCGCCGAATTGTACCGGTTGCGCGCCGTACAGCCCTGGCAGGCGCCAACATCGGAGATCTATTTATTGCTCCGTGCCGGCATGGTTCTGCCCGTGGAAGAACACACGCAGCTGCTGGCCGACTACGTGACCGCCGCCGATCAGGAAGAGCGGCCGCGACGGGACAATTGCCGCGTCGTGGTCAACGGCGTGTTTTGCGAACAGCCGCCCCTGGGCCTGATCCGATCCCTGGAAATGGCCGGCTGTTATGTGGTGGACGATGATTTTCTGTTGATCACCCGCTGGCTGCTGGATGAGGTGCCCACGGACGGCGATCCACTAGACAATCTGTCCAAGGCTTTTTTGCACCGTTCAGCCGCGACGTCCGCCAAGTTTGAGCCGAACAAAGCGGACAAGGGCCGTTTCCTGATCGAGCAGGTGCGCAACAGCCGTGCCGAGGGCGTGATCTTCGCCGCGCCCAGTTTCTGCGATCCGGCATTGTTGGACCGGCCCATGCTGCAGGAGGCCCTGAACCGAGACGACATCCCCTTCACCGCCTTCAAGTACGCCGAAAACACCGGCCAGATGCAGGCGATCCGCGAACAAGCCGGCACCTTCGCCGACAGCATTAAATTATGGAGCGCATGATGGCCAAGGCAGCCCCGCAAGACGTGATCAAGGAATCTTCGATGCTGAAGCAGAAGGAGATGATCGACGCCAATTTCAAACTGTTGTCCACGGCAAACGAAGAAGGCCGCAAGGTCTCTTCCACCTTCGTGCCGGGCAATCTGAACGAGTTGCAGATGTGCTTTGATCTGAACTGCAATTTCCCCGAGATCAATGCCCTGCAAAACGGCATGCGCAAGAAATCCGGCCGCTTCATCATGGAGGCGGAGCGCGATGGACAGTCGGAAGACGTCTGCACCTATGTGAAATCCGATCTGGGCATGATCATGCAGGGCAACATCGGACCCACCGGCGACAAATTGCCGGATCCGGATGTTCTACTGCTGTCCTACACCGGCTGTTTCACTTTTATGAAATGGTTCGAGCTGGTGCGTGAAAAGTATGATTGCGAAACCATAATGCTGCACGTGCCCTATCAGGCCGACGGCAAGATCACCCAGAACATGCGCGACTATGTGGTCAAGCAGTTGAAGGAAGACGTGATCCCCACCCTGGAACGGGTCAGCGGCGTCAAGTTCGACATCGATCGCTTGCGCCAATACATGCGGCAATCGGCAAAGGCCGAGGAAGACCTGGTCTGGATACTGCAATCGGCCAAGAACCGACCCTCGCCCATCGACGCCTTTTTTGGCGGCGTCTACTACATCGGCCCAATCTTCACGGCCTTTCGCGGCACCGAGGCGGCGACGGAATATTACAGCACCCTGCGCGGCGAGATCGAACAGCGTATAGCCAACGGCCAGGGCCCGGTCACACCCGAGGGTGATTTCGGCAAGGAAAAATTCCGGCTGGTCGTCGAAGGCACGCCGAACTACACAAATTTCCGCGAATTCTGGAAGATGTTCTATGACGAAGGGGCGGTCGTTGTCGCCTCCACCTATACCAAGGTCGGCGGGGTTTACGACTTCGGCTTCCGCCATGACCCGGACAATCCCATAGAGTCGCTCGCCGACTATTGCCTTGGTTGCTACACCAATCTCAGCCTGCCGGCGCGGATCAGGATGTTGCAAAGCTACATGGAGGATTACGAGGCCGACGGCCTGCTGATCAATTCCGTGAAAAGCTGCAACAGCTTCTCCGCCGGGCAGTTGTTGATGCTGCGGGAACTCGAAAAACGTACCGGCAAGCCCGGCGCTTTCATCGAAACCGATCTGGTCGATCCGCGTTATTTCTCCGCCGCCAATGTGAAGAACCGGATGGAAAGCTATTTCCAAATGCTGGAGCAAAAAAGCGCCAGCCGGGCCGCTTAAGGGGAGGATCACAATATGGACTGTTTTATCGGTATCGACCTGGGCTCCACCACCACCAAGGCGGTGGTGATGGATCAGAACCTGCAGGTTCTGGGCCGGGGTATCACCAATTCCCGCTCCAACTATGACGTGGCGGCCGAGGTTGCCAAACAGGAGGCCCTGCTGAATACCCGCTTCCATCTGTTCCGCCAAAGCCTGGATGGCGTTTCCGCGTTGGATGGCCGCTTGGACGAATTCCTGGACCAGCTGGTGCGGGACTTCCGGTTGGAGCAGTTTCTGGAGCAGTTGGCTGATCTGGAACAAACTTGTATCGCCAATGCGGATCCCGAACGTTTCGGCGGCGAGACGGAAGCCTTACATGAGGCCCTGGCCGAGGTCTTTCGTCGGTTGACGGTGGAGGCGCCGGAGCAGTTCGCGCCGGGCGCCCAGCGCAAGTCAGATTTCTTTCGCGATATCGCCGGCTCCCGCTATCTGGCGGTGGGCGAGGCAGTGGCAGGTGAATGCGATCTATCGTTTGATCATGTCCTGAACGTCTATGACCGTTCCATCATCGATGTGGAAAACCGCATTTCCGAAGAGACCCTGTCGGACAAACTGCTGCGCGCCTTGGACCGGACCTTTACAGCTTTTGCCGATCTGTCGGCGGCCTCCGATGCGGTACATGCACCGATCAGGGCGGTACTGGATACGGCGTTGCAGGAAACCTATGTCATCGGCACCGGCTATGGCCGGGCCCGGCTGCCGTTCTCCAAGGAACATATTCGTTCGGAAATTCTCTGCCATGGTCTGGGCGCCCATGTCATGTATCCCGACACCGCCACCGTGCTCGATATAGGCGGCCAGGATACCAAGGCGATTCAGGTTGATCCGGCGGGTATCGTGGAAAACTTTCAGATGAACGACCGCTGCGCCGCCGGTTGCGGCCGCTACCTTGGCTATATCGCAGACGAAATGAACCTCGGGCTGCACGAACTGGGGCCCCTGGCGCTAAAATCCACCCGTAATGTGCGCATCAACTCCACCTGCACGGTTTTCGCCGGGGCCGAGTTGCGCGACCGGCTGTCCCTGGGGGAGGCCCGGGAAGATATCCTGGCCGGACTGCATCGCGCGATCATTCTGCGCGCAATGTCGATCCTCTCGCGTTCGGGCGGGATCCGCGATCAATTCACCTTCACGGGCGGCGTCGCCAATAACGGCGCGGCCGTGAAGGCCTTGAAGCAGTTGATCAAGGAAAACTATGGCGACCTGACCATCAACATCGACCCGGATTCCATCTACACCGGCGCCCTGGGCGCGGCGACCTTCGCCCGCCGGGCGGTGGATGGCGACGCAACGGCAATTACGGAGCACTAAGATGCAGATCCATACAACGGCGGGAATCGACATCGGCACGGGCGCGGTCAAGGCGGTCTTATTTCAGAGCGAGGGCGGCGAAAATCCGAAATGGCTCGGCAAGCGGCTGGAGCGTATTCGCCGGCGCGATCCCCTGGATCTGGCCCGCCAATGCTTTGAGGAAATGCTGCTCGAGGCCGGCGTGCGGGAAGTCGACGTCAACTATATCGCCACCACGGGCGAGGGCGAAAACGTTGAATTCCGCACCGGTCATTTCTATTCCATGACCACCCACGCCCGGGGCGCGATCTTTCTGCAGCCCGATACACGGGCGGCGATGGATGTGGGCGCCCTGCACGGCCGTGCCATCCGGGTCGATGCGCGGGGCAAGGTGCTGACCTACAAGATGACCAGCCAGTGCGCCTCAGGCTCCGGGCAGTTTCTGGAAAATATCGCCCGCTATCTGGGGGTTGCCCTGGACGAGGTCGGGGCCTTGTCGCAACAGGCTGATGACCCCGAGGCGGTCAGCTCCATCTGTGCCGTGCTGGCGGAGACGGATGTGATCAACATGGTCAGCCGGGGTATCTCCACGCAAAATATTCTCAAGGGCATCCATACCTCCATGGCCGATCGGCTGGTCAAGCTGTTGAAGTCCACCAAGGTGGATGAAGGCGTGGTGCTTGTCACCGGCGGCCTGGCCAACGACAGCGGCCTGGTCGCGACCATGGCTGAGCGTATGGCGGCGCAGAAGATGGATGGCCTGGAATTGCAATCCCATCCGGATTCAATTCATGCCGGCGCCATCGGCGCGGCCCTGTGGGGCGCCTTCCGCCACAAGAAGTTGGCGGATCTGGAAGCCCTGCCCATTGCATCCTGAAATAGCACCCTGAATTCATCGCGAGGAAACGATCATGGCCCTGTTGATCAACGAAACCTGCACCGGTTGCGATGCGTGCGAGCCAGTCTGCCCCAACGAAGCGATTACGGTTGGCGATCCCATCTATGTCATCGACGCCTTCAAATGCACCGAATGTGTCGGTCACGAGGATGAACCCCAATGCCGCATGGTCTGCCCCGTGGTCGACTGCATCGTACAAAACCCTGACTTTGTCGAAAGCGAGGACGAGTTGTTGGAGAAGTTCGAGGCGCTCGAAGCTTAGAGGGCAATGACGATGGAAATTAGCGTGCCCCATTGGCAGGCCGAAGACGGCTGGCACATTGATGTGCGCGGTCTTGGCCCGCCGCAGCCCATGGTGCAAATCTTGACCCTGCTGCAAATCACCACCGACAGCGAAGTGATCGTGCATCACGACCGGGAACCGATCTACCTCTATCCCGAGCTGGCGGAACGGGGTTGGAACCATGAAGTCATTCCCGGCGAGGATGGCGAGGTGCGTTTGCGCCTGTGGCCGGAATAGATGCCATGACAGCCGGTACCGCGACTTTTCTTGGCAGTGCGTCAGAGCGTTTGCTGCCGCCCGGCATCGTGTTTCGGTTTTTCGGCACGGCGGTCATATTCCACGCCGTCGCCTGGGCCGTTGTGGCCATGCATGGCGAACAATTATCGGAATACCGGGGCGGGAGCGGGCCAATACTGGCGGCACTGCACCTCGTCACCCTGGGTGTATTCACCATGACCGCCATGGGCGCCAGTCTGCAGCTGTTGCCGGTCGCGACCCTGCAGGGTTTTGCCGCGCCGGGCGCGATCAGTGCTTTGTGGTGGCTGTTTACGGCGGGAACCATTTGTTTGACCGTGGGCATGTACTGGAACAGTTATCAGGCCATGATACTGGGCGGCGGCGCCGTGACCCTGTCCGTCGTATTTTATCTCTGCCTGCTGGTGGGAAATCTGCGCCAGGGTGGAGCCATGGCGGTCGTGGTCGCGCATGGCCGGCTGGCGGCATTCTTTCTGGTTGTCCTTTTGGTCCTGGGTTTGGCTTTGATCATCAACCAACGGACAGGAATGTTGGCCGATAGCCAGCGCGCCGGGATCAGCCATATGTTGCTGGCCGCGTACGGATTCATGGGTCTGCTGGCCATGGGGTTTTCCTATGTTTTAATACCCATGTTCGCCTTGGCGCCCAACCCGCCGGACAGATGGGCGCTGCTTGCTTTGATCTGCATCTGTGTCGGGCTTGCCCTGGGCGTGACGGGCACATGGCTGGGCCGCGACGCCTGGGCCGCTGTTGGCGGCGGCCTCGGCTTGCTGGGCGGCGCCGTTCATGTTGCCTTGATGGTTCTAACCCTTCGGCGGCGAATGCGGAAGCGGTTGGGTCCGGCCTTCACTCTGATCCGGCTGTCGTGGGCGCTGTTTCTGCTCAGTCTGCTGTTGGGAACGGCCTGGACGATCGATTTGTCCGGGGACTGGGGACCGGCCATGTTTGGCCTGGCTTTGCTGGGTTGGTTGTTGAGTCTGTTGCTGGCGATCCTGCAACGGATTGTGCCCTTTCTGGCTTCCATGCATGCGGCCGCCAATCTGAAACGACGGCCGCCGACGGTAACCGCGCTGACCGCACCGGGGCCGCTTGCCATACATCTCTGCTGCCATTGCGGCGCCCTGGCGCTGTTGGCGCTGGGTATTCTTCTGAACCTGCCGCTTTTGGTGAAATTGGGGGCGGTTCTGGGTTTGGCGGGGGCCTTGGCTTTCGTCTGGTTTTTCTATCTGGCCATGGCCAAATTCCGAACCGCACTTTCACCACTCACGCCATGAACGAAAAAGAAAGAATTGAGCATCACATGTACCACGACAGCCAAATTGCCCAACTGCTGCATGACGAGCACCTTCGTACCATTGACCTGATGAACCGCCTGGAAGAGGCGACCAGCGGCCGGCGCGCCAAATCAGCGCCCGCCGATGATGATACCGCGGCAAAGCTTTTGCTGGCGGATCTGCATGCGGAACTGCAAGGCACGGCGGAACATCATTTTAGTTTCGAGGAAGAGAATATCTTTCCCGCGCTGATGGCCATTGGCGATGTGGGAATCCCGACCATTCTGCGCCAGGAGCATGCCCTGCTGCGTAATGTTTCGGAAACCCTGTTGCCCCTGGTGGAGCGTGCGCGGGAAGGCGGCTTTACGGAGCCGGATTGGTTGGAATTCCGCGATTTGGCACTTGATCTCGTGGAGCGGCACATCACCCATATCCAGAAAGAGGAAATGGGACTTTTGCCGGCCTTAAGCTCTCTGTTCGATGCCGAAGCGGCGAGTGAACTGGTCATCCGCTATGCCGAAAAATAAAAGACCAGCCGAATTAATGTGGTGCGGCGATTTGCCGCCAACAGACGGGGCGCTCCTTTGATCTAGGTCAAACCCCGGGGTCGGCTTTGGGAGCATGATTTTTGGCAAGTTGATGACGGCGCAATAGAATAGGGGGATGGGCCTTGAAGACGACTGATCTGGTTGCTTTCGCCTCCGATCCGGCTTTTGCCGTCAATGGGGATATGCGGGTGGTGGCGTGGAATGCTGCCGCCGAGACCTTGCTGGGTTATTCCGCCGCCGAAGCCGTTGGGCAAAGGTGCGGCCATGTGTTGCAGGCTTTCTATCCCACGGGCGAGCCGCTTTGTTCCATTCTATGCGAGGGCCGGGCCTGTATGGGTATGGGGCATAAATGGTCTCTCGCCGCCTGCCGCATCCGACACCGTAGCGGCGACATGGTTGCCGCCGGGATCTCCACGCTGGTCTTGCCGGTCGACGCGAGAACGGAACCCGATGGTGACGCGGTCGCCGTGATTTTCATGCGAAATATAAGTGGCGAAGCCGAGGAAATCGGGGCCGTAACACCATTGCGAATTTTTACCATGGGACAGTTCGGCCTGGCGATCGCCGGCGAAGGGTTGAACGTTGAAGGCTGGAAGCGGAAACAGGCAGCCATGGTTCTGAAAATCCTGGTCAGTCATCTGGGCCGGCCTGTTCACCGCGAGCGGCTGATCGAATGGCTATGGCCCGATGCGGATGCGACCCGCGGTTGGGAGCGTTTGAAAGTTACAGTTTCCTACCTGCGGGGCAAGTTGCGCGCCGGTGGCGGCGTGGAGGATGTGATTGAAACGGTGGGTCAATCCTATTTGCTGCGCCGGGATGCGGTCTGGGTTGATTCAGACGCATTCGCTTCCTTGGTTACGGCCGGTTTGGAATTTCTTGCCGACGATAACTTGGGTGAAGCACGGGCCCGTTTTGAGGAGGCGGAAAGCCTCTATCGCGGTAACTATCTGGAAGACGAACCCTACGCCGAATGGTGCGCCGAAGAGCGGGAGCACTTGCGCGAGGTTCACCTCGAACTGTTGGCCGGAATGGCGAAAACCTATGCCGCGGAAGGTTTGTATATGGAAGCCTCCCGCGTTTGCCGCACCGCACTGTACCATGATCCCTGCCGCGAAAGTTTTTTGCGCGCCTTGCTTGAAAACCTCGTCAACTTTGGCCGACCGGACTGGGCCGAGGCGCACTATGCGTCATGGTGTCGCAGCCTTGATGACGAATATGGTCTGCAGCCGACCGATGAAACCCTCAGAGTTTACCGCGATTTAGTCGCCGGGCGGAGTGCCGCCGCCAGCTAACTGGCTGTTTCCGACTGTTGTTCATGATCCTGACATGACCTGGCGGCGCGGTGTTACCGACGTGTTACCGCCCCATGCTACCGATTTGCCATGTCCAAAAGACAGCAAACTTCACAGCAAAATTCGATGCGGCATCGGATGTTTCCCCCGGTGTTACCGCCAGTATTACCCATGGTGTTACCGCAGCGTAACCGCCCCATGCTCGGATGCTTGGGAACCTGCCCCGCCGGGGCGGGACAAGCAAACGAGACGGCGGATGCGAAATGGTTGAACCGGGAACTCCGGGGTCGTTCGTGGCGCGGATTTGGTTGGAAGGTGAATCGGGGAATAACCCAACGTGGCGCGGTCACATACGCCACGTCCAGGGAAAGGAAGAGGGTTATTTCCAAAATCTCTCGGAAATGAAGGCGTTTCTCGAGCGGATCAGCGGCATTCCCCTGCCACTCAAGGATAATTCGGAAGCGGATGACCAGGAATGAAAAGTTCAAACAAAACGAAATTGCCGAAGCCGTTCTTTGTTGTTGAGAGGTCTCGTGATGAATAGAAAATTACCGTCAAGGATCGTCAGGCTGGTGCCCTTGGCGACCGGCGCCGTGATTGCCGCCATGCTGGCCGCCTCGCCGGCAGCGGCAGCGGACTTCGGACCCGTCAAGACCATGAAGGTCGACGCCAAGAAGGCCGCGTTGGGCAAACGTTTGTTTTTTGACCCCCGTCTGTCGGGGGATGCCGCGATCAGCTGTTCCACCTGTCATATCCCCGACAAGGGTTTCGCGGATGGGTTGCCGCTGGCCAAGGCCTATCCCGGATCGGAAGGTTTTCGTAACACGCCCACCTTGATCAACGCCGCGCAAAAGGCGGCCTGGTTTCATGACGGGCGCATCGGCACCAACCTGAACGATGTGACGCGCGAATCCATCACTGAAACCTACTCCATGAACATGGACATGCGTCTGATGCAGGAACGCATCAAGCAGGATCCCATCTATGTAAAGATGTTCAAGGATGCCGGCTATGGCGAACCGTCCAACGGGTCGGTCCGCAAGGCAATTCCCGAATTTCTGAAAACCCTGACATCGCGGGGCGCGCCCTTCGATAAGGGCAATTTGTCCGACGCCGCACAGCGCGGTTTTGAGCTGTTTAAGGGCAAGGCCGGCTGTGCGCAATGTCATTCCGGCGACAGGTTCAGCGACGATCAACCCCATAACACGGGCGTGCCGGAAAATCCCGAGATCTGGTCGAACCCCTTGCGGCACATTACCTACGTCGCCTTCGGCATGTTCATCGGTATTGAGAATTATATGAACGTTCGCCGGGACGTGGGCGCCCATATCCGCACCCACAAGTCCGATGGCTCCGATATCGGCAAGTTCATGACGCCGACCCTGCGGGAGCTGAAACAGACCGCGCCGTACATGCACAACGGCACCATGGCGACCCTGGCCGACGTGGTGACCTTCTACAACAACGGCGGCGGCACGGATGCCAATCAAGATTCCCGGATCAAACCCCTTGGTCTCAGCAAGGAAGAGCGGGCCAATCTAGTTGCTTTCCTGGAATCCCTCTCCGGCGATCCCCTGACCGGGCCCGAGCATGTCTGGAAGGACAAAATCAATGTCAATTACGCGGCCATCGAAAACTGGCTGCAAGCGAAGAATTAGGAGATCGCCATGAAAAAGAGCAAAACACTCTCGCTCGCGGTCGTTCTGATCGCACTGGGTATTTCATCACCGGCCACGGCTGATATGAACCCGCCGCTGGCGGCACTGGGCCCGGTCCCAGTCCCCGCCGATAACCCGCAAACACCGGCCAAGATCGCGCTTGGCAAGTTGTTGTTCTTCGATACCCGGATCGGCGGTGACGCCTCCGTCTCCTGTGCCGATTGCCATATGCCGAAACAGGGCTGGGGTTTCAATGATCCCATCTCCCGCGGCTACCCAGGCGTCATTCACTGGCGCAACAGTCAGACGGTCGTCAACTCAGCCTACCTTGGTAAGTTGTTCTGGGCCGGCTCGGCCAAGTCCCTGGAAGCACAAGCGCCTGGCGCCGCGTTGGGTGCCGTGTCGGGCAATGGTGAACGGGATATGGTCGAGGCGCGTCTCGCCTTTATTCCGGAATACGTCAAACGTTTCAGGGACGTGTTCGGTGACGATTGGCCAAAGGTCAATAACGTCTGGAAAGCCATGGCCGCGTTCGAACGGACATTGATCCATGATCAGACACCGTTCGACAAATTCATGCGTGGTGACAAAGACGCCTTGAGTGCCGAGCAGAAGCACGGCTTGCGACTGTTCCAGGGCAAGGCCAATTGTATCGAGTGCCACAACGGCCCGCTGATGACGGACCAGAAATTTTACAACCTTGGTGTTCCCCGTGCCGAAGACTGGCTGGAGAACGGCATGGCGCAAATCACCTTCCGCTATGAGCAATATGCCAAGGGCACGACGGAAAAGCTGTATCGCACCATCAAGGATGATGCCGGCCTGTACTACCGGACCAAGGAAAAGTCCGACATGGGCAAATTCCGCACACCGCCCCTGCGTTACATCGCTTACACGGCACCGTACATGCACAACGGCTCGTTCTTCGACTTCGATGAAATCGTCGAATTCTACAACGAAGGCGGCGGCAGCAATGATTTCACCGACGGCAAATTCGCCAAGAACAAGACCAAGCTGCTGAAACCGTTGAATCTCTCGGACAAGGAAAAGGTTGCTCTGGTTGCCTTCCTTGAAGCCCTCAGCGGCAAGGAAATCAAAATGTCGACGCCGAAACTGCCGCTCTATGCGCCGCTACCGGCCGCGACCAATTGAGGATATGGGACATGAATAAGCACATCCAAAAGAAACCTGAATCCGGCGTCCGCTCCCTGCCGTCGAAGAAGGACCACCCGGCTGGCAAATGCCTGATGTCACGGCGCAAGATGTTGTTTGCTTCCGGCATGGCAACGGCAACGGTAATGGTCGCCATGAGTGCCGATCCGGCGGCGGCCAAGGTTCCGGCCATGGTGGCGACCTATCCCCGCAAAAAAATCGCCAAGTTAAGCGAATTGAAAACCGACCAACCAATCGGCTTCGAATATCCGGACCAGGGCGCCTATGCGCAATCCATGCTGGTCAAGATGGGTACGGAAGCGGGGGGAGGTATTGGCCCGCAAAAGGACGTGGTCGCCTTCAACTATTTCTGCACCCATCAGGGTGGCGATTTGTCGGGCACTTACAAGGGCGACACCAAATCTTTGGGCGCCTGTCCGCTGCATCTGTCCACCTATGACCTGACCCGTCACGGCATTCTGATTTCCGGCCAGGCCTATCAGAGCCTGCCGCAAGTGCTGCTCGAACTGGACGGCGACGACATTTATGCCGTCGGCGTGTTCGGCCTGATCTTTGGCCGTTACGACAACCTGCAAGGATAGGGAGAACGATAAGATGTCGACCCCATATTACATTCCAGAAACCAACGTTCCCCTGCCCCCCAAGGGCGCCGAGGTTATCACCACAGCCTGTGACTACTGCATCGTCGCCTGCGGCTACAAGGTCTACCGCTGGCCTGTCGCCGGCGGTCACGACGGCGGCCCGAAGGCTGAACAGAATGCCTTTGGCGCTGATTTCCCGGTGGAAACCCTGGGGCCGTGGGTAGCGCCCAATCAGCACAACATCGTGCTGCACAACGGTGAACCCAACCACGTGGTGATCATCCCCGACAAGGACACCAAGTTCGTCAACACGGATGGAGATTCATCCCTTCGCGGCGGCTGTATTGCCCAGAAATGCTATAATCCACAGACTCCCACCCGCGATCGGCTGAAATCACCGATGATGCGCATCTATGGCATCCTGCAACCGGTGCCGTGGGACTTCGCCCTGGATGTAGCGGCCGAAGTTGGCAACTATGTGCGGACAAAACATGGCGTCAACGCCTACGGCGTGAAGACTTATTCCTATCAGTATATCGAGAATACCTACGCCATTACCAAATATGCCCTGCGTCATGTGAACACGGCCAACTTTACGTTCCATGATACCCCGTCCGATGTTTCCTCGACGCCGGGCTTCCGTGATGCCGGTTTCGATAACTTCGGTCCGGCCTACGAAGACTGGATGAATGCCGAGACCCTGTTGGTCTGCGGTACGGATCCGTATGAGACCAAGACCATTCTGTGGACCCAATGGATCATGAAAGGCATCCAGAACGGCCAAAAATGCATCATGATGAACCCGCGCCGCACAGCCGGCGTGGCCTATGCCGAAAAGAACGGTGGGCTGTGGCTGGACGTTAATCTGGGCACCGATCTGCTGGTGGTGAACGCCATCGCCAGGATCATCGCCGAGAACGGCTGGCAGGATGCCGACTGGATCAAGAACTGGGTCAACAACAAGTGGGGTTCGTCCTCGGGCTTTGGTCAGGGCACCCGCAACACACCGTGGCAATGGCGCACGACGTGGGGCAAGTTCCAGACCAACGGTTATGATGACTGGAAAAAATGGCTGCTGTCCCGGGACGAGTTCAAGCCGGAGAACGCGGCACAGGTCGCCGGCATCGACGTCAAGAAGATCTATACCGCCGCCGAGTGGATGGCCAAGCCCAAGGGCGGCAAACGGCCCAAGACCTCGATCATGATCGAGAAAGGCTTCTATTGGTCCAACAATACCGGCAACACCATGGCTATCAGCGCCCTGGCGATCATCGTCGGTGCCGGCGGCAGGCCGGGTCAGGTTGTCGGCCGGGCCGGCGGCCATCAACGTGGCGGCCAGCGCGGCGGCAAGTACCCCCGCAATAAATCCCCCATGAAAGTGCCGGGCCGTCGCCGGCGCGCCCTCGACACCGATACCTGGACCATGTCGGGGCATACCCGTTTTGCCCATGTCATCGGTACGACCTGGATCCAATCCATGTGCGGCAGCCAGCAACTGGCGAAAAAATTCGAGGAGATGACTGTCGCCAACCCCCATCAAATCCGCTCCTACGATAAGCAGGATATCATCGATACCCTGAAGCGCCGGGCGGATTCGGGCGGCATGGTGGTGATCAATCAGGATATCTATCTGGTCGACCCTATCGGTAATCGCTACGCCGATATCATCTTTCCCGCCGCCACCTGGGGCGAGGAAACATTCATGCGGGCCAATGGTGAACGGCGTCTGCGCGTCTATAACAAATTCTATGACGCGCCGGGCGAGGCCAGACCGGATTGGTGGATCATCGCCGAATTGGCCAAGCGTATGGGTTTCGACGGCTTCGATTGGAAAAACTCCAATGACGTGGCCGAGGAATCTGCCCGCTTCTCGCGCGGCAGCCGCAAGGATTTCAACATGATCAAGGTCGCCGCCCGACGTGAGGGCAAGACCCTGCATCAAAAGTTGGGTGAATTCGGAACCAACGGCATCCAGGGTCCGGTATTCATGAAAGACGACGGCACCCTTGTCGGTACCAAGCGGTTGCATGATACCACCCGTAAACTGCCAGAGACCGGACCGGCCGCGGGCAATGTCTTCAACAAGAAGCTGACCCACTTCAACAGCCAGACCGGTCGCTGCAATATCGAGAAATCGCCCTGGTCCCTGTTCTCGGACTATTGGGAATGGATGAAGCCCAAGGGTAACGAGCTGTGGTGCACCTCCGGCCGCACCAACGAGCGGTGGCAGTCGGGCTTCGATGACCGCCGCCGTCCGTATGTGGTGCAACGCTGGCCGGACAATTACGTGGAAATGCATCCCGATGATGCCAAGGAACGGGGCATCGAAAGCGGCGATATGCTGATGGTCTACTCCGATCGGGTACCCAACCTGAAGGAAACCATCCTGGGTGTCGAGGGCAGCGACTACAGCTTCTCGGGCCAGATGAAGGCCGGCAACGTGGAGCT
Source organism: Rhodospirillaceae bacterium (assembly GCA_018667855.1). Taxonomy (GTDB): domain Bacteria; phylum Pseudomonadota; class Alphaproteobacteria. The sequence goes on from JABIRL010000363.1 coordinate 27,779, forward strand.
GACCCGGGCCGCCGTGACCGGTGTTGCCATGGTCACCCGGCACATCAAGAAGGGCATCATCTTCATGGACTTCCTGCATACCTCGCAGCCCGCGAATGCGCTGGAAGGCCGTGTCGTCGATTGGATCAGCGGCAATTACAACTACAAAATGGGTGTCGCCAAGGTGAAGAAGATCGGCGTCTCGCCCTATAAAAATACCTTCCGTTCCATGTCCTTCGCACCAAGGGACATCACCTGATCGCAGCGCGGGTCCGGATCTGAACAGAAATGTTCAGCCGGGCCCGCAACTGCGTTGGAGCCCAATTTTAGAATTAGAAAAATACAACTCTGCGAGTTCCAGATCATGATTATTCACCGCGACCAAGCGCAGTTTCAGCCGAGCGAGCCCGAAACGCCCGTTGGCCCAACCGAAGTATGCCGGATGTTGGGCAATATTCTTGCCGATGGCGTCGATGTACACCGTTGTCTCGCGGCCCAGGCCTTGGGACGAATTGGCGGTGAAGATACGTTGCAACCGTTGATCACCGCGTTGCTGGACGAAGACGAGGATGTGCGCACGGACGCGGCCGAGGCCTTGGTTCGTCTGGCCGATCCCCGGGCCGGGCAACAGCTGCTTGAAAACCTGCTCGGCGATCCCTGTGCCGAAGTCAAAATTGCCGCGATCGAGGCTCTGGCCAAGCTGGGCGACAACAGCGTTATCCCCTGGCTGCGCCGGATTGTCGCCGGCCGGGATGAAGAGATCGTCTGGGATGAACAGGAATTTTATTCAAGCGGTTGGGATGACTGGGTCGATATCCAGATTGCGGCGGTCAAGGGCCTGGCCGAACTTGGCGTGGGCGAAGCCGTACCTGACATCATCGCCGCCATGGCGGATGAAGCCGGCCAGGATATGACGGAAGTTGCCTTTAAGGCGCTGGCCCGCATGGGCGAACCGGGAATTCAGGCTTTGGCGGGCATTCTCGATGATCCATCGGCCCGCCTGCGTCGACGCGCGGCGACGGCGTTGGCCTCCAGCCAGATCGAAGGCGCGCGGGACTATTGCGCCGGTGCGCTGATCGATACGGCGCCGGAAGTCCGCTTGGCCGCGTTGCGTGGCATGGCTGCGGGCGATGCCGCCGATTCCCGTCTTGAACCCTTATTGCGGGATCCAGACGCCGGGGTTCGGGCTGCCGCCATCACCCTTTGCGCCGTCCACTACGTGGATCAGTTGTCCGTCGCCATTGCCGATGACGCGATCCAGGTGCAGCTGGCCGGCTTGATTGTTATCGCCGGGCTATCCACTGCCTCGTCTGACGAGGCTTTGTCCGACCAGGCGTTGTTGGCCGCGGTCCGCGATCGGCTGACGGGTGAAACGGCGGCGGCAGCGGCCCGTGCGTTTGCAGCTTTGGCCCGGGGTGGGGCGATGGCCGAGTTGACCGGTATGTTGCAGGATGTTGATCGGCCCGAAGCCGACCGGTTGGGTGCATTGCAAGGTTTGGCTGCGATCGGCGGCGGCGAGGCGGTCGCCGCCTTGGTCGCCGTGGTCGATGACAAGGATCGCCCGATCCGCCTCGAAGCCATGTCGGCCTTGGGTAAATTGGCGGTTCAAGATCAAATTTGGCCCAACGAGGCCGGCTCGGCATTGATCGCGGCGCTGGGCGGCTGTCATGAGCCGGACGAGCCCCCCGAGCCCGCCGTCGCCGAAGTGATACCGCTTCAAGTACCCTCTGAACCGGCGCTACCTGGTCCGGCGCCGGAACAGACCGCGTTTCCCACCTCCACCCTGAACGCTCTACTGGCCGATGTGCCCGAGGCGCGGGAGACGGCCGGTTTGCCCCGGGATGGCGTTGAACTGACACCGATGGATATGGAACGCTTGGCCCTGGCGAAACGGATCAAGAAAAGCAAGAAACGCATGCCGATCGCGCCAAAAGTGGTGCGCCATCAGGATATACGGCGGTTTGCCGCCCGCGTGCTGGGTGAATTGCCCCATGGGGATGTGGCCCAACAGCTGGCCCTCGCCCTTGCGGACGGCGATGGCGAGGTTCGCATGGCGGCGGCGGATTCACTGGCTCGTATTGGTGCGCGGCCGGGCACGCTGTGCGACGACGTCTCGGCGGCGATTTTAACGGCGTTGGGCACGGCGGACCGTGATTTGAAGCTGCTTCTACTGCGCGCCTTGGCGGGCTGTCCCGGTGAGGACGCCATCGTGGCGTTGCGCGGGTATCTCGTGGACGAGGATTCGTTCCTGCGTTCGGAGGCCATTCGCGGCCTTTCGAATTTGGCTCGGGTCGGACCGGAGATCGATGACCTGCTGGGAGATCCTGACCCTTCCGTCCGCCTTTGCGCGGCCGAGGCCATCGCGATGGAAAAGGCCGAACGCGCCATTCCGGCCCTGGTCGATTTCGCCCTTTCGTTCGAGGGCTACCACGGCAAACAGGCAGCCGGTCTGCTTCGTGAACTGGATGCAGCGGCGGCCGGCGGGCTTTTCCTAAATGTATTGCGCGATCCGGCGTACAAGCGCGCCTGGGCCATCGCCATTCCTGCCCTGGGCACTTTGAACGAACAAAAAGCATAACGAAAGGACAATTCCATGCAGCTCAATAAATTGACCATTGGCCTGGCCTTTAGCATCTGCGCCGCCCTGGCCTTTGCCGCGCCCAGTGAAGCGGCGAAGCGGGGCAAGTACAAGGAAGCGGCCGTGACGGATGGCGGCGCGGTCATGGGCAAGGTCAGTTTCGAAGGCGCGGTTCCCAGTGACGCCATCGAAAATATCCTGATCACCAAGAACGTGGATGTCTGCGGCAAGGGCGAGCGTGAAGTGGTCTGGGTTGATGTGAAGGGCGGCGCGCTGCGGGGCGTGTTCGTTTTTCTGGATAAAATTAAATCCGGCAAAAAGTGGGGCAAGCCGGAATTCGGCGAATATATGGTCAATCAAAAGGGTTGCCGCTTTCGTCCCTGGGCCCAGGTCGTGCGGCCCGGCCCCTTCGTGATCCGTAACAGCGACGCGGGTGTCCTGCACAATATCAACGCGCGGGAATTGATCGGCGTCGAAAAGGGCCGGGTGGTGAAGAAAACCCTGTTCAATTTCGGCCAGCCGGACCCGGGCGATATCAAGGACAAGATCAAGCCGCGCCGGTCGTCCTATATCGGTATCAACTGCGAAGCCCATAATTTCATGTTCGGCTTCATCCTTGCGCCGACGCATCCCTACGCGGTGGTGGTCGGCGAAGACGGCTCCTTCTCCATCGATAACATTCCGCCCGGCAAGTACACCCTGAAGGCCTGGCATCCCCGCTTCGGCATCAAGAAAGCCAAAATCACCGTTGCCCCCAAGGGCACGGTGGAAACCAACTTTGCCTTCGCCGAGGCCCAGTAACGGTCGGCAAGTAACGGTCGAATGGATTGGGGACGCGAATGATGGCGAGCAGAAAATCCAGCAAGGGAACGAGCGGTTGGTTCGACCGGTTTTTCTCCCTCGGCAACTTGGGTCTGACAAGTTTTCTGGTGCTCTGTCTCGCCGTCGCCGCGACCCCGGCCCTGGCGCTGGAGGAAAATGTCTACCGCCAGTTCCTCGGCATCGATTCACGGCGTCTGATCTGGTTCCTGGCCCAGATGCATCTGTTCTTCGGCGCTTTCGTCCTGGGCGTGCCGCTGTTCGCGGTCATCATCGAAATTGTCGGCTGGAACAACAAGGATCCGAAGTTCGACAAACTGGCCTACGAATTCACCTCTCTGTTGAGTGTCGCCTACGCCACTACAGCCGCCCTGGGCGGCCTGTTGGCGTTCGCGCTGTTCACCCTGTATCCGACCTTCATGGGGTACATGGCGGGCATCTTCAAGGACATCATGTTCCTCTATGCCCTGCTGTTCTTCGGCGAGACCTTCGCGCTGTATATGTACTACTACGGCTGGCATTGGCTGAAGAGCGACAAGCCGTTCCCGGTCAGCCTGCAATGGCTATTCCGGCTGTTTGCCATTCTGATCGCGGCTTTTGGTCTGGTCTTCGCCCTTGGCCTGTTTGGCCCGGAAATGCGGCCTGACACCCGCTGGTTCATCCTGCTGCTCTACATCACGCCGACAGCCATCGGCTTCTGGATGATCCGGGATCTGAAGTCCTCGCACATTTTTATCGGCATCATGCTGAACGTGTTCGGCACCGCCATCATGCAACTGGCCAATTCCTGGGCCGGCTACATGATGAGCCCGACCGGCGTTGACGGCGACGGGGTCTTTGTCGGCACCGTCTGGAATGCTTTCGAAAACGTCCTGGCCACGCCCATCGCCATTCACCGCATGCTGGGCAATCTGGCTTTCGGCGGCCTGGTCGCCGGCGCCTACGCCGCCGTCAAGTTCATCGGCGCCAAGACCCCGGCCGAGAAGGCTCACTACGACTGGATGGGCTATATCTCCAACTTCGTGGCCATAGCCGCCCTGATCCCGCTGCCCTTCGCTGGCTACTATCTGGGGCGGGAGGTCTATTCCACCTCCGCCGTGATGGGCAATAACATGATGGGCGGTGATTTCTCCTGGACCTTCATCATCCAGGCCATGCTGGTGGGCTCCCTGTTCGTAATCTCCAACTATTATTTGTGGAGCGGCATGACCCGCATCCCAGGAGCACAGCGCTATTACAAGTTCATCAAATACATACTGTTCGCGTTGATCGTTTCCTTCGCCA
>JABIRL010000343.1 GCA_018667855.1 Rhodospirillaceae bacterium
AAACCTTGGGCGTCTTGATTTATCTCCATGGCGGCGGCTTTGTGATTGGCGATCTGGATACCCACGATCCCCTGTGCCGACGCCTGGCCAACCGGGGCGACTGCATCGTGATTTCGGTGCATTACCGGCTTGCGCCTGAACACCCCTTCCCCGCCGGTGGCCAGGATTGCATCGCGGCCATGAACTGGTGCAGCGTCAATGCCGGTGAACTGGGCGGCGACCCGGATCGTATGGCTATCGGCGGCGACAGCGCCGGCGGCAACCTGTCCGCCGTTTGCGCCCTGGTGGCACGTGATCAGGGCAGCCCGAACCTGGCGCTGCAGTTGCTGATATATCCCGGCGTGGCGCCTGCGCTGGACAGCCAATCCCATGCGGATTTTGGCGAAGGTCATCTGCTGACCCGGGAAAATATCGATTGGTTCATGGAACAATATACGGCCGGGCGGGACCTTAGCGGCCAGCCAGCCTTCGCGCCATTAATCGCGGATGATCACAGCCGCTTGGCACCGGCGGAAATCATCGTCGCCGGCTATGACCCGCTGCGCGACGAGGGGATAGAATACAGCGAAAAATTAGCGGCCGCCGGTGTGCCGACCAATCTGGTCAATTATGAAGGCGCAGTGCATGCCTTCATGCAGTTTTACGGCGTCTCGGAAGCCTGCCGTGCCGGAATGGAACATTGCGGCAAGGTTCTGAAAAAAGCTCTGTCGTCTTAGCTCAACGCTTCAGAAGCAGGTTGATCATCGCCTTGGCCCGTTTGCCATAGGGCGGGTTCAGCAGCCACATGGCGTTCCAGCGGCTCTGATACATCACCGGCTTCAGTTTGGAGAATGTCTCGAAGCCTTCGCGCCCGTGATAGTGCCCCATGCCCGACGCACCGACCCCGCCGAACGGCAGGTCCTCAACGCCCGCATGGATCAGACAATCGTTGACCACGGCGCCACCCGAAATGGTTTCGCCCAGAACCCGGTCGATGGCGTTCTGATCGCGACTGTAAATATACAGCGCCAGGGGGCGGTCGCCCTTTTGGACGTGGCTGATCGCATCGGAAATATCGTCATAGGGAATAACGGGCAGCAGGGGGCCAAAAATCTCCTCCCGCCGCACGGCCATTGCGTCCTTGGTATCCAGCAACAGGGTCAATGGCATCTTCCGACCAGCACCGGTACCTGCCGTCAATATCCGCGCACCCTGATCCTCCGCCTGCCCCAGCATGGTTTGCAGGCGGTCGAACTGGGCCTGGTTCACGATCGCGCTGTAGTCGGCATTGCCCTCAATACTGGGATAGAATTTGTTGGCCTGGGCCAATGTCCGTTCGACAAACTGCTCCAATTCGTCGCGCGCCACCAATATGTAATCAGGCGCCACGCAGGTCTGTCCCGCATTGAACAACTTGCCCCGGACAATGGAGGCGACCGCCGCCGCCATATCCGCATCGCCGCCGATGATGGCGGGTGATTTCCCCCCCAGCTCCAACGTCACCGGCGTCAGGTTTTCCGCCGCCGCCGCCATGATCTTGCGCCCCACGTTGGTGGAGCCAGTATAAAGCAGATGGTCGAACGGTAACCGGGAGAACGCCTCGCCGATATCCCGGCCGCCCTGAACCACGGCAATCTCGTCGGCGGCAAAATGCGCCTGGATCATCTCCCCTAGCAAAGCTGACGTGCGCGGCGTAATTTCCGACGGTTTGACCATGGCCCGGTTGCCTGCCGCGACAGCACCGACGAGGGGAGAAAGCGCCATCAACAAGGGATAATTCCACGGCGAAATGACCCCCACCACGCCCAAGGGCTGGGGTATCAGCCTGGCGCTGGCCGGTTTGAATGCGAGATCGAGGGCCCGGCGGCGGGGGCGCATCCACTTCCCCAGGTTCTTCCTGGCATGACGCACCGTGGACAAAGTGGTGAAGATTTCGGCCAACAGGGTTTCTTCCCGCGCCCGGCCGGAAAAATCAGCGTCTACCGCTTCGATGATGGCGTCCCGGCTCCCCTTTACCATGGCTCCGATCCGCTGCAGGCGGTCAAGGCGTAATTCCCGTCCTGGCGCACCATCGCGCAGGTTGGCCACCCGCATGGCCGCAAACCGGCTACCCAGAGGATGTTCCGCCGACGGCGTCCCCCCGTCACTTAATTCGGCGATGCTCATGGCTAACGAACCCTTCAAAACTGAGGATCTATAACACATTTCATATATCTTGCCCGCCTAGGCAGATTATTTTAAGCTTAAAGCAAATAGGTGGATCGAATATGCAATCCGTGAATACTAAGGAAAATCCTGACGACGAAAATCCCACTCTTCGCCCCCTGGCGGGCCGGCATGCCCTGATTACAGGCGGCAACCGGGGTATCGGCGCCGCCATCGCCGAGGAACTGGCAAGTCTTGGCGCCAATCTGACCCTGGCGGCGCGGGATGAAGAGAGTCTAAACCTGCAACGGGAAAAGCTGTCGCGGACGGGCGATGTTGCCGTCAGCATACAAACCATGGATCTGCGGCAACCCGCCTCCATCGCCGCTGCCGCTGCGGCCGCAGGCGATGATCTGGGGCCGATCAGTATCCTGGTCAACAATGCCGGCGTCGCGCCCTCCGCACCTCTGGCAAAAGTCGAACTGGACAGCTGGCGGGAGACTTTTGACGTCAACGTCCAGGCGGCGTTCCTGCTGGCCCAGGCCATGGTGCCCGGGATGCAGGAGCTGGGCTTTGGCCGCATTGTCAATCTGGCTTCGACAGCCGGCTTGCGCGCTTATCCCTTTGTCGCCGCCTACGTCGCCTCGAAACACGCGGTCATCGGTTTGACCCGCGCCCTGGCCCTGGAACTGGCCAAGGGACCCATCACCGTCAATGCGGTCTGCCCCGGCTATACGGAGACCGAAATAGCACACAACGCCATCCGCAACATCCAGCAATCCGGCAAAACAGAGGCCGAGGCACGCGCTATTCTGACCCGGGGCAATCCCCAGGGCCGCCTGATCCAACCCGAAGAAGTGGCGGCGACAGTAGGCTGGCTGTGTTTGCCCACATCCGCCGCCGTGACCGGCCAGGCCATAGCGGTCGCGGGTGGCGAGGTGATGTAGGTCATGCCGCTTGAAGCCAGTCTGGAGCGGCCGGACAAACCCGAATTGCGCCTTTGGTTACGCCTGTTGACCTGTACCAATCTGGTGGAGGGCGAAATCCGCCGCCGCCTGCGCCAGGACTTCGCCACCACCCTGCCCCGGTTCGATCTGCTGGCGCAGCTTGACCGCCATCCCGACGGCCTGAGCCTGACCGGTCTGTCGAACCGCATGATGGTTTCAAACGGCAACCTGACCGGACTGGTCGACCGCCTCGAAGCGGACGGCCTGGTGGAACGCCGCCCCGATCCGAATGACGGACGCAGCACCCGCGTCGCCCTGACGCGCGCCGGTAAAAGTCACTTCGATGCCATGACCCCGGCCCATGAGGCCTGGGTCAATGACTTGTTGGATGGCCTTAGCACGGACGAGATCCAACGCCTGCATGATTTGCTGGGCAAGCTGAAATATTCCGCCACCGAGGCCGCCACATGACCGGCATGGCGCGTCTGCTGGAACCCTTGGACATCAACGGCATGGTACTGCCGAACCGGATCGCCGTGCCGGCCATGGTGACAAGGCTGTCGGGCGAGGACGGCATGGTCAATGGCGATATTGTCGACCGCTATGTGCGCTACGCCGCCGGGCGGGTGGGCCTGATCGTGGTGGAGGCGACGGCGATACATGGCGCGAAATCCGGACCCTTGTTGCGGCTGTCCGATGATAGCTTCATCGCCGGCCATCGAGAACTGGCGCGGCGGGTGCACGATACTTCCGATAGCAAGGTCGTACCGCAGATTATCCATTTCATGAAAGTGGCCCGCTCGGGCTGGCGGCAGACCATCGATATGCTGGAGCAATCCCATATTGACGCGATTGTCGATAATTTCGGCATGGCCGCCTTGCGGGCCCGTGAAGCGGGCTATGATGGGATCGAGCTGCATTCGGCCCATGCCTATACCCTGTCGTCCTTCCTCTCCCGCCGCAATCCCCGTAAGGACCGCTATGGCGGCCATACGCTGGAGGGCCGCCTGGCCCTGTTCGGCGACGTCATGGCGGCGGTACGGCGGCGGGTGGGCGCGGATTTTCCCGTCGGTGTGCGCTTTCTGGCCGACGAATCCATAAAGGGCGGCTATACCCTGCCGGAGGCGCAACAAATCGCCCTGCGCATGGCGGATCTGGGCGTCGACTACATCTCGCTCTCTGTTGGCGGCAAGTTCGAGGACGCCATCCACCGGCCCGGACAGCCCCTCTATCCCTATACCGGTTATTCCGGCGACCGCTGCATGCCGGGTGATTGGTACCCTGCCATGCCCAATGTTCACCTGGCCGCCGGCATCAAGAGCTACCTCAATGAACGGGGCCACCACATCCCCGTCATGTCAGCGGGCAAAATCGCGGAGCCGGCGCAGGCCGAAGGCCTGTTGCGCGAGGGCAAAGCGGATCTGATCGGCATGGCGCGGCAGCTCCTCGCCGACCCGGACTGGACCCTGAAGGTCATACAGGGACGGGACGACGAGATCATCCGCTGCGTCTATTGCAATGTCTGCAAGGATCTGGATGAACGCTTCAAAAAAGTCATCTGCTTTCTGTGGCCAAAGGGACAATTACAAGCGCCGGCCGATCGTGTGGACGGGCAGGCGCCGAACTGGCCTGCGGCGGGGGCGGAACTATTGGGCGGCGGCGCCGACGGGCGCATCAAGCTGGCCTGGTCAGCGGCGGAAAGCCTTGAAGGAGAGGTTGCGGGCTATGACATTTACCGCGCCGATGCCCATGGCGCCGTACAATGCGTGGAGGCCGTGAAGGGTCGGCGCTATGTGGATCGGCTGGCTCTCGGCGGGCAGCAATATCGTTATTTCGTCCGCGCCTACGATCGAAACGGCCGCGCCAGTCCACCGTCCGAAACTGTTGCCATAACCATGACGATGACCGAACATGGGCGTAACGACGGGGAGAGATGATGTCCGAACCCTGGGCACCGGGCGGCCCGAGCGCCCATGTGGATCACTTCGCGGCCGACAACCTGCCGCCGCCTTCGGCCTGGCCGGAGATTGATTTCAGCCGGTTGCCGGAACTGGCCGCCCTGGACAATCGCATCAATTGCGCCACGGAGCTGCTGGACCGCAAGGCGGCGGAACATCCCGACCGCAGGGCCGTATTCGACAACGACTTATCCTGGAGCTACGGCGATCTGCTGGCTGAGGCCAATCGCATCGCCCATGTCCTGGTGGATGATCTGGGCGTCCGCCCGGGCAACCGGGTATTGTTACGCTCCGCCAACAATCCCATGTATGCGGCCTGCTGGTTCGCGGTGATGAAGGTCGGGGCCGTCGCGGTTGCCACCATGCCTCTGCTGCGCGCCCGCGAACTGACCTACATGGCAGATTTCGCCCAGGTCCGTGTTGCCCTGTGCGATGACAAGCTGGCCGGCGAACTGCGAGATGCAGCGGACAATTCGGATCATCTGGAACAAATTGTCTGTTTCAACAGTACTGATGATGACGGCCTGGAACGGCGCATGGCGGCGAAGCCGGAAACCTTCAACAATATCGATACCGCCGCCGATGATATCTGCATTATTGCCTTTACCTCCGGCACCACCGGCCAGCCCAAGGCATGCCTGCATTTCCATCGCGATGTCATGGCGGTCTGTCTGACGTCGTCGGACCAGATCATCGCGCCGCGGGCGGACGACGTCTTTGCCGGTACGCCGCCGCTGGCCTTCACATACGGCCTGGGCGGTCTGCTGCTGTTTCCCCTCTCGGTCGGTGCTTCGGTATTGTTGTTGGAAAGCTATACGCCCGAAGGCCTGATCGAAGCCATCAACGACCACGCCATCACGGTGCTGTTCACGGCGCCGACCATGTACCGCACTCTTACGCCGTTGGTCATGAACAGACCGGTGGCCAGTTTGCGGATCTGCAATTCGGCGGGCGAATTTCTGCCGAAGCCGACCTGGGACGGCTGGCACCTGGCCACGGGACTATCAATACATGACGGCATTGGCGCCACCGAGCTGCTGCATACGTTCATCGCGGGCACGGGCGAGGCGATCCGCCCCGGCGCCACGGGACAGACGATCCCCGGTTTCGAGGCGACGGTGCTTGATGACGCCGGAGACGTCGCGGCACCGGGCGAGGTTGGCCGCCTGGCCGTGCGCGGGCCCACCGGCTGCCGCTATATGGCCAATCCGGAGCGGCAGGCAGGCTATGTGGTGGATGGTTGGAATCTGACGGGCGACAGCTATCTGCGCGACGAGGACGGCTATTTCTGGTACCAGGCGCGCACCGACGACATGATCATCTCGGCCGGCTACAATATATCCGGACCCGAAATTGAGGCGGTGTTGCTGGAACACCCGGCCGTCTCCGACTGTGCCGTGGTCGCCAGCCCCGATTCAAGACGCGGCCATATCGTTAAGGCCTACGTGGTGCTGCGGGAGCCGGATGGTAACAATACCGATCTTGTACAAGCCTTGCAGGATCACGTGAAGGCGACGATCGCACCCTATAAATATCCCCGCGCCGTGGAATTCATCGATGCCCTGCCCCGTACCGCCACGGGCAAAGTACAGCGTTTCGCCTTACGCCAACGGGAAGCCGCGGCGCCTTCAGAATAATTATCCGAAAACTGATTTCGCCAGGCTGTTTGTCTTGGTGCCAACGCCGGACACGGCAGAGGAAATCTCGCTGGCCGCGACACTGCTGTCGCCGCCAAGTTGCGATGCCACCCGCAGCGCCAAGGCGCTTTGTTCGAGCAGTTCCAGATTTCTTTCGGTGGGCCGCTCGTTACGAACGGTATTGGCGACCCTGACTACGGAATCGCACAAAGATCCCAGCTGCGCCGCCTCGCTTGGTTCGATCGATTCATGAAATGTACGGCCCGACTTCAAAATCTGCTGCAATTCCTGGTCAATCCAATCCGCCAGCGACGGATCTTCACGGGCCTTGAACAGAATATCGGCGATGGCCCACATCCGACGCGCGACGTTGCGAATCTTGACCCGGCGCAACATACCCAGAGCGCTTTCGATCATTTCCGGATTGGGACCCAATTCCGGCCGCTTCTGGGCCCGTGCACGCAGAGCATTGGGCACATCCACCGTACCGGCATCTCCGGCGCGGGCCTGGAGCGTCCGCCGATCAGGGCCGAAGTACGCCTCCGAAACCACGAAGGGCTTGCGATGACTGACCAAAGCATTAATTCGTTCGCCCAGATCTTTTGTCGAATATGGGTTGACCAGAAAATAGTCGGCACCGGAATTGATGATGGAGCGAATAAGCCGCAAACGGCCGTCCCAACTGGTCAGGATAATGGGCAGGAACGGGTCGTCACCGCAACGAAAGCGCCTAACGTCATTGACCAGCTCGGCGACGCCGTCCTGGCGGTCTTGGACGGCAAATATCGCCAAATCCGAGCGATGCCCGCGCAGGGACGTCGCGGCGTCCTCGAGGTTTTCACATTCTTCAATCTGCCAGAAACCAATGATGTTCAGGATCGAACGGGTCTGCTTACGCAAATGCAGCTTCGGATCGTAAAGCAAGACCGTTGCATCAACGTACGGCTCTTTATCCATAAACACGCGCCCAGTCATATTTATCTCCGGGCCAAGCCCCGGGACGGAACAGGTAAGCACGACGCCATGATCCTCCGGCGCGAGCCATGACACAGATTGGCGCAAAATCCTTAATGATGGGTTTATAAGCAACCGGTTCCGCAATCCGGTTAGGCAATCAGCTTATACCAAATTGCGGTTATACCGCCTTGGCGACTTCATCGGATAAGCGGAAGGCGGCATTTGCGGTATCTTCATCCACATCCATCGCAACCCGAAGGGCCAACGTGGTCTGCTCCAACAGGGACAAACCCTTCTTATCCAGATCCGGCGCGTCCTCCAGCAACTGGGTTGTGACTTGTTCCACTGAATCACAGAATGAATGCATATGGCCTAATTCAGTGACTTTCAGGGTTTTGCGAATAACGGACAGCGATTTTTCTATGGCACCTAATTCACGGGGCCCGCGAACACGCATGAATTTTTCATCCCCATGATGCTGCCGCAGCACTTTGGCTATGACGCAAATGCGCCTGCAGACATTGGTAATCTTGATCCGCGCCAAGCTGACGCGCGCGACTTCGATGGCATCCCGACTAGGCCCTAATTCCGGCCGGTCCAGAACCTTGGCTCGCAACGCATTCGGCACCTGCACCGAGCCATCACTACCGCTACGGACCTTGGCATCCCGGCGATCCGGGCCCAAATAGGACTCAGTTTCAACAAACTCCTTACGTGATGAAATTAAGGCATCAACCCGCTCACCAAGCTGCTCGGTTGTAAACGGCCACATGAGTAGTTGATCGGTACCGGTATTCAACGCCCTGCGTATCACTTCGGATGCACTGTTCCAACTCACCAAAATGATCGGGGTATAGGGGTCGGAGGCACTTTCATAGCGGCGTGCCTGTTTGACCAGTCTGGCGGCGGGGCTGCCATCGGTGTCGGCGGCAAAAATTACCAATTCAAATTTTTGGGATTTAACCAGATTACACAAATCGTTGGGTTTATCCACATTAGCGATACGGCGGAATCCAAGATCGCGCAAGGCCGCAGTCGTCCGTTTACGGACTTTCGGCCGCGCGTCGTAATTCAGTATCGATGCCTTCGCATATTGTGCCTTATGCATAATTCACCTTCCAGTTTGGTACACCCGTGTTTCCCGACCCGGACAACCGCACTGACGATGAATTCCACAAATGATAGAAATAGTGTCTTAAGAAATGTCTACGAATTCTGATTAATAACTAATTAGTAATAAGTATGAATTGTTCGATAGGGTGGTTAATTGGGAATTAGGTATATTTACTGTGTTTTGAGGCCGTATTAACTTGCCACGAAATTCGCCGGTCAAATTTCTGCAAATCAGTTTTTCGGCCGAAACTACAGGAGTTCCACATCCGCTTCATCAAACGACCATTCGCCGGCCGTATCCAGCTGCCGCGTGAACGCCTGTTCCGCGACCTGCATGGCCGCATCTTCGTCCCCCGCGACAACATCCGTGACCCAATAGAGTGCCCCATTAGGTAAATTGGCTTTCAGGGTTACATGATATTTCGCCATGGATTATCCATTCGTCATTGAAGATTGGTTATCAAAAGGCCACGGGGACTGCGTTTAGAGCAACCTGCGTTCATTCGAACGCAGCCAAGTTTCTCTAAACCCTTAAAATAGATCAAATTATCTGTATAAAACTGATGCCAATTTTATACAGTTTGATCAAGCACTTTCAGACACGGTCCGGAAGTCTCGCATTTTTCTGCCGGGAATGTTGCACAGAAAACTGAAAATGGGCGCAGCCACGACGGATACGCCCAAATTTCAAGAGTTATTTGCCAAGCCGATAACCGACCGATAACCGACCGAGAATCGATCGGCAATAACCGCTGGTGCCGCCGTTACGACTGTCCGCCGTACGCCGTGCCCGCGCCTTCATCATTATCGGTCTCTTCCGCGGTACCGGTATCTTCCGCGGCATCCGCCGAAGGAACAGGCTCGCCAATAATGGCTTCGGCGATCAGGCCGGCATTGGCCCGAACAGCCGTTTCAATTTGATCGGCGATATCTGAATTTTCCAGCAAGAACTGCTTGGCATTTTCCCGTCCCTGACCGATGCGCTGGTCACCACAGGAAAACCAGGAGCCAGATTTCTCCACCACCCCGGCCTTGACGCCAAGATCCAGCAATTCTCCCATCTTCGATATGCCCTGGCCATACATGATGTCGAATTCGACCACCTTGAACGGGGGCGCAACTTTATTTTTCACCACCTTCACACGGGTCTGGTTGCCGACGATTTCGTCTCGGTCCTTCAAGGCGCCAATACGACGGATATCCAGACGGACTGAAGCATAAAATTTCAAGGCGTTACCGCCCGAGGTCGTCTCCGGGCTGCCGAACATGACACCAATCTTCATACGGATCTGATTGATGAAGATCACCATGCAGCCGGATTTGGAAATGGAACCGGTCAACTTACGCAAAGCCTGGCTCATCAAGCGTGCCTGCAGCCCAACATGGACATCTCCCATCTCACCCTCAAGTTCGGCGCGCGGGGTCAGGGCGGCAACTGAATCGATCACAAGAACATCAACAGCCCCCGAACGCACCAGCGTATCGGCGATTTCGAGAGCCTGTTCCCCCGTGTCGGGCTGTGAGATCAGCAGCTCGTCCACATCCACGCCCAGTTTGCGGGCATAAGCCGGATCGAGTGCATGTTCCGCATCAATGAAGGCGCAAATGCCACCTTTCTTCTGCGCCTCGGCCACCACATGCAGGGTCAATGTCGTCTTACCCGAACTTTCAGGACCATAGACTTCAACCACCCGTCCCTTTGGCAGACCGCCAATGCCGAGGGCAATATCCAGCCCCAGGGAGCCGGTGGAAATCGCTTCAATCTGGACAGCGTTGGTATTTTGGCCCAGTTTCATCACCGAGCCCTTGCCGAAAGCCCGGTCGATGTGCGCCAGGGCTTGCTCCAACGCTTTTTCCTTATCCATCCTGTCTTGCTCCACCAAACGTAAATTTCCAGCCGACATAACTTGCTCCCTTATCCCATAATATCCCCCAAGGTTCAATTCGGGAGGATCGATTGATGTCTCGCAATGATCAATTTGTACTAGTTTTGTTCTCATAATACAAGGTCTTTCTAAAACGTTGTTTTTAAATATAAAACACTCTTGTGTTCGTATCTTGTTCCGAGCTTTGATGCGATGAATCGGCGATTATATACTTGACGTACCACGGCTGAAGTGCTATACATAACCTCATAGAATCAATCGGACTTCTGGAGAGAATCGTTATGGCCAGCATGGAATTGATCGAAAGCGAAATCATTGCCCTTAATGCCGAAGTGCTTGCCAATCAAACACTGTTAATCACTCTCATGACTGCAATTAAAGCTACTGGAACCATGCAAGACCCCGCCATTACGGAAGTGTTCGACCGCTCTGTTAATTTTCTTGAGACTCGCGCTATTAGCCTCGGCAAAACTGCGGCGCATGGCCATGTAGTCGGCGCGCTGGGCATCGTTGAAGACCTGCGGCGAAGTTTCCTGGAAACCAAGTAATCCACGACAGATCGCATTTATTTCCGAAGGCAAGAACATGACCGACCTCACAAACCCAATTTTCCAAAATGTTGATAAAGCCCGCGCACATCTAGAATCGGTGCGCTGGCCAGACGGCCCCTATTGCCCCCACTGTGGCGAAGCGGAAGCCATCACAAAACTCAAAGGTAAGTCCACGCGGCCCGGCGTCTACAAATGCCGTTCGTGCCGCAAGCCGTTTTCTGTGACAGTCGGAACCGTATTCGAACGCTCTAAAATCCCGCTGCATAAATGGGTGCTTGCAACGCACCTACTGACAGCCAGCAAGAAAGGTATGTCTGCCCATCAACTGCATCGCATGTTGGGCATAACCTACAAAACTGCGTGGTTTATGTGTCATCGCATCCGTGAGGCCATGAAAGATGGCAACGGCACAGGACCATTGGGCGGCAAAGGTAAGGTTATCGAAGCGGACGAAACCTATATCGGCCAACAGAAAGACAAATACACTCTGACAGACAAGGGCTGGAAACCCATCAAGGGTATGCAAACCAAATTCAAAATCGTGACCCTGGTAGAGCGCGGTGGCCGTGCCCGTTCATTCAAGGTAGATCGCGTTAACGCCAAAACAGTACGCGAAATCCTTGTTACCCAGGCCGACCGTAAATCCAATCTCATGACAGACGAGGCTAGGGTCTACACGACCGTTGGCAAGGAATTTACCCGCCACCATACTGTTGATCATTCCAAGTACGAATACGCCCGTGGCATCGCTAGTACGAATACCATTGAAGGTTATTTCAGTATCTTCAAACGCGGCATGAAGGGCGTCTATCAGCATTGCGGCGAACAACATTTACAACGCTATCTAGCTGAATTTGATTTCCGCTATTCCAATCGTGAGGCCCTTGGTGTCGAAGACAATGAACGCCGCGACGAAGCCCTTAAGGGTATTTCTGGTAAACGCCTGACATATCGGCGGCCTAGTGACGGAACAAACCAGCAAGCCCAAACCAACGCGATCTGAGTTTGACAAAGTACTCCGCAGGCTGATCGATTCGGCACGCGATGATCAATAGCAAGTTTTAACAACCCACTAAATATTGCGGTATTCAGCCAAATTCGGCACAGTATGTTGTGCCGTTATGTAAAAATGGTTAAAATGCTGGGTTGAAAAGCAACGAGTAAGGCCGGGGCTACAGACCCCGGCCTCGTTGTTATCCTGCATTAACCTTAGGAGCTTTGCAGGACGATTGCGTGAATCGCTCATTTAAATTAGCGCATGGTCAACGGCTCCACAACATAGGAGGCCGTTATGGCCCTAACTTTAAAATGGCAGACCTGCGGCGACGATCACCATTGGTGTTCTCTCGCGAATCTCAATCTCGACTCCATTAAAGCCAAAAACGGTGTCTATATTATCTGGCACGAAGGCAATCCGTCTCGCATCGTTAGGATCGGGCAGGGAAAAATTGCTGACAGGCTTGGTGCGCATCGCAATGATGCAACCATCACCCAGTACGGCAATCTTCGCGCTACATGGGCATCTGTACCGGTTCATCAGATGGACGGCGTTGAGCGTTATCTTGCAGATACGTGGAATCCACTAGTCGGAGACGCATTTCCGGCGACGGGTCCAATTGCTGTGAACTCACCGTTCGGCTGACTGCGGTGCGACCAGCGGCAATAGCATCAACGGCTTCGACAAGTTTCAAATAATGAGGCTGTGCCCAAGGCGGTTCGGTTCCACTTTGAAGCTTGTCGTTCGCCCAATTGCGAACAGAGGTAAGATCGTCGTCAATCATGACACTAACCTTTGTCGTTGTCGGATGGGCCATGTTGCGGCTTTTTAGTTTCTGACTGTTTAACGGCCTCGCCCCTTTTGTGCGGTTTGGGCGGCGTGTTCAACATGCGGCGCAATACTTCGTCGCGTTCTTTATCATCTTTCTTATTGGAGTCAGCCATGGCGGATCAGCCTCAAGATACCGAATTTCTCTTGGAACTCGTTGACCACGAATATCTGATAGCTTTTGGTCAAATCACTGTTCAGTGGTCAAGCATGGAACACATCATGGAATGCGCCATCTGGCAAGCAGCCAAAATTCCAATGCGGCTGGGTAAGTCAATGACGTCTCAGACGCAGATGCAGGGTAAGATTGACGTGTTAGGGACACTTCTAAGCCAGTTCCATCCAAATCTAAGCCCTCATTTCAATAAGGTTGCTAAATACATTCGCGAATGTCTTCTTGGCCGTCGCAATCTTGTCACGCACGGATTTTGGTACACAGAATTTAATACCAACGACACACACGTCATGAAAACAGTCGCCAAGGGAAAACTGACATCTCAGGGTCGCACGGTTGATCTTGACGAACTAATTCAGCTTTACACCGATATTGCAGAAGTCACGAATTGGATTCGTTCTCTGTGTAAGGAACTCCCAAAACTACAGCGGCAATCCGACGAACCAAATCAGCCGATCCCAACCATTCCGAACCACCAAGACTGCGCCACTCGTAAAAAGCAAGCTCTCCGGCCTCTAGCTGATCTTCTGAAAGAACAAGCCGATCAGTCGCCATAACCTCAACCGATTCTGCGCTGGTCTGTTCCATTTTTGCGGCTCCCCGATTCTTGGTACGTCACGTATATTATCGCCGATGAATCGGCGAACTTGCATTTGACCTCCACCACTCCATGGTCATATGAATAGTCATGGGAGAATCGCCGATGTCGGATAAGGGCAACGGGAATATTCATTATCATATAGAGGCACATGGGAACTTGGATTGGGCCCATTGGGCTGACGGACCCTTTTGTCCTCATTGCGGCGAACGGGAAGCTATCCGTATGATCCACGGCCAGACCTCGCGGCCCGGCATCTATCACTGCCTGACCTGCCGCAAACGGTTTGCCGGCACGTTGGATATTCTATTTCAGAACGCGACGACGCCGGCGGCCAAGCGCCTGCCCGGTATGACCGTCGTTAGGGAAATCTGGGGTGTTCGGCGCCATCCATTGTTTCGGATCGCCACCTTCCCGCTCTGGTACCTGTGTCATATCATCCGGCAGATCATAATGGGCAGCGACCCACGCCCTCCGACAAAGCCTTAGACCAATTTCGGAGTTGAACTACCCGCCCGCTCCCCCTGAGCGAACGGAGACATAGGTAACAGTTTAGCCCACTGACATGGGTAACAGATTTTGCCTTGCCAGGCGTTGTCGGGCAAGGGGAGCGGGCGGCTTGGCGATTCGGTGAATATCGAAAATGGTCTAGCTGCCGATCACATCCTTGACGCGGCCGGCAAGCTGCTTCAGGGAAAACGGCTTGGGCAACAGCTCGAACTCGCTGTCGGGATCCAGATTGCGGCGGAAGGCATCCTCGGCATAGCCGGAGATGAAAATCACTTTCAGATCAGGGCGCGTCGCGCGCACTTCGCGGACCAGGGTGGGGCCGTCCATTTGCGGCATCACCACATCGGAAACCAGCAAATCAATATCGGCATTCTGATCATTAAAGCATTCCAGCGCCGCCTCGCCGCAATCGGCCTCCAGCACCGTGTAGCCTTTGTTGCGCAGGGCCCGCGCGGCAAACATCCGCACCGCTTCCTCGTCCTCCACCAGCAGTATCTTCCCCTTGCCGGTCAGATCCTTTGGCCGCTCGTCCTCTTCCTCCCGCTCCGTCGCGACATCATCGGCGGTGGGAATATAGCGCGGCAGATAGATTGAAAACGTCGTGCCCACATCCATCTCGCTGACGGGGAAGATATAACCGCCGGTCTGTTTGACGATGCCGAAAACCGTGGACAAGCCCAGGCCGGTGCCCGAACCCGAGCCCGAACCCTGTTGCTTGGTGGTAAAGAACGGCTCGAAAATACGGCCCAGATCCTCTTTCTTGATACCTTTACCGGTGTCCCTGATCTCCACCATGACGTATTCATCGGGTTTGATCAGATCGTGACCCAGATTTCGCGATTCCTGCAGGGAGATATTGGCGGTACTGATTTCCAACGCGCCGCCCCCCGCCATGGCATCGCGGGCATTGACCGCCAGATTGATCACCACCTGCTCGAATTGGCCCTGGTCAACCTTGACCAGTCCAAGATCGCGGCCATGTTCAATGCGCAATTCTATATTCTCGCCAATCAACCGGCGCACCAGATGGGTCAGTTCCGCCAAAACGTCCGTCAACGACAGAACCTTGGGACGCAAGGTTTGTTGCCGGGAAAAAGCCAGCAACTGGCGTACCAGATTGGCCGCCCGATTGGCATTTTGTTTGACCTGCATGATATCGGGAAACGTCTCGTCACCGGGACGGGCGCGCAACAGCAACAAATCGCAATGACCGATCATGGCAGTCAGCAAATTGTTGAAATCGTGAGCTACGCCGCCGGCTAATTGTCCCACGGCCTGCATCTTTTGCGACTGGGCAAACTGAATTTCCAGATTGCGTTGCGTCGTGGTGTCGATCAAATGCAGCAACAGACCTGAAATACCACCCCCGGCATCCGTCATCCCCGAGGCATAAAGCTCCATCTGTCTTTGTTGCGGCCCTTCGAACAGAGCAACTTCCAACGGCCCCGATGACGGCTTGTCGTCCCAGGCTGCCTGCAAGTGCCCGGCCACCGGTTCGCGGTCGTCGGCCCTGACAAAATCATAGAGTGAATGGCTGACCGCCGTCTCGCCCTGGGGCAAAAGGGAGGCAAAGGTGGTGTTGGCTTCCTGAATGACCCCGTCGGCATCCAGCAACAGCACCGCCACGGGGGCATGTTCAAAGAATTCGCGAAAGCGCCGCTCTGCCGTCTGCAGGGCGCTGCGCCGGGCCTGTTCGCGCGAGAGATTACGCACCACGGACCGGGTCCGGGCCTCGCCCTGAGAGGCGTCGCCAACCACGGACTGGGTGACCTGGGCCCGAAACTCATCGCCGTTGCGGGCTTGAAATGTGATATTGAAATTGCGGGTCGATGGTCCCTCGCCCTCTATTTCCGCCGCCGTATCGCCATCCCCCTGACCCGGCAGCAATGCGGTCCAATCACCCACCACAACGCTGTGCAAATCCTGCCCGGCCGCCAACTCGTCCGGGCGATAACCCAGCCAGCCAGCCAATGTATTGTTGGACAATACAAACTGCCCCGCCTGATCCACGGAAAAGAAGCCAACCGGTGCATTATCGAGAAAATCAGTCAACAAAGCCTGCTCACTGCGCAAAACTTCCCGCAATTCCTGACGCGCGGTCGCCTCGGCCAGGTACCAGGCCACCTTGTCAACCGGATCGCCAATGGGATGGGCGCGTATTTCCAGGCCATGCACCTCGCCATTGGACAATGTCAGTCTGATCTCGTCATGGCCGCTGACGCCGGACAGGGCGTCCGCCTGCAGGCGTTGCAGTGTCTGGGCAACGCCGCCGTCTTCACCGGAAAGCCGGGCCAGATTCGCGTCCTGCCAGTTCGAGCCGAAAAAACTCTCCCCCGTGCCATTCATGAACAACACCTGACCCTCGCGGCCGGTCACCATCTGGCCCTCGCGGCTTTGCCCCATCATTTCGGATAGCAGGCGGGCCTGGGCATTTCGGGCATCGGGCACCAGGGTAACCAATGCCAGTCCCACATTCGCCGCCAACCCCAACGCCACGGCCGCCAGTACCGCGCCGCTCCAGGCGTCGGTTTGCAGCATCAGCACCACACAGACCACGGCGGCCACCAAGGCAAGAACCATGGCCATCCAACGATACAGGCGCAACGACCGCACCGTCGGCAGAATGGTCTTCTGCTCCGTTCCTTGATTATCAGTGATGGACGCCATCGAACCTCTTTGTGATCAAAACTGATTTATGGTTAACAATATTACGCTCAAACCACGTCGGGGCCAACCGCATCGCAATCCCGGTACCTAACCAGTACCGCCGGTACGCCGCGACAATCTACCCTGCAGACGCATGACATAGCCGATCACTTCGGCCACCGCCTTGAAGAATTCAGTGGGAATTTCCCGATCCAGTTCGGCCGCCGCGAACAGACCGCGGGCCAGAGGCGGGTTTTCAACAATGGGTACATCGTTCTCTTCCGCCACCTCGCGGATGCGGAAGGCAATATTGTCCTGACCCTTGGCGACCACTTTCGGCGCGGCCATGGTCTCGGAATCATATTTCAAGGCAACGGCGAAATGGGTTGGGTTGGTGATCACCACGTCCGCTTCCGGCACCGCGGCCATCATGCGGGCACGGCCCCGTTCGGCACGCAACTGCCTGATCTTCGCCTTGACGTGGGGATCGCCCTCGGACTGTTTATTCTCGTCCTTCAGATCCTTGTGGCTCATGCGCAGGTTCTCGAACCAGTCATAGCGCTGATAGAAGGTATCGCCGGCCGCCACCGCCGCCATCACAACCAGCACGGCCATGACGATCTTCAATGTCTCTTGCTCGATAAAGGCAAGCATTGAGATCAGTTCCATGCGCGGTACATGGCGCAAATTCGCCAAGTCAGGCCAGATAATGGCGATCACCATGCCGCCAATCACAATAATCTTGGCCGCCGCCTTGAGCAGATCAATCGCGCCTTTTGAGCCGAAGATCTTTGTAATGCCCTTTTTCAGGGACACGTTCTCGAGTTTAGGGACGATCTTGTCGGGCGCGTAAACCAATCGATGCTGCAACATGTTCCCGGCCAGGGCCGCTCCCACCAGAATCAGGAACGGCATGGCCATGAGTCCTAGGACATTCGCGGCTGCATTGTTAGCTATTTCCAGCAAAGTTCCGGTTTCGGCATTAATCGCATGGGGGGAGGCCAGGAACCGGGTGAAGTAGTGAATAATGCCGCTGCCGACGTCACCGGCATAGAACCCGATCACCGCCGCGCCGCCGGCCAACATGAACCAGTGATTGACCTCGAGACTTTTCGGAACCTGGCCTTTCTTGAAGGCCTCCTCCATGCGTTTCGCTGTCGGCTCTTCTGTTTTTTCCGATTTATCCTGATCGTCTGACATTTACCGTGGCCCCGCGATCAGTTTTAGGGCGTTGTCCTCGAAATAGGCCAGGAACACCATCAAGGACGATGACAGCACCAGCGTGATCATCAGGAACGCCATCATCATCTGCGCCGGCACGGCGATGAAGAACAGCTGCACGGTCGGTATAAGGCGCTGCAGGACGCCCAGGCCAATATAGAACATCAAACCATAGACGATGAACGGCGCGGCCATCCGAATACCGACGTTGAACGAGGAGGACACCAGATGCACGGCCAGTTGGGCAAAATCATCAAGGGGCGGGGCCTGACCGGCGGGAAACATCAAGTAACTGTCCCGGATGCCGGCGAACAGCAGCATATGCAAACCCGATACGAAGATTAGAACCACACCGATAATGGCCATCAGGGCCGCCACGACAGCACCCTGGGTGCCCTGGTTCGGATCGACGGTCTGGGCAAAGGCCAGGCTGCTTTGGAACGATATTACCACACCGGCGACATGCAGACTGGACATCAGCAGGCGCGCCGCGCCGCCGAAAAAGACGCCGATGATGACTTCCCCGGTTATCAGGGTCAGCAGGCCCATGGCCGCGACGGGCATTACCGGCAGGCCATCACGGACCAGGGGGAACATGATCAAGGTCAGGGCAAAGGCCAGAGCCAGACGGACCCGGGAGAAAACATAATTCTCCCCAATGCCGGGAAGCAACATGACGGCGGCGCCTATACGGGAAAAAACCAGCATGAACGCGAAAATCTCCGCGGGCAGTATTTGCCCCAGCATCCCGGCCCCCTACGAAAGGGTGACGATGTGCTGGGCGATCCGGTCCATGAACGAGGTCAGGTTCTGGATCATGTAAGGCATGAAAAACAACAGCGCCAGAAAAATGGCGAAAATTTTCGGCACGAATACCAGGGTCATCTCCTGGATCGACGTCAGGGCCTGAATCAACGCGATGATCAAGCCAACGAACAAGCCAACACCCATGATGGGTGAGACAATAATCAACAAGGTAAAAATCGCATCCTGCGCGATATCGAGGACTTCCGGCACACCCATTTTCTGATCCTCAAATGCCTCCTAGATCGGCATGCGCAGAATATCTTGATAAGCCTGAACCACGCGGTCGCGTACGGCGACGACTGATTCCAAGGCCATCTCGGCATTGGCGACAGCGGTCACGACATCGGTGATATTGGCCTCGTTGGCGACAGCCTTGATGCTGACGGTTTCGGCGCTTTTAACGGAATCGACCGTATCGGCGATGGTGTCTTTCAGAATAGCGCCGAAGTCCGTGCCCGCCACTTCACCGCCCGAACCACCGGGACCGCCGGCCTCGCCCTTGTCCATGGACCGCTTCAGCGCTTCCACATAAGCGATCGAGGCATTCAAGACCTTGGTATCCATTTCGGTATTCTCCTAAACCGTCGCCAGCCATGTTTTCCAGTCCGGCGCGAAAAATTCTATTTCAGCATATCGATCGTGCGCATCATCATGCGCTTGGCGGCCTCGATCACCTTGATATTGGCCCGGTAGCTGCGTTGGGCCTCGCGCATATCCATCATTTCGATCATGGAATTGACGTTGGGGATCTTGACATAGCCCTCTTTGTCGGCGCCGGGGTGGCCCGGCTCAAATCGTTTGGTGAATTCAGCCTGATCCTTAGTGATATCGGCGACCGAGACCGTGCGGACACCCAGTTCACGATCCAATTCGTTCTTGAAGCTGATCAGCTTGCGCCGGTAGGGGTCCATATCGGGGGCCAGCGGCTTGGTGGAAGCGTTGGCGATATTCTCCGCGATAATGCGCATACGCACGCCCTGCGCACGCAAACCCGAGGCTGAAATCTGGATTGTCTTGTCAAAATCCATATTCTCTAACTCCTTACCTCAACCAAACGACAACCCGTTCACGACGTCCGACCTAACCGCGGCCCGGGCGGCTGATGGCAATACGCAACATGCCCATGCCTTTTTTGTACAAATTCGACATCAATTCGTGATCGGCCGCGGTTTGCGCGACCTTCATCATCTCGGCTTCCAACCCGACGCTATTGCCGGACTTGTCGCCGACATCATCGTTTTCCTTGACCTTGAATTTGACATCCATGGACGAGCCAATGCCCTGCAAATGCTGCCCCGCCGTCGTCTTCATGGCGACCGGTTCCATGCTGCGCCGCAGCAGGTTCTCAAAATTCGGTTGCGCCAGATCCTTGGCACGGAAGGCCGGCGTATTGGCGTTGGAAACGTTTTCCGCCAGCACCCGCTGGCGGTCATTCAGCCAGCCCAGGCGCGTGTTCAGCGCCTTGAAATAACCCATGCTTTCCAGAGCCATGCAAAATTCTCCCGCATTTCATGATCCGCCTTCCTGGCGCATCACCTTTCAATGGTTGTAGCCATATTCGCTCCTTAGCTCTTAAGAAACACTTAACCTCAAGCTCTCCGCCGGCCCCAAATCGTAACGATATCCCGGCGCCATTTAACCTTTGTTAAGCATAAGGCGCGATAAGTGGTGGACGCAGTTGGAAAGGGGCACAGCAACATGGCCGGCGCACCGCAACCAGATCAGGAACTGAACAGAATTCGCGGCGCCATAGCGGCGGCACGGCAAAATCTGAATGCGGAGGCGGGTTTCGACGTCTCGCCGCTGACGACGTCGTTGGACACCGTCTGCGAACAGATCGCCGCCATGCCCCTGGATACCGCCAAGGCGTTTGCCGCGCCATTGCAGGTTACTTTGCAATTGCTGGAAGCCCTGGAAGAAGACATCCGCGCCGCCCACGGCGAATTGCAGGAACGCATGAAAGCCATGGGCGGGGAGGAATATATCTCCGAGGGCGAAGAGGAAAGCGTCGATTAATGGAATGGACGAACTATCTACGCTTTCTGCTGGCACTGCTGGTCGTGCTCGGGCTGATCGGCGGGTTTGCCTGGATTGCCAGGCGCACGGGTGTTGGCGGTATACAAACCGGCAAGCGCGGCCGTTCCGATAGGTTGGAAGTGGTCGAAGCGTTAAGCATTGATGCTAGGCGCCGGCTGGTTATTGTCCGCCGTGACGACCGCGAACATCTGCTGCTGTTAGGTCCCGACGGCGAACGGGTCATCGAAACCAATATCACACCGATGGGTGGCAACAAGATGGGTGGCACTCGGTCATGAGGGCCAGGATCCCGGCACTGGGCCTGTTGATGGCCCTGGCAATATTCCTGCCCGGCCCGGCGCTGGCGCAATCCTTGAATCTGAACCTCGGCGAAGGCGGGGAGTTGAGCGCCCGCATTATTCAGTTCATCGCCCTGCTGACGGTTCTCAGCCTAGCGCCCTCGATCCTGGTCATGGTGACTTCGTTCACCCGTATCGTCATCGTGCTGTCCCTGCTGCGCAGCGCTTTGGGCGTGCAGCAGACGCCGCCCAACACCGTGTTGATCAGCCTGGCCATGTTCCTTACCCTGTTCATCATGGGCCCGGTGTTCGAAAAAGCCTACGAGGACGGCATCGTGCCCCTGATCAATCAGGACATTGACGAGTTCGAGGCTTTCGATCGCGGCATCAAACCCTTTCGCGGCTTCATGTTGCAGCATGTCCGCGAGAAAGACCTGACCACCTTCATGGATATGGCGAAATTGCCGATCCCCGAAGACGTCGCCGACACGCCCCTGCAGGTCCTGGTCCCCGCCTTCATCGTCAGCGAATTGCGCCGGGCGTTCGAGATCGGTTTTCTGATCTTCATCCCCTTCATCGTCATCGACATGGTGGTGGCCAGCGTGCTGATGTCCATGGGCATGATGATGCTACCCCCGATCATGATCGCCCTGCCGTTCAAGCTGATCTTTTTCGTCCTGGTCGACGGCTGGTCCCTGATTACCTCAAGCCTGGTGCAAAGCTTCGGCTGACGACGGGGCAGAATTCCTGGCGCGCAGGCTATGCGGCAAAGCGGCAAACCCAATGGCGTGAAAAAGCTGCAATGAGCAAAACCAATGCCGCGATAATTCAAAAAGAGAGGCCTGACCCCAGTCTTTGCTTTCTAGTAATCGTATAAGCGAAGCAAGAGGGTCTAGGTACCCGTTTGCTTTGCCCGCCCCTTCTTGAGCCAACGCAGGAATATACGCACCTGATCGTCGCTGTATCCCAACAAGCGGCCCGTATCAAACTCATCCTGGTCCGTTGATTTTCGTCTGCCAGTTTGGATTTCCGCATTTATGGCGTGAAGTTTATCAATTCTCCAATCTTCTTGCGGTAACGCATAATAAACGTAGCGCATCGGCAACGGCATATCCGAAATTCGGAGAATTTTTTCTCGCTTTACAAAAGTTCCCGCTTGCACGTGAGGTTCAAAATTGGCCTCGGGCCATTCAAAACTTGACGGGACGACATCGGAGAACATGGCCAAAGGCTTTTCCCCGGCGAGCATTAATTCAAGCTCCCGGAGTTCATGGGGTCCGATGCCTTCGGGTATATCTGGCCTTTCGTCCATGGCCGGATTATCTCGCCTTTGCACCTGTGGAGCAATGGATCCTCAACCGGAAAGACTGACATCAAAGTGGTCAGAGAACCCGCCATTTGAAATTGTGTCCCTAAAAATGACTTTACTCAGGATGCCGCGTCAGCGGCGATGTCATCAATGGTGATCTGATCGCCCAAGGCTTCGATCCCGTCGGCGAAGGCGGTGAAGCCGGAGGTCAATGAGGCCAGGGCGAGGGCTTCGATAATCTCTTTGTCACTGGCGCCATGATGCATCGCCTCGCAGCCGTGGGTGCGGGTGCCGGCTCCGTACCGTACGGCGGCCGCGCAGGCCATCAGGATTAATTCTTTATATTTTTGGGGAATCTCCGACTCGGTTTCCAGCACATGGCCGCCAAGCGCGGTGATGTGTTGCGCGAGCGCCGGATCAACGCCCTTGATGATCTCGCGCCAATCGTGCTTACGCTCATACATTTGTTTCTCCTTCAATCGTATTCAGTCTGTCGCGCTTTTCAGGCTTGCGGCATGTTCGAGCATGAGGCGCGCCGCCAGGGTGGCCGGGTCGTCCCGATTTATGCCTATGGCGGCGGCGGTTTCATTCGTAAAGCTTATGCGGCCGGTCAAATAGGTGCTTCGGGCATCGCCCACACGCGCGGTTGTGCCATGGACCGTCGCCGCCGGAACTTCATACGGGTCGAGCAGCGCCAGACCCTCAATGCCTGAGTCATCCTTGGCACGGCCCACATCGTTGGTTATCACACCGGCAAGTTTGAAGCCCAAGTCATCAACATAGTCGGCCATGGCGCGGGCCGCGTGCGATCCCATGCAGAGCACGCCGCCGGCGATCCGCTGGTCGGCATATTTGACGGTATCGAGCGCGAAGACGTCGCCAAGTTCATCCGAATGCACTTTGATCTGACGGCGGGCCGGCGGGACATGAACGGGATTGTTGTCCAACAACTGTTGCGCTGCCGCCTGTACGGCCATCCCCTCGTGCAGCCCCATCCGGCGGGCGGCCTGATTGACGCGGGAAATTACGCCATTTTGGTACATGTCCCGGCCATCCGAAATCCTGGCGGAGATGCCGTCGACCGCGGCACAGGGTATCAGATAGGTGTCGAGCAGCTTTAGGCCGTTGACGCCGCCGTCGCCCAGCCCGATGCCCGCATCGTGGATGAACAATCCGCGCGGCCGGGCCCACATGACAAGTTGTGTCGCACAAGGCGCGCCATGGGAGCCGCAGATGAGGACATCCGAGACATCGTTCCGTTCATCGACGTAACCAGCCGAGTCCATCGCCAGTATTCTGCCGCGCGGGCCGGAAACCATTTCGTATTGTGGCCATTGTGTCATCTGCTCATCTCCTCTTCTCCTCTTCCAGGCAAAGCCCGACCGAGGGATCGGACGCAATTCTTGGGCGGCAAACAAGTGAATTCGAGATCGGGTCTTTCTTCTTGAGTTCACCAAAGCCAGCGACAATATGCGCCCGCCTCTACAGCGCCCGACGCACCTTCGGAAATACTTCCTCGGCCATCAGGTGAAACGTGTCCAGCACCTGGGTTTGCGGCATGCCGACGCCTTGGACGCTCATGATTATGTGGTTGGCGCCCAGAACCTCGTTATAGCGCAGCATTTCCTCGGCGACTTCGTCGGGATCGCCGACGATGAAGCGGTCGCGGGCCAGGTCTTCGTAGTCCATGGTGATGTCCTGATCGCCCTTGGCCATGGCCTTGTTCTGACCCCATGACTGGTAGAGATCATACTGCTTCTTGATATAGGGCCCGGCGATCTCGACGGCCCGGTCGTGACTGCGGTCACAGAACACTTCGCGGCGGATCGGCAGTTCGGCCGGGAACGGCTTGCCCACGCGATCCAGTTCCTCGCGATACAGATCCATCTGCCTGACAAAGGTTTCCATGGTCTGATGAGGCGCCAGATACCAGCAATCGCCCAGGCGGGCGGCGCGCTTGACCGCAACGTCCGCGTTGGCGCCGATCCAGATAGGCGGATGAGGCGCCTGCACCAGGGGCAATGACAGCGCGACGTCGTCCAGTTCGAAGTGGCCGCCGGTCATGGAGACCTTTTCCTCCGTCCACAGGCGCTTGATGGCTTCCAAATTCTGTTCGAACCGGGCCACGCCTTCGCCCTTGCGGACGCCAAAGCCCTTGTATTCCACATCCCGGTAACCAAGGGCGCAGCCGAAGATCACCTTGCCGCCCGACATCACATCCAGGGCGGCGAAGTTCTCGGCGACTTCCAAAGGATTATGCAGGGATAGCAGCACGATGCCCGCGTTCAGGCGCACGTTCGGTGCCTCCGCCATGACGCGGCACAGATAGGGCACCTGCATGAATTCCCGATGGGGGTGGGTGGCAAAATGGGAACCGGTGGTGATGGAGTCAAAACCCAATTTGTCCAGCACCCGGGCCTGTTCCATCAGCTCGGCGAAGCGCGCGCCCATGTCATCGTCTAGGCCGAAGACACCGCGCTGCATGACGCCGAATTGCATGGTTTTGGTCATGGCCGCTGTTCCTAGGTCAGATGCTGCTTGAAAAATGCCACCAAGGGCTCAAGGGACGCCTTGTCGCGCGCGGCCTGCTCGATATAACAAACCTCGATCTCGCCACCGGCTTCCCGGTAGCGGGCCGCGAACCGTTCCGGCTCGTTCAGTGCCAATTCGGAGTCCGGATCGCGGTAATCGTGGATTTCATCCGGTTGGCCTTGTATCCAGATCGCCGGTGGTGTTGCCAAATCTTCGCCCCGCTCCAGAGCCATCAGGGGATTGCCCTCGGCCATGTTCTCCTCGTTTTGCCAATAGAGATCATGGCGCTCGGGAATATTGCCGGTCCAGGCCGGCGGCTCGGCCCCCGCGCGGAGCCGCAGCGCATGGCGGTAACGGGACAGGGGATTGATCACGGGCCAGGTCATGCCGACACATCGAACTTCCGCCGTCTGTGCCCCGCCGCCACCTTCGAGCGGGACCTCCGTATATCTGGGGTCCCGCGGCCGCATAGCGGACAGCATGGCCAGATGGCCGCCGCTGGACTGGCCGGTCAAGGCAACGCGGCCGGGATCAATGGCCAGCCGTCCGGCTTGCGCCTTCAACCAGCGGATGGCGTAATTGATATCGATCAGCGAAGTGGGATAGCCATCACCGGCATGGCGAAAATCCAGCGCGGCGGCCGCAAAACCGGCCCCGGCCAGCACTTCGTCGCGCGCCTGGCACCCGGACAGATCGCCCATGGTCCAGGCCCCGCCGTGCAGATCAACAATCAAGGGAAACGGTCCCGGCCCCGCCGGGCGAAAATACCGCAGCATCAATGGGCCCGCGCCTGATTGCGTACCATGATCAAGATAGGCGATGTCTTCCGTCGTGAAGGCCGCGTCTTTTGTCAGCATTGAACCGCTCCCTGTTCTATTGGATGATTAGAACAGAAATTCTCTGTCATCGCCCCGTCAAAATTCGAAGTGTCAAATTTCGAAGGCGGCCTCACGCAGGGTCTGGGCGATTTGTTCCTCGGCCCGTGGGCCCATCAGATGAACGCCGGCGATACCGGACATTCCGCCAAGATTTGCGTCAACTCAGTAGGGTTGTCTAGTCTTTGGCCTGAAAAGAGAAATCTGGAATACCATTGCCCACGTCCAGGAATTCAAGGCGACGGATCTCGGCATGTTGCATTTCATCACCCGGTGGGACCAATCGGCTCGCCGCGACATCGGCTTTGTGAACCCCAATGATAATATCGGAAACACCGTCGTCACTCTGGAACGGAAAATAGGCATGTTCCACGCCAACAGTCGCGCCGCTGCCATAGCATCGACGCGTACTGACCGAGCCAACGGCGACCGGGGCAAAAATCGCGGTGACATAATCCGCGATCATTTGGCGTTGTGGGGGAAAGATTGAATCAAGTAAATTTTGCCCCGTCCGCTCCCGATTGGTTCGTTGCGTAATCCCCGTGCCCAACAGGCGTACGTGCAACATATCGGGCGGCATCCATTGGATTATCATCAGATCGGCAATAAAGGAGGAAACGCGAGCGGGATCGAAGTCCGACTTGCGCGGCAGGGGGCCTTCGCCGCGCAATTCGATCCAATAGTCATGGAATTTCTTGAAATCCGGTTCCTCGAACATTTTGCCCCCATCCTGTCCGCTGGTAGGTGATTAAGCCGCCGTCAAATGTGCCGGCCGGCGCAGGTCCCCGGCCAGCCCCGCACCCATCATATCGATATAATTATCGCAATAAAACCGCTCCACCTCCCGCGCGGAGGCATCCTTGAGGGAGTCGTTGAAGCGCTTACAGGGATTGCGCCCGCCTTCCACATGGGGATAGTCGGAGGAAAACATCACCACGTCCTCGCCGGCGTTGGCGACGATCCAGCCCACATCCTCGTGGGGATAGGGCGCCACGCGGAATTGGCGTCGGATGATCTCCGATGGCCGGGCACTTAGTTTTTGCAGGCGATCCTCGTTCTTCAGGAACGCATGAGCGGCGGAATCCATGGCCCGCATCCATCCCGGAACCCAGGCGCCGCCCAACTCGATGGCGCCCCATTTCAGATTTGGAAAACGGTCGAACACGCCGTCAAAAATTAACGTTGCGATGGTCTGCATCGCCGCATTGGGGATCGGCATATAGCTGACTGACGTGAAATTATCGTCGCCGCCGTGAAAAT
>JABIRL010000364.1 GCA_018667855.1 Rhodospirillaceae bacterium
CCGATTGGCTGCGCCAGCTGTTCGGCCTCGCGGGCCACGGCCGCGATATCAGCACCGGCTTCACCACCGGCTGCAACATGGCCAATTTCACCGGCCTGGCGGCGGCCCGCCACGCCGCGCTGGCACGGCTGGGCTGGGATGTGGAACGGGACGGTCTGTTCGGCGCCCCGCCCATCACGGTGCTGGTGGGTGGCGAAGGCCATGCCGCATTATTAAAGGCCGTGCGCATGCTGGGCCTGGGCGAAAACCGGGTGCGGACATTGGCGGTGGACGACCAGGGCGCCATGTGCGCCGATGCCCTGCCGGCGATCGAAGGCCCGACAATCCTGTGTCTGCAGGCCGGCAACGTCAATTCGGGCGCACTTGATCCGGCCCGGGATTTGATCCCCGCGGCGCAAAGCGCCGGCGCCTGGGTGCACGTGGACGGCGCCTTTGGCATCTGGGCCAAGGCGGCGCCAGGGCGGGCGGCACAGGCCGCGGGCTACGAGCTGGCGGACAGTCTGGCCGTGGATGGTCACAAATGGCTGAACGTGCCCTATGACAGCGGCATCGCCCTGGTGCGCGACCCCACACAATTGCGCGCCGCCATGTCCGTGACCGCCGCCTACCTGCCCAAGGAGGACCTGCGCGAGCCTTATGATTATACCCCCGAATGCAGCCGCCGCCTGCGCGCCGCCAATATTTGGGCCGCCCTGGCCGCATTGGGCCGGTCGGGTCTAGCGGAACTGATCGAAACCTGCTGCCGTCACGCGGGCATGATGTCGGATGGTCTGCGGGACGCCGGGTTCGAGGTTTTGAATGACGTCAACCTGAACCAGGTCATGGTCTCGTTCGGCGATGACGAACGCACGCAGCAGATCATCGCCGCCCTGCAACGGGACGGCACCGCCTGGTGCGGCGGCACCCATTGGCACGGCCGGGACGCCATGCGCATCAGTTTTTCATCCTGGGCCACCAGGGACGAGGACGTCACGGCGACCCTGGCCGCTATCATCCGCATCGCCCGCACAAATTCGGTCGGCTAAGGGCTGAAGATCATGCAGGAGCAGGTGGCGTGGGCGTAGAGTTTGTCGTCGCTGTCGACCAGGCGCGCATCGGACGTAGCGATCTTACGGCCTGGGTGGATCACTTCACCAATGGCCCGGATGGCCCGGCCGTCAAAGGGCAGGGGGCGGACCATGTTCAATTTGAATTCCAGGGTGGTGTAGGATTGGCCGGCGGCGAGGCGGCTGTGGATGGCGCAGCCTAGGGCGCTGTCCAGCATACCCGCGTAATAGCCGCCATGGACCGAGCCGAGCGGATTAAGAAGATATTCAGCCGGCTTGCCCTCGAACACCACGCGGCCCTCCTCCACCTCGATCAGGACATAATCCAGGGTGGCCTGAAAGGCGGGCAGGGGCAGGGCGCCGTCCCGCATGGCGCGCAGGAAATCGATGCCGGCCATGGTCTGGCCAGCTTCGGCATTTTCATCGGGGTCGGCCCAGGTGTAGGTCCGGCTGCGGTTACTCAAGAGAAATATTTACGAGGTTTTCGGCGGGCGCTGGACTTTCTCTTCCGTGGCGCCGCCGGCTTCCCGCCAGGCACCATAGCCGCCCGCCATGTGGCAGACCGGGGCCAGGCCCATATCATGCACCGCGAGAGCGGCGAGCGCCGAGCGCAGGCCGCCGGCACAGAAGAAGACAAAGCGCTTGCCCGACTGAAAATCTTCCTTGGCATAGGGACTGTCGGGATCGACCCAGAATTCCAACATGCCGCGGGGTGAGTGCATGGCGCCGGGAATCGCCCCTTCGCGCCACAATTCGCGGATATCGCGGATATCGACGAAGACCACGTCATCATCGCCATAATGCTCCATGGCCTGTTCCACGGTCCAGGTCTCGATAATGGTCTCGGCGTGGGCGCAGAGTTCCTTGACGCCTTTGGTGATCATGACAGCCTCCTTGAATGCAAATTTAGCTCAGACTAGATCAAACAGCAGTCCCTGGCCAAGGCTCATCCCGCCATCAAATCGATGAAGCGTTGAAACAGATAATGGCTGTCCTGGGGGCCGGGGGAGGCTTCCGGGTGATATTGCACGGAAAACACCGGCTGACCCTCGACCCGGATGCCCTCCAGAGAGCCGTCGAACAGCGAGGTATGGGTTTCCACCACGCCAGGGGGCAAGCTGTCCCGTTGCACCACGAAACCATGGTTCTGGGAGGTGATCTCCACCCGCCCCGTGGCCAGATCCTTGACCGGCTGGTTGGCGCCGCGATGGCCGCGGTGCATTTTCTCCGTGCGCGCGCCAAGGGCCAGGGACAGGATCTGGTGGCCCAGGCAGATGCCGAAAATCGGCTTGCCGGAGGTCACCAGCCCTTGAACGGCGGGCCCCGCATAGGCCCCCGTGGCGGCCGGGTCGCCAGGGCCGTTGGAGAGGAAAATACCGTCCGGGTTCAGAGCCAGGATTTCGTCGGCGCTGGTTGACGCCGGCACCACGGTGACCCGGCAACCGGCGGAAGCCAGGCAGCGCAGGATATTGCGTTTGATGCCAAAATCCATGGCCACCACGTGATATTTAGCCTGTTCCAGGCGGCCATGGCCCTGGCCCAGGCGCCATTCGGTTTCATCCCAGGTATAATTTTGCCGGCAACTTACTTCGGCAGCCAGGTCCATGCCTTCCAGGCCCGGCCAGGCGCCGCTTTCACCCTGCATGGCGGCTATATCGAAGGTGCCGCCCGGGCTGTGGCAGACCACTCCCGTGGGCGCGCCGCCGTCCCGGATAAGGCGCGTGAGACGCCGGGTATCAATGCCGCAGATGCCCGGCAGATTGTTTTTCACCAGCCAGGCATCCAGATGGCTCAACGCCCGATGATTGGACGGCTGGGTAATATCGGCGCGCAGAACCAGGCCACGGGCGGCGGGGTTAAGAGTTTCGATGTCCTCGTCATTGGCGCCTACGTTGCCGATATGGGGAAAGGTGAAGGTGATGATCTGACCGGCATAGCTGGGATCGGTCAGAATTTCCTGATAACCGGTCAGAGATGTGTTGAAACAAACCTCGCCCACCGCCTGGACCGGTGCGCCGATGCCGCGTCCCCAAAAAATCTGGCCAGTCGCCAAAACCAGGGCCGCCGTGGCCCAATCCGGTGCCTCGCTGGGCGGGGCGGCATGGCTGTTTTCTTGTGCATTCATGGTGATTTAGGCTCCGACCGCGCCGGCCTCGACGGGTAAATTGGCGCGGACATTAAGCAATAGATCTGTTCTCGTCAAGCGCGGTCACGGCCAAAAATATATATTAAAAACAATGGGTTAACAAATTTGAATCAAACCGGCGTCGTTTGCCATATTGATCATTATCCTCTATCCTTTGTTTACTGCAAACAGCCCTGCCATCAACCCGGGGAGCTGACCGATGCGTGACCGTCTAAAAGAAATGCTGACGACCTCGCTGAAAGCCGGGGAAAAGCGCCGTGTTGCGACGGTACGCTTGATCCTGGCCGCCATTAAGGATCGGGACATAGCGATCCGTTCGGAAGGCCAGTCAGACGGCGTCAGTGACGAGGAAATCCTGTCGATCCTGCAAAAGATGGTCAAACAGCGGCGCGAATCGACTGTTCTGTACGAGGAGGGCGGCCGTCTGGAACTGGCCGCCCAGGAAGAGGAAGAAATTGCCATTATTCAGGAATTCCTGCCGGCGCAGATCGGCGACGATGAAATGGCCGCCGCGGTGGCGGAAATCGTGGCCGAAACCGGCGCCGCCAGTCTGAAGGACATGGGCAGTGTCATGGCGATATTGAAGGAACGCTATGCCGGACGCATGGATTTCGCCCAGGCCGCTGGACAAGTCAAAAGCCATCTGGGCGGTTAGTGGTGCGAACCAAACAGAATAGACTTTCTGTTAGGTGTCTTGCGCACCACGATTCTTTTAAGTCTAGTGGTCTTTCGATCCTTATGGATGGGTACTATCCGATTAAATCGGACCACTAGAACGGAGACCCGAATAAGCCGTGGCGATCCCTGAACATTTTCTGGCCGAACTGCGCAGCCGCATTGGGTTGGCCGATCTGGTCGGGCGCCGGGTCAAACTGGTCAAGCGGGGCCGGGAGCACACTGGATTGTGCCCCTTTCACAACGAAAAATCGCCCTCCTTCACGGTCAACGAGGACAAGGGCTTTTACCATTGCTTCGGCTGCTCGGCCCATGGCGGCGCCATCGATTTCGTCATGAACACCGAGGGTCTATCGTTCCCCGAGGCCGTCGAACGCCTGGCGGCGGAAGCCGGGCTGGAAGTGCCACGCTCGCAACCCCGCGACCGGGAGGCGGAGGAGCGGCGGAAGAATTTATACGATGTGATGCAGATCGCGGCTGACTGGTTCGAAGGGCAATTGGCGGGCATGGCGGGCCAAGATGCCCGGGATTATTTGCAGGGCCGGGGGCTGTCGGCCGAGACCATTGGGCGTTTCCATTTGGGTCTGGCTCCCGATGGGCGGGACCGCATGAAGCGTACGCTCCTTGATCGCGGTCTGGACGAAGCGCAATTGATCGAAGGCGGGCTGTTGATCAAGCCCGAGGACGGCGGCGACAGCTATGACCGATTTCGCAACCGCCTGATGTTTCCCATCGCGGACGCCCAGGGCCGGGTCGTGGCGTTCGGCGGCCGGGCCTTGGGTGAGCAGCGGGCCAAGTATCTGAATTCACCGGAAACGCCGATCTTTCACAAGGGCGATCTGCTGTATAATCTGGCCAATGCCCGGAAGCCGGCCCGCGACGGTGATGTCCTGGTGGTGGTGGAAGGTTATATGGACGTCATTGCCCTGGACCAGGCCGGCCTGCCGTTTGCCGTGGCACCCCTGGGCACGGCCGTCACGGAACAGCAAATGGGCGCGATGTGGCGCCTGGTCGCCGAACCGGCGCTTTGCTTCGATGGCGATGCAGCCGGCCAGCGGGCCGCGCAACGGGCTGCCGAACGCGCCCTGCCGCTGTTGCAGCCGGGCCATTCCCTTCGATTTGTTGCGCTGCCGGAGGGCGAGGACCCCGATAGTCTGGTGCAATCAAAAGGCGCCGAAGCTTTCACGGAACTATTGCAACAGGGCGCGCCCCTATCCGAAATGCTGTGGCGCATGCAGGTCCAGTCGCGAAACCTTGAAACACCCGAACAATGGGCTGGTCTGCGTAAGGATATGCGTGATCTGGTACGCCAAATCAGCGATGGCACAGTGCGGGCCTACTACGGTGAACATTTCAAAAAACGGCTGGAAACCGCCTTTGCCCCGGCGCAGCGCTATTCCGGAAATAAGGCGGGGAATGACAACGGCTTCGGCCGCCGGAACCGGCCCGGATGGCGGCGCGGGCCGATTTATGCGCCGCCAATTCCGGCTCATAAAGGGCTGGGACGGGGTCAGGATGCCGACAGCGTGCCGCGCGAAAGGCTGCTGATTGCCGCCCTGTTGAACCACCCCGACCTCATTCACGAGGTATTTGAAGATGTCGGCCAGTTACATTTAAGTTCTCCGGAGCTTGACAACATCCGTCAGGCAATAATAGAAAAGGCTACTTCCGGCGTGCCCCTTGACCTTGACGGCCTTAAAGACAATCTACAATTCGGTGGACCGGCGAACGCCGCCAGCCGACTAATTGCAGAATTGACGGGCCCAGGTATTGCGAAGCTTGAACCGTTCGCGCGACCGGATGCAACGTTGACGCTGGTTAAAAAGGACTGGACGAGCATTTTTCGACGGCACCGACTGGAGGACCTCCGCCGCGATTTACGGCAGGCGGAGGATGATTTTGGTCGTGATATGACCGATGAAAGGCAGGCTCGTTTTCTGGCTTTAAAAGCGGCGGTCGATGAGGCAACGGCGGAAGCCGCCAGTTTCGAAGATACATAGGCGAGCGGTTGGCAAATTAGCGGGCAATTTTCAGGCTGACCGAGACGGCGAATTTTTTTGGGGCATTGAGCAATTTTGATGTCGAAATAGCGCGGGCAAATGGCCCGGCGCGAAAATAGGCGGAAATTCATGGCGAAAGCACAGGTAGCGGAAAAAACAGAGCGGGAAGAAACCGGCGATCGGCCGTTGATTGATTCCCAGGCGGAAGCAAACCTGAAAAAACTAATCGCGCAAGGTAAGGAGCGCGGTTACATCACCTATGATGAATTGAACGAGGCGCTGCCGCAGGAACAGGTTTCCTCGGAACAGATCGAGGATTTCATGACACTGTTGTCTGAAATGGGCGTCAACCTGATCGAGGCGGATGACGCCGAGGAACAGGGCAGCAAGGCGGAAGCCACGGACGACACCACCGAAAACGAAGAAAGCGAAAGTACGGAAAGCACGGAGGTGGCCGAGACCAAGGGTACCGACGTCGTCGCGCCGCCTACCAAGACCACCGAGACCCTGGAGCGTACGGACGATCCCGTGCGCATGTACCTGCGCGAAATGGGCAGTGTTGAATTGCTCTCCCGCGAGGGCGAGATCGCCATCGCCAAACGGATCGAAGCCGGCCGGGAAGCCATGATCGCGGGCATCTGCGAGAGCCCCTTGACTATCCGTGCCGTCATTGAATGGCACGATATGTTGATGGCGGGCAACGTGTTGCTGCGCGACATTATCGATTTGGACGCCACCTATGGCGCCGGCCCCGATGGCAAGAAAAACCAGGGCATGGCCAATCATGCGACCAACGGCGCTGCGAACGGCGCTGCGAATGGTGCAGCAAACGGCGCTGCGAACGAACCTGCGAACGGCGCGAATGGCGCCGTGCCGCTGGCCACCAATGGTGCGGCGCCTGCTGTCGCCCCCGCTGGCACGCCGGCGGGCGTGACTGATGCGGGCAATGGCGCAGGCAACGGCACAAATGGTGCGGCTGCCGCCAATGACGACGATGCCGAAGGCGGCGAAAATGCCGAGAAGAACGAGGACGACGAGGAGGAGGAAGAAGCAACCCTGTCGCTCTCGGCCATGGAAGAAGCGTTGAAGCCGGTCGTGATCGAAACGTTTGAAAAACTGGCCAAGGTCTACAAGCGTTTCAAAAAAGTCCAGGACATGCGCGTTGAAGCCGCCCTGAAGCATCAGGAACTGACCGCGGCCCAGGAAAAGCGTTATCTGAAACTGCACGAGGACCTGATCGCGCTGGTCACCGGCGTGCATCTGAACAACAATCGTATCGAGGCACTGGTCGATCAGCTGTACGGCATTAACCGCCGCCTGATCGGGCTGGAAGGGCGGTTGTTACGACTGGCCGAATCCCGCCGGGTCTCGCGGCTTGACTTCCTCAAGCATTATTCCGGCCACGAGACGGACCCGCGCTGGGTGTCCCGTGTGCGCCGGCTCAAAGGCAAAGGCTGGGCCGATTTCGCCACCAAGGACCGGGAAGAAATCAAAACCATCCGCACCGGCATTTCCACCGTTGCCTCGGAGACCGGGCTGCCGATCCAGGAATACAAACGCATCGTCGCCACCGTGCAAAAAGGCGAGCGCGAGGCGCGCCAGGCCAAAAAAGAGATGGTCGAGGCCAACCTGCGTCTGGTCATCTCCATCGCCAAGAAATACACCAATCGCGGTCTGCAATTCCTCG
>JABIRL010000098.1 GCA_018667855.1 Rhodospirillaceae bacterium
GACGTCCGTCATTGCGGATCCGATCGCAGATTTCTACAAGAACAGGACCATCACCATCATCGTCGGGGTGAGGGCAGGCGGTGCCTATGATCTCTATGCGCGGTTTTTCGGCGATCACGCCAAGAAGCACATCGCCGGCCATCCGACGATTATTTATCAGTACATGCCGGGCGGCGGGGGCGTGAAATCCGCCAATTTTCTTTATAACGTCGCGCCCAAGGACGGCACGGTCATCGGCATGCTCGAACAGGGAACCGCCGTCGGCAAGTTGCTGCGCGACCACCCCAACATGAAGTTCGACATCACCAAGTTCAACTGGGTGGGCACGGTTGGCCGTTCCTATTATCTGTTTGGTGTCTGGCACAAGGCCCCGGCGACAACCATCGAGGGCGCCATGAAGAAAGAGGTGCTGATGGCGGCGAGCGGCAAAAGCTCGACCACCTATATTTATCCGAAGCTTGCCAACTATATCCTCGGTACCAAATACAAGCCGGTTCTCGGCTATCGCGGTGCCGGCGCCATGAATTTGTCCTTCATGCGCGGCGAAACCCATGGCCGTGGCGGGACGTGGTCTTCCTGGAAAACCAAGATGGGGCCTCACATTAAATCCGGTGAGCTGAAGTTCGCGCTGCAGATCGCACCCAGGAAAAACCCTGAATGGCCCAACGTGCCGCTTCTGATCGATCTGGCCAAATCCAAGGCGGATCGTGATATCGTTGATTTCATGACGGTGCCAACCGCCATCGGCCGGTCCCTGCTTTTGCCGCCCGGCGTGCCAAAGGCGCGGGTCAATGCCATCCGGCGGGCCTTCGATGCGACCATGAGGGATCCCAGAGTGGTGGCCAAGGCGAAGAGGCTTGGCGTCAGAACCACCGGTGAAACCGGCGAACAGCTACAGGCGCTGATGGTCAAGCTCGCCGCGACACCGCCATCGGTGGTCAAGAATGTCCGCGACGCCATCGGCATGAAATAATTTCGGATATTTTATACCTCGATCCCCTCACCCAAGTGGGTGAGGGGGCGGGACGAAAATATTTCGGTGGTGCTCTGGTTCAGGCCGCGATGATAAATTTTTCTATTGGAAAAGTGTTGTTGCGCACTTCCTGGCCGAGCAATTTGATCACCCGTTTGCGGAGCTGTTCCACGAGGGCGTAATCCGGCTGCAGACGGAGCGCTTGGTCGAGGCTGTTCAGTGCTTCCCGCAATCTTCCCGTTGTCGCCAGCACGATGCCGAGACCGGCATGGGCCCGTGCGAAATCAGGCTTGAGCTTTACTGCTTCCGCGTAGCTCGCGATGGCTTTGTCAAATTTTCCAAGGCGGCGAAACGCGTTGGCGCGGTTGAAGTGCGCGTTGGGGAAACCTGACTTCAGGGCGATGGCCTTATCGTAATCGGAGAGGGCCCGGTCATAATTGGCCTTTCCGCGATAGGCGATGCCCCGGTTGTTGTAAGCGCTGGCGTAATCGGGCTGTAATTCGATTGCCCTGTCATAATCCACGATGGCCCGGTCGTACTGGCGTTTCTTACCGTAGACGATGCCCCGGTTATTATAGGCCTTTGGATAGTCGGGATTCAGGTCGATCGCCTTATCGTAATCGGCGATGGCGCGGTCGAAATCGCCGACCCGGTGGTAGGCAAACCCGCGATTGTTGAAGGCGCCGGCATAGTCGGGATTGAGGATGATCGACTGGTTGAAATCGGAGATGGCACGGCGATAAAGGTGCTTCCGGACATAGGCCGTTCCCCGGTTGTAGTAGGTCTGGGCATGGTCTGGATCGAAGATGAGGGCATTGCTGTATTCGGCGATGGCCCGGTCGTAATCCCGTTTCTGGTGATGGAGAAATCCGAGGGCCCTATAAATGGGCGCCCTCGACAGTCCGGTGTCACCGGCTCTTTTCAGTGATGTATGGCAGGCGGCAATCTGTTCGGCGACGCTCAGCCTGTCATTGGCACAACTGGTCTGAACCGGTTGCAGGGTTACGGCCGCGCAATGAGCGGTTAGCAACCCCGCCGCAATAAGGGCGGGTATACGCACGAATGACTTCATCGAAACTCCCCCGGATCCCCACTTTATTCTGATTTTCTGCGACTATTATAGGCCCTGGATCTGAGTTGCCAATTCACCTTCTAGTCAATAAGCGCGGCGCCCCCCACCTTGCTGCGTCTCAGCCGCCGGTCGTCGCCGAGATCGAAATGGGTGCGCGCATGGGTGCAGGCGAGATTGTCCCATATGACGAAATCGCCCACTGACCAGGCATGTTCGTAGATGAACTGGCGCTGCTCCGCATGATCGAAAACCGCATTCAGGATCTTCAGGCCCTCGGCATCGTCCAGGCCATCAAGCTGGCAACTCATGAGCCGGTTGACGAACAGCGCGTCGCGCCCGGTAACAGGGTGGGTAACCACGGCGGGCTGCCAGGCATGTTCGACTTTGTCCAGATCGGACAGATCCGGCCGTTCGATGGTGGCATAATCATAAACGTTGAGGGCCTTGCGGCCCTTGAGGGCGGCCTTCAGGTCGTCCGGCAGAGTCTCCCAGGCCCGCACCATATTGGCCCACATGGTGTGGCCGCCGTTGTTCGGAACCGTCACGCCGTACAGCATGGTGAAACGATCCGGCTCGGGCTTGTAGCAAGTGTCG
This sequence comes from Rhodospirillaceae bacterium, assembly GCA_018667855.1. Lineage (GTDB taxonomy): Bacteria > Pseudomonadota > Alphaproteobacteria. Next base: position 2,640 of record JABIRL010000098.1, read on the forward strand.
TGATGGAACCACATTTCACCATCGGGAATGACGCCGTCCACTTTGCCGTCGTCTGTCCTGATATTGCTCACGTAGACGATCCCCGGCACCTCGCGGGAAGAGTCCGGGATGTCATAATCCTCAGGCAGTTTGCGCCGCGCCACGGGGCCAAGATATTCGGCGAACCGAAGCTGTTCCTCCGGCGAAAAATCCTGATCGGGAAACACCACAACCAAATGCTCATGGATAATCGCGCGCAGTTCCTCCACGGTCTCCGGCGCCAGTTCCTGGCTTAGATCGATACCGGTAACGCGTGCCCCAAGGGCCGCGTCGGTTGATGTGATGGTTATGGTCATTATTCCGTTCCGAAACCCATCCCATGTCGTCATGCCGTGCATCACGATACAAGAGGTCCGGGTTGAATCCAACATGCTGAGCCGCCACTATGCGCCAACCAATTTGCAAAACGGTGGAGACAGGGAATGGGGAGAGTAGATGGCCGGGTAGCAATCGTCACCGGCGCGGCGCAGGGGCTTGGAGCCACCTATGCTCGGGCGCTGGCGGCCGAAGGCGCAAAGGTGGTGATTGCAGACCGCGATTCCGGCGGTGACGTGGTCGGGGAAATCAAAGCCGCCGGCGGCGAGGCCATCGATGTGCCCACCGATGTCTCCGACGAGGCGGCCACCCAGAACATGGTCGACAAGGCCGTCGAGGCGTACGGCAAGCTGGATATCCTGGTCAACAATGCGGCCATCTTTACCGCCGTGGAACGCAAACCGTTCGATGAAATTCCCATTGAGGAGTGGGACCGCATGCATGCGGTCAATGTCCGAGGCACCTGGCTGTGCTGCAAGGCGGCGGTGGCCGCCATGCGCAAACAGTCCTATGGCAAGATCATCAATATCTCCACCAGCAGGATCTTTCAGGGGGTGCCGTTCTTCCTGCATTACGATTCAACCAAGGGGGCCGTGCTGGCCATTACCCGGTCGCTGTGCCGCGAGGTGGGAGATGATGGTATCCGGGTGAACTGTATCGCGCCGGGCTCGACCATGAGCGAGAACGTGCGCAAGCGGACCAACTGGATGGGCAGCGGCGCCGCGGTGCAATACGCCAGCCGCATGATCAAGCGCGAGGAATTGCCCGAGGATTTGGTGGGCGCGGTGATTTACCTGTCATCGGCCGAAAGCGATTTCGTCACCGGC
>JABIRL010000367.1 GCA_018667855.1 Rhodospirillaceae bacterium
GGGCCTGATTGAGTTGACCCGCCGACGCCGCCAACCGGCCCTGGCGCAACGCCTGGGCATGGTCTGCCCACTTTGCGATGGCGCCGGTCTAACATCAACGGTCCGTTGGGTAGCCGACAATTTGCTCGACCGTATCCTGCGCGAAGCCCATGCCGCCAAGGGCCGCGCCCTGGCAGTGCGCGCGGCGGCGGCGGTGGCAGCCGATTTGGGCGGCCCCGATGGTGATCTGCTGGCCCGCTTGGCCCGCGAACGTGGCTGCCGGGTGCAACTTACGGCGGATGCCGCCTTGGCCCTGGAGGAATTCCAGGTTACGGTTCTGTGATGACGACATCGAAATCCATTCGCACCTGCGCCAATTGCGACAAAGCAGCGGTTGCCGCATACAATCCCTTTTGTTCTAAACGCTGTGCCGACATGGATTTGGGCCGTTGGCTGAACGAAAGTTACACCATTCCGGCCGTCGAACCCCCCGATGACTGGAGCGAAGATGGGAACGAGGAATATTAGTTCTCGTTAGCACGCATAAACGGCGCGATTTCAGGGAACGTCGCCGCCCTGTCGAGGAATTTATAATTGCCCGTCTGAATTTCTTTTGCCGCATCCATGAATGCGCCAAGGGCGGCCCGGGCCAGGGCGCCGCCCAGGCTGATCCGCCGGACGCCGGCATCGGCCAGTTGCCCAGTTGTCAAATCGCTACCCGATAACCCCATTACTAGGTTAACGGGCTTGCCCACGGACTGGCAGACCGTGCGGATGGCATCCAGGCCCGGCAGGCCCGGCGCATAAAGCACATCTGCCCCCGCCGCCTCGAACGCCTGCAGACGTTTGATGGTGTCGTCCAGATCCCGGTTGCCGCGGATAAAATTCTCGGCCCGGGCCGTCAATATGAAGGGGACCTCGCTGGCCCGCGCCGCCGCCGCGGCGGCCGCGACCCGATCGGTGGCCAGGGACATATCATAAATCTTGCCGCCGTCATGGGGTGTGTAATCCTCGATCGAGCCGCCGGCCAGACCGGTTAGAGTTGCCAGCCGGATGGTTTCCCCCGCTGCCTCGGGGCTGTCGCCATAGCCGTTTTCCAGATCGGCGGTGACCGGCAAGTCCGTGGCGTCGACGATTTCGGTCACATGGGCCAGCATTTCATCCCGCCCGATGACACCGTCCATCCGCCCCCTGGAAAAAGCATAACCGGCCGAGGTGGTGGCCAAGGCCTTGAAGCCCATGCCGGTCAGGATCTGCGTGCTGCCGATGTCCCAGGGGTTGGGCATGACGAAGATATCCGGTCCGGCGTGCAAGGCGGCAAAGGCATCGGCTTTGCTTTGTGGTGTCTCGCTCATGTTTCCATTCCCCTATAGTTAGCTAGTTAGCCTTGATTTGTTCCCCCGCCGCCTGGCCCGCCAGGCGGCCCAGATTGACGGCGGTCAGCAACCCGTTGCCTGAAAGATACCCCCAAACTTGAGAGCCCGATACGCCGCAAGCCGCGCCGCCGCCGGCGTAAAGGTTCGGCAGGGCGCTGCCGTCGGGCCGCAGTACCCGCGCGTGTCGGTCAATCTCCAGACCGCCCTGGGTATGAAACAGCGCCCCGGTGACCTTGATGGCATGCAGCGGGGAGGTCAAAGCCGGTTGCGATGTAAAATCACGGCCGAACGGGTCTTCGCCATCTCCCTCCGCCCAGGCAGCGGTTTCCGCCAACGTACCGGTCAACGCTTCCCCCGGCACGTCGATGGCCTGGGCCAGTTCCCGGGGGTCGGCACAGTGGCAGACGGCGCCCGCTGCCTCGGCCAGATTGAATTCTTCGAATTCACGGCCCAGGGTCAAAAGGCGGTCATCGAACACCAGCCAGGCGATCCGCTCCGGTTGCGCCAGGACGTCCACCGCCTGTTCCGAATAGCCCCGATGTTCATTGGAAAAGCGCAAACCTTGATTGTTGATCTGGATACCGCCGTTCATCATCAAGGCCCAGGTGATCAGAATGCCGTGTGGTGAAGCGACCGAGCCATGGCCCTGATAGGCGCCCATATGTTTGACGGCAGCCCCCAGCGCCGTGCCCCAGGCGACCGCATCGCCCTGGTTGCCGGGGTGGCCGAAATATTCGGCTGTCGCCATTTCGGGGATGTGCCGGCGGACCATGTCCGGATTACCGCCATAGCCGTTGCAGGCCAGGATCAGGGCCTGACAGCCGATGTCCTCGACCGTGCCGTCGGGGCGTTCGAGGGTCAATCCGGTGACCCGGCCATCGGCGCTGGCGAACAGTTCCGTTACCCTGGCGTTGGTCATGATATCGATCCCGGCGCCTTCCGCCGCGCGCAGCAGCCCGGCCATCAAATCCGCGCCCTGGCGGGACGGTGGTGCATGCATGCGCAGGGCCGAAAACCCCGGATAAAGAAAGCCGCCGACCAGGGTCAATTCCACGCCATGGTCCGCCACCAGCCATTCCACGGTAGGGCCCGACGCCTCCGCCACGGCCCTGGCGATGGCGGGGTCGGCCTGGCCCTTGGCCTTGGCCTGGATATCGTGGACCAGCATTTCGACCGTATCCTCGACATCCAACTGGCGTTGCATCGAGGTGCCGCAGGCCGGGATCATGCCCGAAGATAGCCCGGTGGAGCCTGACGGCATGGCGTCCCGCTCCAGCACCAATGGGGCGATGCCGGCATCAGCCAAGGTCAGAGCGGCGACCAGACCGCAGGCGCCGCCGCCGATGATGGCGACGGGCACCTCGATCTCAAAGCTACGATTTTCCGCGCTGCGAATTCTCAAGAGCGGATCCTAGTCATTTGCTTCAAATTTTCCTGCGTCATAACGGTCGCCGGCGGCCAGCATCTCGGGCGTGCCGATCAGGGCATTCATCTCGTCGAAATCGATCATCTGGCCGCGGAACTGCGCGGTATCGCCATGGGTTTGCAGAGAGGCGAAATAGCGCCCCATGAGATGACCCACCGCGCGGGCGAGGCCGCCGGGGAAAATGACCAGGGAATATCCCACCTCCTGCAATTCACTGGCCGGCAACAGTGGCGTCTTGCCGCCTTCGACCATGTTCGCCAGCAAGGGTACGTCCTTGCCCAGGCGGGCGGTCACGGTACGCATGTCATCGACGGTTTGCGGTGCTTCCACGAACAGAATATCGGCGCCGGCCTCGCGATATCGCTCCGCACGTTCAAGCGTGGGTTCCAGCCCCTCCACCGCGATGGCATCCGTGCGGGCCATGATCAGGGTGTTTTCACTTTGCCTCGCGTCCAGGGCGGCCTTGATTTTGCCCACCATCTCCGACCCCGACACCAGGGTCTTGCCCGCCAGGTGGCCGCAGCGTTTGGGCAGGCTCTGATCTTCCAATTGGATGACGCCGGCGCCATTGCGTTCGAACAGCTTCACCGTGCGGATCACGTTCAGGGCGTTGCCGTAGCCGGTATCCGCGTCAACGATTAACGGTATCTCCACCCGCTCGCCGATAGCGGATAGCACGGCAGCGACCTCGTCCATGCCCACCAGTCCGAGGTCGGGTCGGCCATAGCGGGTGTAAGCGATGGAGGCACCCGACAGATATGCGGCGGGGAAGCCGGCGCGCTCCACCATTAAGGCGCCAAAGGCATCATAGATGCCCGGCGCCACGACTATTTCCGTGCCGTGAAGTTGCTCGCGAAGTTTGGACATGGTCTTGCTCCCCTAGAAACCGAAACGGTTCATTGGGGCAACGATAGGGCAGAAGGGGCGGTTGGCCTATTCCCAATGTTGTCCGGTTCGGTTAAACTTCATGGATAGCTCCGGGGGGTGTGTGTGATCGAAAATGGACCGCTTTTGCAGGTGGAAAACCTGCGCACGCACTTCGTGACGGAACGGGGCTTGGTTCGGGCTGTCGACGGCGTATCATTTAATCTGGATCAGGGCGTCACCTTGGGGTTGGTGGGAGAATCGGGCTGCGGCAAGACGATTTTGTGCCGCACCTTGATGGGGTTGCTACCGCCCAGCGCCAAAATTTCTGAAGACGCCCGCGTCGTATTTAATGGCCGTGACCTGCGCAATCTGAATGAAAAGGCCTTGCGCGCCATACGCGGGCGCGAAGTGGCGATGATTTTTCAAGATCCCATGACCTCGCTCAATCCCGTCATGAAAGTCGGCGCACAGATATCGGAAACCCTGATCCATCATATGGGTACTTCCAAGCAGGAGGCGCGGGAACGGGGCATCGAGCTGTTGCGGGCGGTGGGCATTTCCGCGCCCGAGCGGCGGATCGATGAATATCCCCACCAGCTTTCGGGCGGTATTCGCCAACGGGTGGCCATCGCCATCGCCCTGGCGTGCGAGCCTAAATTATTGATCGCGGACGAGCCGACCACGGCGCTGGATGTGACCGTGCAGTCAGGTATTCTTGATCTGTTGCGCGAACAGCAGCGCGAACGGAACATGTCCATGATCCTGATCACCCATGATCTTGGCGTCGTCGCCGGGCGCACGGATGAAATCGCGGTGATGTATGCGGGTAAGATGGTCGAACGCTCCGCCACCAAGCAGCTGTTCGGCAATACCCGCATGCCCTACACCCAGGCGCTGATGGAGAGTATTCCGCAATTGGATCACCCGACCCATACCCGCCTGAAGACCATATCAGGCCAGCCGCCGAACCTGATTTATCCGCCACCGGGCTGCCGTTTCGCGCCCCGTTGCAGCCGGGCCGAGGAACGGTGCCGGGCCGAGGAGCCTCAATTAGGTGCCGATGGCGCCGGCGATCACATATTTGCCTGTTGGCGCCCGGTCGGCGCGGCTGAAGGGGAGGCCGCGTAATGTCGCAAGCGGAACAACAGCGCGATGCGATGGCGAAACCGGTCTTGCGGGTCGAGGATATGGTGGTGGAATTCCGCCTCAGCAAGCGGGAGGTGGTGCATGCGGTTTCCGGTGTCAGTTTCGATATTTATCCGGGCGAAACCCTGGGTCTGGTCGGCGAGTCCGGTTGTGGGAAGTCGACCACCGCGCGCTCTGTCATGCAGTTGCCGGTGCCGACATCCGGCAAGGTCATACTGAACGGCACCGATTTGACCGCCCTGAGCGGCGAGGAACTGCGCCGCCAGCGGAAAGATTTCCAGATCATCTTTCAGGACCCCATTTCATCTCTCAATCCCCGGCGCAAGGTTAAAGACATCGTTGAAATGCCCCTTGTGGTCATGAAAGAGGGCACGCCGGAGGAACGCGCCGCCCGTGTGCGGGAGGTGCTGACCGCCGTCGGGCTTGATCCCGACTATGCGCTGGACCGCCGGCCGTTTCAGTTTTCGGGCGGGCAATGTCAACGTATCTCCATCGCCCGCGCCCTGGTTTCGGAGCCATCCGTGCTGATCTGCGACGAGCCGGTCTCGGCCCTGGATGTCTCGATCCAGGCGCAGATCATCAACCTGCTGCAGGACATGAAGGAACGTTATGACCTGACCATGCTGTTCATCTCCCACGATCTGTCCGTAGTGAAGGTGGTCTGCGACCGGGTTGCGGTGATGTATCTGGGACGGATCTGCGAATTGACGGATTCCGAAACACTGTATCGTAAGCCGGCCCATCCCTATACGGCGGCCTTGTTAAGCGCCATCCCCGAGGCGGATCCGAACCGCGCGCCGCAGCCCATCGCTATGAAGGACGGGGAGTTGCCCTCGGCCACCAATCCGCCGCCCGGTTGCCGGTTCCATACCCGCTGTCCCAGAGCGCAGCAAATCTGCACCGAAGTAATCCCGCCATTGGAAGAGATCGCGGCGCGCCATCAGGTCGCCTGTCATTTTCCTCTGTCTGACGATTGACGGCGTTCTGTCTTAAAGCGCGCTTTCCCGCAAATCCGCCAGCTTGCTGCGCAGGGTATCTCCAACCAGATTGAAGGACAGCACGGTTAGGAACATGAAGATCGCCGGGATGAAACTGACATGCGGGCTGTCATCCAGGTTTTCCCGGCCTTCTGCGATCATGCCGCCCCAGCTTGGCGTGGGCGAGGGGACGGAGAGACCCAGGAAGCTCAAAGCCCCCTCGATGACAATAGCGAGAGCGACAAGGACCAGCGCATAAGCCGCCACGGGCAGCACCACATTGGGCAGAATTTCGAATACGATAATGCGGAAATCCCGTGCCCCCATGGCCTTTGCCGCGACGACGAATTCCCGTTGTGCGAAATTCAGGGTGTTGGCCCGGCTGATCCTGGCGAAAGGCGGAATCAACAAAATCCCCAAACTGACGCTGACGATAGTCAGACTGCCGCCGAATATGACAGAAGCCAGCAACAGCACGACGAGGCCCGGCAAGGCGAGCAAGGTATCAAGACCAAGGGTGATCGCCGTTTCGACCCGGCCGCGATAGTAGCCGGCCAATAACCCGATCATCAGACCGAACGTCATGCCGATGGCGGTTGCCACCATGCCAACCGTCAGGGAAACTCGGGCGCCGTATAAAATACGGGAGAGTATGTCTCTGCCTTGTAGATCGGTACCCAGGAAATGTTCTTCCGTGGCCATGGGGGGGGCGGCGAGGGCGAGAAAATCCATTTCGTCATTCGGCAGCAACGGCAAAAGATCCGCAAAGACAGCACAGAAAATAATGAACCCGAGCCAGGCGGAGGGAATCCAGAAGAACAGCCCAAAACGTCCTCGTTTTCGCGCGGCCTCCTGGGCGGCCCGATTTTCCTGATCCTGGGCGGAAGCCTGGGGAGTCTGGAGGGACTGATCCTGTAGCGGCGTATCAGCCATGAGACCGCGCCACCCTGATCCGTGGATCCAGCAGGGCATAGCAGATATCAATGCTGAAGTTGATAACCACATAGGCCATCGCGATGAAGGTGACACAGCCCTGGATGACCATGAAATCCCTCAGGAATATGGCCTGGATCAATAGCCGACCGACGCCGGGCAGGGCGAAGATCGACTCAATAATGATTGAACCGCCGATCAAGGCGCCGACCTGCAACCCGAAAATCGTAATCAGCGAAAAAGATGACGGCCGCAGGGCGTGCACCCAAAGAATCCGCCGCACCGGCATGCCCTTGGCCCGGGCCATGGAAATATAATCTTCCTGCAAGACGCCAATCATGTCCGAGCGCAGGACCCGAGCCAGGATGGTCCATTCGGCAAGGGCGAAACTGGCGGAGGGCAGGATGAAGTTTCTAAGGTTTGCCCACAACCCCTCGGACAGGGGCTCATAGCCGGTGACCGGCAGCCAATTGAGCCAGAGGCCAAAGACATAAATTAGGATAATCGCCATCATGAAATTCGGCACGGAGAGGCAGAAAAATCCACCCACCGCGACCACCCGGTCAAAGCGGCTGTTGACACGCAGGGCCGAAATGATGCCCAGGGGCAGGGCCAGCAGCAGGGCCATGATCTGGGCTACGATGACCAGTTCCAGGGAAACCGGAAAGCGGGTTTTGATAGCGTCCCATACCGGCTCCGATGTGATGAAGGATTTGCCCCAATCCCCCGTCAGGATGCCGCCCAGCCACTCCACATAACGCAGCAAAGCGGGGCGGTTGAGGCCGATTTCCTCGCGGATGGCTTCGACCTCTTCCTCGGACGCATCCAACCCGGCCATATCATAAGCGACATCGCCGGGCAGGACGTTGACCAGCATGAAGGTCAGAAAGGTAACGGCAAACAGTACCACCAACAGATGCCCAAACCGGGCTGTCAGATACCGCATTGGTTACGCCGTTCAGCCGTGACCTCTACAGCCTATCGAGCAGTCTAGCCCTTGTCCTTCCACAGGTACCAGACATAGGCCGTGCCGCCGGTAAAGCCACGCATGCCCTTGATATTTTTCTGTAGCAGGATGTGGTAGCGGTTGCCGGGACCGAACGCCATGTTGCCGTTCTGATTGATCATGGAGACCAGATCGCACTGCAACTGCTCGCGGGATTCCATGGTTTTCGCCATGCGCATGGCAAGAGACAGCTTGTCCAGCTCCGGTGTCTTCAGCCGGGTGATGTTGTAGGGGCTCTTCGAATGGGACAGACCGAAAAGCTGCGGACCCACGTCAAGCGCATCGGCGACGCGCCAGCCGCTGATCTGGTACTTGTTGGTGAACACACGCTTGACCAAAATGCTTTGATCTACCGGGATCAGGTCCAACTGCATACCGGCCTTTTTCATCAATTGCTGGAAAATTTCCCCCAGCTCCTTGCCGCGCGGCGTGGTGGTGTGGATCATCTGCAGCTTGATCGGCTTGCCGTATTGTGCCGCCAGCTCCTTGGCTTTCGCGGTGGAGAAATTGGGGTAGCTAACATCCTTGCACTTGAAGGGCATGGGATGTTCCGCTTTGTAGCGAGTCCCTTTCCACAGAACCTTGTTGACGATCTCCTGGCTGAGGGCATGTCGCACCGCATTGCGGACAACCTTGCTGTCCAGAGGCGGGGCGGAAGCATTAAACAAGACCAGTCCGGAACCGCCACCGTCCTGTTTATAGACAGTGACCTTACCTTCTTTCTCCGCCTGGTGAATGGAATTCGCGCGATCGGTCCAGATCAGATCGATATCACCGGCAATTAGGCTTGCAAAACGGGTCTGGGTGTCGGGCAGGATGCGATAGATAATTTTATCCAGATGGATTTTATCCTTGTCCCAATAATTCGGGTTCTTGGTGACAATGATACGGTCGCCACCGCGCCATTCCTGGAAAATGTATGGACCGGTGCCGATGGGGGAGCGGTTTTGCTTGCCCGATGCAGTTTGCTCCTGGGATTCCATCAAGCCGCCCATATCGCGGCCCGCCATGGTGGGCAGAAAGGCTTGCCAGGGATGTTTCAGCGTGAAGCGGACAGTATTGCCGTCCACGGCTTCCGCGCCCTTGATGGCGGACATGAAGCCGCGAGAGCGGGATTTGTTCTTCGGATCCAGGATCCGATTGAAATGCGCCGCAACGTCACTGGATTCAAAATCACTGCCGTCGTGATACTTCACGCCCGTGCGCAGTTTCAGGGTCCAGGTCAGGCCGTCGTCGCTGTTCGACCATGAGGTCGCCAAATGAGGCTCGTACTTCCGATCGGGTGTCACCATGATTAATGGTTCTTCAAGCGCGCCCGCCACGGTGCGGCCCGAGATGCCGTAGACGCCGCCCTTGACGGTATCGAAACCGCGAACGTCGGTTTCCAAACCAACGGTCAAGGTGCCGCCCTTGACCGGGTCGGCGGCCTGGGCATTGCCGGCAACAGCCGCCAGCGATGCCGCCAGAACGAGTGCCGCGCCGCGGCGCAGACGGATCGATGCATGATCTTTGTTCAACATTTAAATTCTCCCTGCCTCATTTGTTTTTTGCCATGGCCGGTTCTTCCCAATTGACCAACCAATATCGAGACTGGGAATATGATAGCGGTCGATGCGTATTGCGCAATAGTGTGACGGGAAATTTTTGTACAAAGTAATACCGGGTAGAAGTGTCGAGATGGGTAGGCCTTTTGAAAATGTTCGTATCGTTGATCTGACACGGGTCCTAGCCGGGCCATATAGTACTTATCAATTGGCCTTGTTGGGGGCAGATGTGCTGCGGGTCGAACAGCCGGGCAGGGGGGACTTCGTACGCTTTGGTGGTGGCGATCCGGACCTGGCTGCGGCGGGGCTGGGGCCTGGGTTTCTGGCCCAGAACGCCAACAAGAAATCCATCGCCGTGGACCTAAAAGACCCGCGCGGCAAGGAAATCGTGCGCAAGCTGGCCGCGAGCGCGGACGTGCTGACCGAAAATTTCCGACCCGGCGTGATGGAGCGCCTTGGCCTGGGCGCGGAAAGTCTGGCGGCCACCAATCCCCGGCTGATCTACTGTGCCATTTCCGGCTACGGTCAGGACGGGCCCATGGCCAGGCGCCCGGCCTATGATCACGTGGTGCAGGCCGTGTCCGGCATGATGACCACCAATGGGGATGACAGCGGCCGGCCGCGCCGGGTCGGGTTTCCCATGATCGATTATGTGGCCGGACTATCGGCCGCCTTTGCCATATCCTCCGCCTTGTATCAGCGGGAACGCTCGGGTGCGGGGCAGATTATCGACGTCGCCATGATGGATGCCGCCGTGGCCATCATGGCGCCGGCCATGGCGCCTCATCTACAGGGCATCACGCCACCGCAACGGACCGGCGACCGCGCCGCCAGCGGCAGTCCGTTCTCGGGCATGTTCGAAACCGCTGATGGGTTGTTGGCCTTGGCCGCCAACGCGCCGCATCAGGCCAAGGCCTTGGCCCTGGCGATTGATCGCGAGGACTTGGTGACGGACCCGCGCATGGCGGAATGGGGCGGCAACAGCGACTATGTTGCCTTGGTGCAGGATGCCCTGGCCCGGACCTTTGCCGACGCCCCCGCCCTGGAGTGGGAGGAACGCCTGGGCGCCGTCGACGTGCCGGCGGGTAAGGTGCGCGGTCTGGCCGAGATCATGGGCAGCGACCAACTGGCCGCGCGCGGCATGATCCATACCGTCAAGGACCCTTCCATGGGCCGGGATTACAGGGTGCCCGGCGTCGGCTTCAAGATGGCCCATGATGGCGCCGACGTCACCACGCCGCCGCCGCGCCTGGGTCAAAATACAGATGCGGTTCTGGCCGAGCTAGGCTATGACCAGGAACAAATCGCGGGCCTGCGGACCGACGCGGTCGTGGCCTAACATTGCCTTGAGGGATGGAAATGATGCGGAGCCCGATCCGGAACAATGCCGATGCCAGAGCTTTGGAAACAACCCCGCTCAGCGAATTGATTCCCGCCGGCAATACATTTGACGCCATCCGTCTGCGCGCCGCCGAGGATCCCGACAACATCGCCTTGAAGTTCCTGGTACCGGGCGAGGTGGAAGCACCGCCCCGGAACGTCAGTTTCGGCGATTTCATGGCCGGCTGCTACCGGGCGGCAAATATGTTTCACGATCACGGTCTGCGCCCGGGCGATGTGGTCTCGTTCCTGCTGCCGTTATGCGAAGAGGCCTATTGCACCATCGTGGGCGGCGAGGCGGCGGGTATCGTCAACGCCGTTAATCCCATGCTGGAGGATTGGCAGATCGTCAAAATCCTCAAGGCGGCCAATACCAAGATTCTGGTTGCCGCCGGGCCCGAACTGAACGCGGAAATTTGGGACAAGGTCGAGACATTGCGCGCGGAGCTGCCCGAGCTGGCCGTGGTCTTTCAGGTCGGTGGCGGGCCGTTGGGTGATGGCGTTAAGTCATTCGCCGCGACGCAGCGGAGCCATTCCGGCGACCATCTGATCAGCGGTCGTCAAATTCAGCCCGAAGACATCGCATCCTATTTTCATACCGGCGGCACCACGGGCACGCCAAAGCTGGCCCAGCATACCCATGCCATGCAGGCGGGGCAGATCTGGAGTACCGCTTATGCCTTGGACTACGGACCGGAAGACAGCCTGACCACGGGCCTGCCGCTGTTTCATATCGGCGGTTCCATCGTCTGCGGTATCGTACCGCTGGCCCATGGCACGACCCTAGTCATCGTCAGCCCCGATGGTTTCCGCGATCCCACCAGCGTGCGGGATCTATGGCAGATCGTGCATCATCACCGCATCACTATCATGGGTACGGTGCCGACCGTCTTCGGCGCCCTGCTGAATATCCCCGTGGGCAATGCGGATATCTCGTCCGTTCGCTACGGCTTCACCGGTGGCGCGCCGCTGCCGACCGAGGTGGGCAAGGCGTTGATGAAGACCTTGGGCAAGCCATTGCTGGAAGGCTACGGCATGACCGAGACAACATCGTTCGTCACCATGCTGCCCCGCGACGGCAAACCGGCGGTTGGTAGCGCCGGTATCGTCCTGCCCCATTGCCAGGTAAGAACGGTGGCGTTGGACGACGACGGTCAGGTTCTGCGCGATTGCGAGATCGACGAAATCGGCGTTGTTCTGATGGGCGGGGCCGGCATCACGCCTGGCTATGTACAGGAACAATACAACGAAGGCGCTATTTTAGCCGATGGATGGCTCAATTCAGGCGATCTTGGCCGTTTTGATAGTGACGGCCTGTTGTGGCTGACGGGGCGGGCCAAGGATCTGATTATCCGCGGCGGACACAATATCGACCCGGCGGTGATAGAGGAGACTTTGCATCAACATGAGGCGGTGGAGTTGGCCGCGGCCGTGGGCAAACCGGATTCCTATGCCGGCGAAATACCCATTGCCTATGTTCAATTGAAACCTGGCGCACAAGCCAGTGCCGAAGAACTGCAGGCATTCGTACGTGAGCATATTCCGGAACGGGCCGCCAACCCGGCCAATATTTTCCTCCTCGATACCATGCCGCAAACCGCCGTGGGCAAGATCTTCAAGCCGGCCCTGCGTTGGGATGCAATCGAAAGAGTCTATAGTGAATTGCTCCAGCCTATGTCTAAGGAGATAGGCGCAAAGTTTATGATTGCTGCAAGTGCCAGCGATGTGCATGGAACTATTGTGAAAATTAATATCGGGAATATAAATATAAATGAGGAAATTGAAAAGAAAATATCGAAACTACTTTCATCATTTAGTATAAAATATGAAATAATTAGCTAATATATTAGTTATAACACTAATATCATAAGCATTATATTCGTGATTTTTAACTAATTATCAATTTTTACTGTCAAAAATGCATCAAATTGGTTCATTTTGGTGGCAACCATGCGAATTAATCGCAGGCAAAATTCGGCTGAGAAAGCCGGTGCGCTGCACCAGGAGTTGTCTGGTTTATGCGCCACGACATTCCAGCAATGGCCCGTGTGCGGACCGCGCTGTCCCAGTTCCGATCCGCGACCTTGCCGAAGTGACTGTCCTGATATTCCCAGGGCGTTGTCCGATGATCCTGATGCCAACCCGCTCGAGGCACTTGTCGCGCCTTTGGTTTATGAATTGCATCGCCTTGACGGCTATCAAACCTGTTGGTCCTGTGAAGGGCACGATAGATTTGGCGAGCTTTGGAAAAAGCCTCAGGTTTGGTTCTACACCGAGCATCAGGTACACGTGCGTGTTTTGTCCGAAGCCCTGACTGCATTGCATCTGAAAAAAGCCTTGCGGGCCGAATGGGAAGTCGTCGTGACGTATTCCGATCCGGACAATCCCGATACCACCTATGCGCTGCGGCCAAGGCAGGATGGTGCGCCGGCGCGGCTCGACGAACTGCGGATAGATTTGGCGACGATGGCAAAAGTATTGGTTGATCAATGCCGTCGTTCGGCGGCGGATTTGCGCGCCTCGGCCGCCTGACTAATTTTCGATCCACGGGAAACTAGGCGCCCAAAATCCAGAATACTGTTGGACGGTTCCGGTCAAAAATACCAGGATGGCGCTGTAACGTCTGATATGTCCCCATAACTTCTTGCGGTAAGAGAACCGGCCCATGCAAAATCTAAACGTTGACGTATCCGCGCTGGCGGAAGACATCTATGGTCTGATCCTGGCCTATGGTCTGGACATCCTGGGCGCCATTGTCATCCTCGCGGTCGGCTGGTGGATTGCCGGCAAGTTGGAGCGGACGGCGGACGCGGCCTTGGCCCGGGTGCCGCATATGGATGCAACCCTGCGGCCGTTTGTCTGCGCCCTGTTGCGGTATGCTGTTATCGCCGTCACCCTGGTGGCGGTTCTATCCCAGTTCGGGGTCGAGACCACCTCCATCATCGCCGTTCTGGGCGCGGCCGGGTTGGCCATCGGCCTGGCTTTGCAGGGCACATTGCAGAACATCGCGGCTGGCGTGATGCTTCTTTTGCTGCGACCTTTCAAGGTTGGCGACTATATCGATGCCGGGTCCATTGATGGGACAGTGGAAAAAATTGGCCTGTTTATCACGAACCTGAAAACAGTGGGCGGTCTGCACGTATCGGCGCCAAATAGTCAGCTTTGGAATACCGCCATCACCAATTATTCCCGCAACACAACCAGGCGCATCGATATCACGGTCGGCATCGGCTATGACGACGACATGGATCAGGCGCTGGCGCGGCTCCTCGCCCTGATGGCTGACGATGCGCGTACCCTTGACGATCCGGGCCCTCAGACCAAGGTCGTGGCCCTGGGCGCGTCATCGGTCGATCTCAGCATGCGGTGTTGGTGTAATTCCGGCGACTATTGGGAGTTGTTCTGCGATTTGAACAAGGCCACCAAGGAAACCCTGGACCAGGCCGGCATTTCCATACCCTACCCGCAACAGGATGTGCACATCCATCAGGTCGCTGCATTGCCACCCGATTAGCGCATGTCGCGTTCAATTGACCGCGAGTTGCTCTAGATTTTGTCGAGGCGTTTTTCGAAATCCAGCTGGATGGATCGCAACTCCTCGATCGCGGCGCGGATGTCGGAGCTGTCGATGATATTGACTTCCACCCGTTCACCGGCCTGATAGAGCAATTGGCGTTGGTCGATATGGTCGATGGAACGGAAATCCTCAACCTGGTAAATTTGCACGGGGCGGACGAAGCCCTTGGGCAGGATCTGGTCCGCTTCCCGGCATTTGACCAATTCGCCGACCAGACTGTGGGTCGCCTCGTCAATCAGGATACAGTCCGGCTCGGCCATGGCCTGCAGGCGTGCGGCAAGGTTCACCGGGCTGCCCAGAACCGTGTAATCCAAGCGTTGTTCGGAACCGAAATTACCCACCGTGCAATAGCCGGTCGTAATGCCCATGCGAACATGCAGGCCGCGGGAAACACCTTGCTTTTGCCAATATTTCTGTAATTCCGCCACGCGGAGCTGCATGCGAATGGCCATTTCCAGGCATTTCAGGGCGTCCTCGGTCTCACCATCGCTTTCCGGATCGCCAAAGAAAACCAAAATAGCATCACCGATAAACTTGTCGATGGTGCCGCCGCAGTCCAGGGCGATGGAGGCCATTTCGGAAAGATAGGAATTGATCACCAGGGCCAGGCGCTCAGGCTCGAGGGTGTCACTTAAATCCGTGAACTGCACGATATCGGAGAAGAATACGGTCAAGTTTTTCCGGGCATGGGCCGTGCTTTGCCCCGGCGCCTCCGAGAACAGACTTTGATAGATCTGCGGTGACAGATACTTGGCCAGTTTGGTCGCCAGATCTTCCAGCTGGCGGCTCTTTTCCTCGATGATTTCGCGGTCGAGCAGCTTTTGTTCCAGCAGTTGCTCCCGCTCTTTCTTCAATTCCCATTCCGCCGTGCGGTCAACGAATTGACCCTGGACGCCGTTGAGGTAGGAAAACGCATCGTCGTTGGTTCGTGTCGAAAGAAGCGAGAAGACACGCTGTCTGCCTTCGATCGTAATGTGAACTTCCGGTATCAGGACTGAACCTTTTTCCGAAATGTTCTTGACGAATTCCTCAATTTGGCTGCCGGAGACGCCTAGCTGCTCCAGCACATGGGGGAAATAGACGTTGGTGACATTGCCCAGAACCGGGAAAAAGCTTTGGAAATTGTCGTTGACCTTTTGTACTTCCAAGCCTTCGTTGGCGAAATAGGCTGCCGTGATCGCGTTGCGAAAATTGAAGAAACTGAGATCAACAATGTTGCGCTGATTGAAGAATTCTTCGATTTTCATGAAGTGGCTTTCCCAATGAACGATCAGGTGCCTTGATCGCGCAGCCATTGCGCCCGCTTACCCATGATTGCGCCCCAGGTGGTGACGCAATAAGGCACGCAATAGGTCAGCACGACTTTCAAAAGCGGTGGCGCGCCGCCGGCCAGGATGACGTCGCCATGGTTGATGGCCGTCAGAACGGTGCCAACGACAAGGGCCGTCAGGAATGCCTTCTTCGGCGTGCTATCGCCGAACATCAATTGTGCCAACGGTGGCGCGGACATTTCGTTGATACTTTGAGACATTGATGAACCCATATTGTAACGACCCCTACGATTTGCCGGATAATGGCCTAAAACTCTTATTTAATCCATAACACTTGGATCACAATCTAGCGGGTTGCGGATACCAGCTTCCATACTTTGCCGGTGTTGCCGACCGGAATGCCCAGCGCCGTGGTCAGCAAGTACAACTCGCCGTTTTCATCCTCGGACAGGCTATGCAGGCGCACGTCGAGTTGATGCAGCCTGTCCACAGTCCATAGCGCCCCCCAAGCCGGCGTCGGCGTGCCGACGAATAGTTGGCCAGACGGTTTTTGCACGATGGAGCTGAAATCACCGAAGATAAAGCGGCCGTATAGTTCGGGAATAGCCTTGCCCCGGTAGAGGAAGCCGCCGACGTTGGCGGTGCCCTTGGGTTCCACCTTGACCTTCGACCAGGGCCGTTTCACGGACCAGTTGGGATATTCGATGATGGGGTCGTTGATGCGCTCGCCCAGGGGGCCGTGGCGGGGACAGGTTTTCGGTGGATCAAAGGCGCGTTCGCGCAGATAGCAATGGCGGCCCTCCCGAATGGACCAACCGTAATTGCCCTGGCGGTTAACCAGGTAGACCGTCTCCCAAAATGACTCCGCGACACCGCTGACGAAGATATCGCCATTGCCGATACGGTCGAACGAAAGCCGGAACGGATTGCGGAAGCCCCAAGCATAGATCTCGTCCCGCCCCTCGGTTTTGCCGCGAAACAGATTGCTTACCGGTATGCCATAGCCCGGATGACCGCTGTTGACGTCAATACGCAGGATCTTGCCGTTCAGGCGGGCTGTGTCCTGGGCGTATTTGTCATATTTGTGAAACCGCTTCGGAATCTTGAACGGATCTTCCGAGATTTTCTTGCTGTGGCGGTATTTGTCATCCTTGTCGATCTTGGGCGGGATATAGACATCCGGCACCCCGTGGGCCCCGCCGCCATCGCCTACGCCGATATAAAGATAGCCGTCGGGACCAAAGGCCAGGCCGCCGCCGTTATGCTTGCGGTTGACCCAGTCAAGTTGCAGCAGCACCCGTTCGGACGCCGGGTCGGCACGATTGGGATTTTTCGGATCGATGCGGAATTCGGAGGTGCGCCAAGTGTAGGCGGTCTTGCCCTTGAACGGTGAGTCGGGGCGACGCTTGGCGCTGTAGTTCACATAGAACAGGCCGTTCTTGGCAAAGTCCGGGTGGAAGGCCAGGGCCAGCAGGCCCCGTTCGTCGAAGGCCCGTAACAGCGGCACGATCTTGTCCCGTAAATCCAGAAAAGGCGCCTTGCCCAAGTTGCCATTCGTATCCAAGACATAAGCCACCCCCATCTGTTCGCCAATGATGCGCCGACCGCTGCCATCGGGCGGGGATACGAGGAAAATGGGCGCGTTCAGCCCCTTGGCCACCAGTTCAAGCCGGACCTCCGGCAAGGCACCGCCGACGGCGGTTTGGCTCGCGGTCCAGGCCATCAATGCAACGAATGCCAACCACCAACGCATCGCAATCACCCCCAAAATATAAGCTTGCCGCAGTGTCCCTGCTCTCTGGCTCAATTTCAAGCATCGCCTCCGTCCCTATGGCAACGACGGGGCAGGCGGGATAGACTTCTCGCCGTTTCAAGCGGGGCGGTCCAAACCAATGAGCCAAGATAAATCTGACAAAGAGAGCGATAGGCTTTCGCCCGAAACCCTGAGTGCCCAAGCCTTGGGCCGGGTCGACCCGGTCACCCGCGCCCTGGTTCCATCCCTGCATCCTTCGACCACGTTCGAGCGGGACGCGGACGGCGGCTACAGCTCCGGCCGCGGCTACAGCCGGCCGCACAATCCGACCTATGACGAGGCCGAGGATCTTTTGGCGGCGTTGGAAGGCGGCCACGACTGCCTGTTGTTCGCATCCGGCATGGCGGCGGCAAATGCAGTCTTTCAGGCACTGCTGCCCGGCGACCATGTGGTGGCGCCCAAGGTGATGTATTGGGCCCTGCGCAAATGGCTGGTGGATTTCGCCGTGTCCTGGGGATTGGAGGTCGAATTCGCCGATACCCATGATCTCGACGCCCTGGCCGCCGCCATGCGGCCGGGCAAGACCAAGCTGGTCTGGCTGGAAACGCCTGCCAATCCCACCTGGCAAATTACCGATATCAAGGCGGCGGCGAATATCGTCCACGATGCCCGGGCCCGTCTGGCGGTGGACAGCACCGTGGCCTCGCCCGTGCTGACCCGGCCCATTGAATTGGGTGCTGATCTGGTGGTGCACTCGGCCTCAAAATATCTGAACGGTCATGGCGATGTGCTGGCCGGCGCTATTGTCGGGGCGCGCGACGACGGTTTTTGGCAGCGTATCCGGGCCTGGCGGCGGGACGGCGGCGCCATGTTGGGAACGTTGGAGGCCTGGCTGCTGCAGCGGGGCATGCGGACCTTGTTCGTCCGCGTCGCCCGCTGTTCGGAAAGCGCCCTGGCCGTGGCCAGCCATTTCCAGGACCACCCGCGTATTTCCCACGTGCTTTACCCCGGCCTGCCGGATCATCCCGGCCACGACATCGCCGCCCGTCAGATGCAGGGCGGCTTTGGCGGCATGCTGTCCCTGCGCATTCGGGGCGGGGAGGCGGCTGCCATGGCGGTGGCGGCGCAGGTGAAAGTATTCAAGCGGGCAACATCCCTGGGCGGCGTGGAAAGCCTGATCGAACATCGCGCCAGCATCGAAGGCCCGGCAACTCCGGTGCCCGATGATCTGTTGCGTCTGTCCATTGGCTTGGAAAATGTCCACGACCTGATCGCGGATCTGGAGGCGGCGCTGTCGAACCTCCCCGAAGAGATACTGGCGGATGCGCCTGAATTGGAGGCGGCGCCGTTGTCGCCAATCGAACAGGTGTTGGAGGATCACGTATCGGCCATGGTGCGCGAACGCGGCGGCGACCTTGTGGTCCGCTCGTTTGACGACGGGGTTCTGGTGCTGGGTATGCAGGGCTCCCCCGGCGCGTCGATCCCATTGGCGACGACCATCGGCAACACCATTCGCCACTATCTGCCCCATGTCCAAGAGGTGCGAATTGACTGCGGAACCGGCGACGATGTGCAGGGGCTGCTGGATACCTTGATCAATCCCGCGGTCGCCGATCACGGTGGTAAGGTTGTCCTGGACCGCGTCGATGGTGATGCCGCCTTCCTGCGCTTTGAAGGCGGTTGCCAGGGTTGCGCCATGGCGGAATTGACCCTGCGCCAGGGGATTGAGCCGATTCTAGTCCGGGAGGTCGCGCAGATTGTCGCCGTGATTGACGAAACCGATCATGGCGCGGGTAACATGCCCTACTACAAGACAAAAAAGACGTGAATAGAGTAACCTGGAAACTGCCAACGTTCAGCGTACGAAAGGTCCATCATGACATTATCGACCGTGGATGATTTGAATGAACCATTGAAATGGCCCGAGGGCGGGATCACCCGCATCCCCTATCGTCTGTATGTGGATCCTGAAATTTATGCGCTGGAGCAACAGCGCATCTTTCGCGGCCCGGTTTGGAATTTTCTCTGCCTGGAGATCGATATTCCCAATGCCGGCGATTTCAAGACGTCCACGGTTGGTGAAATCCCGATCATCGTCACGCGGGACGAAAATGGCGATGTCCATGCCATGGTCAACCGCTGTGTTCACAAGGGCGCTCTGGTCTGCCTCAAGGAGAAGGGCAATGCCAAGCTGCTGAATTGCATCTACCATTCCTGGTCCTACGATCTGCAGGGGCGCCTGAAGGGTGTTGCCTTTCGCAACGGCCTGAAGGGCAAGGGCGGATTGCCGGACGATTTCGACGCCAGCCAGCATAGCCTGGAGCCGTTGCGGGTTGAGTTATTCTGCGGCCTGGTATTCGGCACGTTTTCGGAGGAGACGCCCTCGGCCGAGAGTTATTTCGGCAAGCCCATGTCCGATTTCATGCGGCGCAATCTGGACCGGCCCTTGAAACCCTTGGGTATGCATAGCCAGATCATTCACAACAATTGGAAGCTTTATGCCGAGAACGTGCGCGATTCCTATCACGCGACCTTGCTGCATACCTTTTATTCCACCTTCAAGATCAATCGATTGGACATGGATGGCGGCATAATCCTGGCCGAGGATAAATGGCACAGCATCAGCTACGCCAAGCGCGCCACATTCGACGAAGCGCCGGAATACAAGCAGGAGAAAATCCATTCCGTGCAATACGACGACAGCTTGGCCGGACCCCAACTGCTGAATTCCTGGCCCGAGTTCGAGGATGGCATAACCCATTCGATCCAGGCGCTGTTTCCCAACCTTGCCGTACAATTCACCCTCAATTCCCTGGCCGTGCGGTTCTTTGTACCGCGTGGCATAGACAAGACGGAATTGTTCTGGTTCTACGTGGGCTATGAACGGGATGACGAGGCCCAGACCGCCATGCGGGTGATGCAGGGCAATCTGACCGGCGCGTCGGGGCTGGTGTCCCTGGAGGATGGCTGCATCAATGAGTTCGTGCAACGGGGCACGAAGGGCAGCGCGGATGGAATGGGTCTGGCGGAGATGGGTGGACGGGAGGTTGAATCCTCCGATCAAAGCCGCGCCACCGAAACCGCGATCCGAGGTTTCTGGACCGGCTATCGCCGGATCATGGATATTGCCTGACATGGCGGGCGAGATGACGGCGCGGACGGAAATCGAGGATTTCATCGTTTCCTACGCCCACGACATTGATGACGGCGCGGTTGAGCGGTGGCCCGGCTATTTTGCCGAAGACGGGATTTATCAGATCATCACGCGGGAGACCTTCGAGGCAGGGCTGCCCCTGGGCATCATGTATTGCGAGGGCCGGGGTATGATGTCGGATCGCGTCAAGGCCATGCAGACGGCGAATATCTACGAGGCGCACACCTATTGCCACATGCTCGGACGCAGTCAGATCGGCTCCGGCGACAACGGCCGTTATGGCGTCCGTACCAATTTCAACATTGTCCGTACCATGCAGGATGGCGGCAGCAAAATGTTCGCGGTCGGCAAATATCTCGACGTCATCGAAATTCAGGATGGTCGGCCCCTGTTCAAGGAGCGCAGGGTGGTATTGGAGTCCCGGCGGGTTGATATTCTTTTGGTCTATCCGTTGTAGCGGGAAAACGACGCAATCCATACTGAACCTTGAAACAGCAGCCTGTCGGTACTTGATACCTAAACAATTGCCTTGAACGCCCAGAGCGCATGCGAAGACAAAGCGCCCGGACTCTTAAGAATAGAGCAATTGAACCAACCGCTTAGATCGAGATTTTGATTTAGACGCCGGACGTTGAGATATCCCGGCGCTTTCTGACCAAGGCATCGGGCCGCCGCGCGATTCCCGTAATGTTTTATGAATGTTTCCATGGCAATTTTGGGTCTGTTTCAAATCTTAACAGGTGCGATTGGGCCGCAATATGAGGTTTAACGGCGTAGCCGTTCAGTACTTCTTCAAATTTCTGGATGGGTTCATCCCGGAAGAGCTGAGGGAGAGTGAGGAGGAGCATCTTCGGCTGCGCGCCTTCGTGGTCAGCCACGTCTGCGGTCCGCCCTTTGGCGCCATCATCGCGTTGTCGCTGATCGTGCAATATCCCAGTTCGACCGCCTGGACTTTGCTGGTCGGCGTTCTTCTATTCTTGACGTTCCCGTTCCTGCTGCGTTGGACCAAAGCCAAACGCGAAGTCGGCTTGGGCTCACTTCTGCTTTTCGTCGTCCTGATCTTTTTCGCCTCCTATCACTACGGCGGGGTTCAGTCTCCAGGCCTGTCGTGGACGCTGACAGTGCCAATCGTCGCCATGTTCTTTGTCGACGGCATTTATCGCCTGATTGGTTTCTTAAGCTATGCCCTGGGCTTCGTGATCCTGGGCGGTCTCCACCTTTCCGGCCATGAATTTCCAAGCGCTTTTGGAGACGGTGATACGGGTGGGATCACGTTGATTCTACTGATCTGCGCCGCCGGATATGTCACCGCCATGGCACTTACCTACATCGGACTTTACGAATCATCCATCGCGCGGATCAGCCTGGCGAAGGAGGATGCGGAGGCCGCCAACCGCGCCAATACCGAACTTCTGGAACAGGCACAACAGGCGGATCGTTCCAAACGGGAAGCTGAAATTCAGCTAAAAGTCAAAGATGCCATTTCGACGGAATTGATTGCCGTGATGGACGCTATTGATTACGGCATATTGCTTTTGGATTCGGATCTGAATATTCGATTGGCCAATCGCGCCTATCGGAAAATTTGGGGAATTCCGTCCGAGATATTGGTGCCCGGCCGGCCGAGTCGCGATTTGATGGAGTTTAATCGTCACAAGGGTGTCTACAATGTTGCCGACGAAGATTGGGATAATTGGCTGGAAACCCGCGAATTACCCATGCAAGCCGGCGGTTTTCCACCAACAGAGTTGAAACGGGCAGATAGCGTGGTGTTGCTGATCCAGTGCACGGTCATGCCTGATGGTGGGCGAATGCTAACCTATCTGGACATCACCAGTATCAAACAGCACGAAGTGATGCTGTCGGAAGCCAAGGCGGCTGCAGACGCCGCCAACGAGAGCAAATCGCAATTTCTGGCGTCAATGAGCCACGAAATCAGAACACCCATGAATGGTGTTCTCGGATTGTCGAACCTGTTGCGCGAAACGGATTTGGACGATGATCAAAGTCAATACGTTGATGCCATTAAGCACTCGGCGGATTGCCTGACCACGATCATCAATGACATCCTGGATTTCTCGAAACTGGAAGCCGGGAAGCTGGAACTTGAACTCGTCGATTTTGATCTTTCCCACGCCGTACAAAGCGTCGCGGATCTTTTAAGCCCTCAGTTAACCGCCAAAGGTCTGCGTTTCGAGGTCACTATCGGGCCTGACGTACCTGCCTTTATCAACGGCGATCCAGGCCGGCTGCGGCAGATTCTGCTCAACCTGACAGGGAACGCGCTAAAATTCACCGACAAAGGTTCGGTCGGAATTTCAGTTGAAATGCAAGATCGCGACGACAGCTACGATGACAGTTACGACGAGATGGGCGTGCGGTTGCGGTTTGAAGTCACCGACACGGGCATTGGAATACCCGATGATATTCAACCCAGCCTGTTTGAGAAATTTATTCAGGTGGACGCGTCAACCACGCGCGATTTTGGCGGCACTGGTTTAGGGCTGGCAATCTGCAAACAACTCGTGGAGATAATCGACGGCGAGATTGGCATGCACAGCACCGTTGGCGAAGGCACGACCGTTTGGTTTACAGGCCGGTTTGGCAGGCAATCAAAGGCGGTTGATTTATCCTCTGCCTCGTCCCCAGTGCTGCATGAAGATGACACCTTGTCTCGGCTGGAAATTCTGATCGTAGAGGACAATTATGTAAATCAGCTATTGGCTACCAGAACGCTACAGAAAATCGGACACCGTACCAATATAGCCTGCGACGGTATCGAGGCGATTAAGGCCGTTGAGACCATGCGGTTTGATTTAATCTTGATGGATGTCAATATGCCCGTGATGTCCGGCCTTGAGGCGACCAGGCTGATCCGCCGCATGCAAGGTGACCGGGCGCGGATACCGATCATCGCATTGACTGCCAATGCCATGAAGGGTGACAGGGAAAGATTTCTTGCGGCGGGCATGAGCGACTATGTCTCGAAACCGCTGGATCGGGACAAATTAATTGCCGCTGTAAACAACTGGGGGAAGCGAAAGCACGAACCCCGCCCTGACCCGTCTCGCCAAGACAGTTGGGATGCGGAAAATATTGATGACGGCGAAAACAAAGCTGAAGAAGACGTGGAAGCTATCCTGGATGGCAAGGTTTTGGATGACTGGGAGAGTTTTCTGCCGGCCGAACAGTTCCGGGAGTTAATCGATGCTCAGGTCCTTGGCGCCCGGGAATGTCTTCAAAGCCTGAAGATTGCCGTGGAAAATGGTGCCTTGGATGAGGTCGGAGAACTGGCGCATGTTATGAAAAGCACCAGTGGAAGTCTGGGCATGTCCCAGGTTCAAGCCGTTGCCGCCGATCTGGAGGCTGCCTGTGGCGAAGGGCATGGGGCGATTGCACTTGAAATGGCGCCGAATATCGACGAAGCCATGACCAAGGCCATTGATGCGCTTGATAAACGATACGGTGTACAATGAGGGGTATGAACTCCGCAGCCTTTATTCAGATGGAACCGGGCTAGCTGAATGGCGATAGCGATGAACAAATTGAGCGTCTTGGTCGTGGATGACACAGCCCATGCCAGGGAACTCACATTGTTATTTTTGACCCGACTAGGGGTGCATCAAGTCCATGCGGCAGCTGACGGTCACGAAGCTCAGAAGTTTCTGCAGTCCTCCGGTGAACGGGTCGACCTTATCATCTGCGACTGGCACATGCCCGGCATGACCGGTCTGGAGTTGTTGCAAAGGGTCCGTGCGGCCGATCCTGACATGCCATTCATAATGGTTACAGGCAATTCAGATATGGATGCCGTCAAGGCGGCTGGAGATTTGGATGTCAGCGCCTATATCCGAAAACCGTATTCACCGCAGCAGTTCGGGGAAAAGCTGATGGCCGTGTTGGACAAGCTTTGAACCGAGCCAAACCGGTCTAATGACGGCTCAACATCATTTCACGCCAAAGTCAGGCCGATCATCCAGATGCCAACGCCTATGCGCGCCAAATCGGCCCACTTCCCGGGACCCGCAAAGGAATCTGCGCTTCGCCAAACAGCCACCACAACGAAAATATTGTAGGGAATGGGCGTGACGAAAGTCAAAGCCAGCAAGGCCGTGTTAGCTTCGTTTGCCAGCATGGCAAGAAACAGGAGACTGGTGACAAGATTCAGCAACAGGCCGTAAACGACCGCGTACAGCCAGAAAGTTTCCTCGAGCGGGCGTCTGCCGTCCCAAAGCTCCTTGGTAAGGGTTATCATAAAAGGAGCTCTATCATGCAGTTCGACTATGGACCAACGAATTCCGCCAAACCTGAGCAATTCACGATGATCTGATGTTGCACCCTGACGTTTCCGTTGCGCCGGGTGGCAACTCAAAAGCGTATCGGTATGTTCCTTGGCCCGCGGACCTGACCGCCGGCCCAGGTGACGGCATCGGGGTCGGAGAGTTCGAATTCCGGTATCCGTTCCATCCAGACCCGCAGCGCCACATCCATTTCCATGCGCGCCAGGTTTGAACCTGCGCAGCGGTGAATACCGACACCAAAGGCGATATGACGATTTTTCTCCCGATCCAGCACCACTTCGTCGGCGCGATCAAAGGCTGCCGGGTCGTGGTTGGCGGCGGGGAAGTTCATCAACACCCGGTCGCCTTCCTTGAAGGTGACATCGCCGACCTCGATATCCTTTTGGCAGACCCGGGCCATGGTGACCGGGGAGTAAAAGCGCAGCAATTCTTCGATCGCGGTTGGGAACAGGTCCGGCTCGTTGACCAGACGGCTGCGGTCATCGGGACTGCCGGCCAGATGCCAAATGGCCGAGCCGATGGAGCTCCACGTGGTATCGATACCCGCGATCAGCAGCAGGTTGCACATGCCGATGACGGTTCGATCCGTCACGGGTTCACCTTCCAGTTCACAAGCGATCAATTGAGAAATTAGATCGTCTCCGGGATTTTGCCGCCGCTCCTGCACCAGATCACTGAAGAAATTAAGAATGATGCTGCGATATTTAAGTCGAATTTCCGGATCCGTCAGGCCAATTTCAAGTATGCCGCGAACCCATTCGACAAAATCGGCCGATCGGTTGGGATCAATTCCCATCATGTTGGCGATCACCCGGGGCGGGATTTGCTGGGCATACTGCACCGCGCCGTCGCAACTGCCTTTGTCGATGAATTCGTCAATCAATCCGTGACACAGGGCCTCCGTATCGGGCCGATGCAGGGCGACGGCTTTCGGTGTGAAAAACGGCAATATCATCCGGCGGATGGGTATCTGCGTCGGTGGGTCCGAGGTAATGGGTGGGGCGGCGACCTCCGCATGTTCGGAGTCGGGATCGAGCTCCTGCGGCGGCACCACCAGGGGTTCTTTCGAGGACAGTTCCGGCACCATGCGGACAAAGGCCTGCATATCCTCGTACCGGGTTGGCAGCCAACTGCCGCCCCAGCGGTCCGTATGGGCGATGGGACATCCTTCGCGCAATTCATTCCAGACCGGCAGGGGATCGCGCACATAGCCGGGATCGAAGATATCGTAGTCGGTTTTCCAATCGTTTACCGGGGGTGTCTTGGCCATGGAAAGTGAACCTCCAGAATTAGGATTTGATGCCGTAGTCGCGCCGGGCGGCCTCTTCGCTGACGTAGCCGTTCTTCAGATCGTCGGCCAGGCTGGCGGGGTCCCGCTCCGATGCCGGACCATAGCCGCCCGAACCGGGAACTTCAAAGACAATGCGGCCATCCGCCGGCACGGTAAATGCGCCTTTGGACAAAGGATGGCGAATACCGCCATCGGGATCTTCCAAGGAAATCCGCATGGGCGAGCCGGCCTGACCACCGGCCAAACCAAAGGGCGGCGATTTGCTGCGTTCGCAGCAGACCGCGCCGCGCGTGACATTTCCCAGCACCCGCCAGACCCGGCGGGCGCCGCAACCGCCCCTGAATTGCCCCGCGCCGCCGCTGTCGGTCAGCACCGAATATTCCTCGACCCGGACCGGGAAGCTCATCTCCAATACCTCGATGGGGGTGTTCATCATGTTCGAGATACCGGCGGCGACACAGTTGATGCCGTCCTTGGTGGGACGGGCGCCAAAGCCGCCCTTGATGGATTCATAGCTCACATATGGCTCGCCGCTGCGGTAATCGATCCCGCCCAGGGTCAGCACCGAGGACGTGCCTTGGGAACACGCCATGACCCGCTCGGGCAGGAATGAATACAACGCGCCGAACAACATGTCCGATACCCGATGGGACATTTCATGATTGGCATAGACCACCGGTGCCGGAAAGGATGCATTGACCACCGAGGCTTCCGGCGCGGTCACCGTGATGGCGCGCCAACAGCCCGAGTTGGGCGGGATCATGCCGTTGGGATCGACCACCATCTTGACCGCCGTATAGATCCCCGATGCGGTCACCGACAGCGGCGCGTTCATGGGCCCGGCCACTTGCGGGTCGGAGCCGGTGAAATCCACCGCCAGGGTATCCCCCGATTTGATTGCGTGCATGCGGATGGTGAAGGTTTCATCATCCTCCTCGCCGGGCTCCAAAATCCCGTCGCCGTCGCAAAAATCCTCGAACGAGCCTTCGCCGTCGGGCAATTCGGCGAGGAATTTGCGCATCATGATCTCGGAATAATCCATCACCTCGACCATGATCCGGCGCAGGGTATCGACGCCGTATTTCTCGGCCAATTCCGATAGCCTTGCACTGCCCCGGCGATTTGCCGCGATCTGGGCATTCATGTCGCCCCGGCGTTCGTCCGGCGTGCGCACGTTGGTGAAAATGATCGCGTCCACGCCCTGGTTCAAAACCCCGGCCTCGTACAGGCGGATGGGCGGCAGGCGCAGGCCCTCGCCAAACACTTCCGTGACGGCGCCGTAGCTGCCCGGCGTGGCACTGCCGATGTCCGGCCAATGGGCCCGCACGCAGGCAAAACCCAACAGATCACCTTTGTGGAAGGACGGCGAGACGATGTTGACGTCCGGCAAGTGTGAGCCGCCAAAGTAAGGGTCATTATGGATGAAGACATCGCCTTCCTCGAACGTGCCAAAGGCCTGGATCACCGCCTTCACCGCGTCCGGCATGGAGCCAAGATGGATCGGCAGATCGGGACCTTGCGCGATCATCTCTCCGTCCGCATCGAACAGCCCGCAGGAATAATCGCCCGCGACTTTCAGCAGCGGCGAATAGGCCGTCTTGGCCAATACGATCTTCATCTCCTCGGCCGCCGCGTATAGAGCGTTCTTGACCACTTCGAACGTGGCCGCATCGGTCCTTATGGCAGTGGCATCATTCATTGTCGTTCTCCATAAGAATGTGACCTGTGGGGTTCATGCGGGCCCGCCAGCCGGGCGGAATGACGATTGTGGTATCCACGGCTTCGATCACCGCCGGTCCGACAACTTCGGTCCCTATACCGAGGCGCGCGCAGTCGTGAACGGCGCAATCGCATCGGCCCCCCTGGCGGAACCAAACGGACCGGCTGCCTTTCAGGGACGAGCCCTCCGTCTTTCCGGTATAACTCAATTCAATATTCTCGAACCGGCCAATGGCGGTCACACGCAGGTTGACCAGCTGTATGGTTTCATCCGGGTTGTCATGACCATAGGTTTGGCGGTGTTTCTCATGAAACAGGCGGGCCAATTGATCCAGGGTTTCCGTTGTCACCGCGCCGGTTTGGGCCGGGATCGTCAGCTCGTAGGCTTGCCGGCCATAACGCAGATCGGCGGCCCGCTCCAAAACCCAATCCTGTTCGGGGATTTTCGCAGCCCGCAACATCCGTTGCGCGGAAGCCTCCATCTCGCTGAAGGCGGCCGACACGGCATCCGTATCCGCCTGGTCCAGGGAAATGAAATGCGTCTTCACATAGTCCCGTTTTAAATCCGTCGCCACCAGCCCCAGGGCCGAGAAACCACCCGGTATGGGCGGGACGATCACTTCCCGTATACCCAGTTCAGCGGCAAGTTCGGCGGCGTGCATGGGCCCCGCGCCGCCAAAGGCAACCAGACTGAATTCCCGGGCGTCATGGCCGCGCTCCACCGAAACGATGCGCAAGGCCTCGGCCATTGCCGCATTGACCACGTTCAGGACCCCCGCCGCCGCCTCGTCCACGCCAATGCCCAGGGGGCTGGCCAAATGTTCCTCAATCGCCGTCATGGCCTTGTCGGCCCGGATTGCCAGACGTCCGGCCAGCAATGCTTCCGAATCCAAATAGCCCAGGGCCAGATTGCAGTCGGTGACAGTGGGCCTGGTGCCGCCGGCGTCATAGCAGACCGGTCCCGGCTCGGCGCCGGCGCTTTGCGGCCCGACCTTCAGGGCGCCACCGGGATCGATCCAGGCGATGGAGCCGCCTCCGGCGCTGACCTCGGCCAAATCGATCACTGGAACCCGGATCGGATGGCCGGTGCCATTCATCCAGCGGTTGGCGTTGCCGTCGCCGCCCACTTCGTACTCGGACGTGGTTTCAACCACGCCGTCCTTGATCAGACTGGCCTTGGCCGTGGTGCCGCCCATATCGAAGGATAGTAAATTTGGTTTGTCCAGTTGC
The DNA here is from genome assembly GCA_018667855.1 of Rhodospirillaceae bacterium. Classification (GTDB taxonomy): domain Bacteria; phylum Pseudomonadota; class Alphaproteobacteria. The sequence goes on from JABIRL010000367.1 coordinate 28,931, forward strand.
CGGCCGATCATGGCGGCGGCGATGACGCCTGCGGCGGGTCCGGATTCGATAGCCATGGCCGGCATTTTCAGCCCTTCGCCGACATCGAACACCCCGCCAGACGAACCCATGACATATAATCCCGGCAGCCCCATTTCCCCCGTCGCACCCTCCAGACGGCGCAGATAGGATTCCAGTATGGGCCCCACGTAGGCGCAGACAGCGGTGGTCGAGGCCCGTTCGAATTCGCGAATTTCCGGCAATACCTCGGATGACAAAAATACCGGGATATGGGGCAGGGCGGCCCGCAGTTTCTCGCCAATAATGCGTTCATGGACATCGTTCAGGAACGAGAACATCAGGGATACCGCGATGGCCTCGATCTCATTGTCCTTGGCGAAGGCGATGACGGCGTCGATATCCGCTTCATCAAGGGAGGTGACAACATCGCCCGCGGCATCCAGCCGTTCATCGACTTCCAGGCGGCAATAGCGCGGGATCAGCAGGCCGGGCGCGTCCTGGAACATATCGTACAGGCTGGAACGGGAGGATCGCCGCAGCTCCAACACATCGCGGAATCCCTTGGTGGAGACCAGCATGGCGTTGGCGCCCTTGCCCTCCAGTATGGCGTTGGTGACCACGGTTGTCGCATGGGAGAGCAGGGAGACATTGCTCGCGGCGATATCGTGCTCCCCTAGGGCGATCGTCAGGGCCTGGACCACGCCCTGGCCGAAATCACGGGGGGTGGTGGGAACCTTGGCAATGCCGATCTGGCCGGTTTCCTCGTCCACCAAGGCGACATCCGTAAATGTGCCGCCGATATCCACGCCTACACGCCAACTCATACCGCTATCTCCCGGAAAAACTGTTGCTGGAAACTTAGCCGTTGCCCGGGCCGGCGGCAACGTTCGGGACATAGGATTGTTTGGTGAAATGTTCCTGATCCTGGCTGGAGAATTTCAGGCCGGCCTGTTTGACGGCCTCATCCCCCACCCTGCCCAAGGGTACGAAGGAGCGGTCATCGCCGGCGACCAGGGCATCATTGGTGATGGCGTTGTAACAAATGATCAGGGTCCAGCGCCGATTGTCGGACAGGTTCTTGTCGGAACGGTGCAGCATGTTGCTATGAAAAACCAGGACGTCGCCTGGCTCCAGCGCCGGCGCCACGGTTTCATGGGCGGCGAGAATATGTTTCATGCGCTCCGGGTCGGCTTCGTTCTGTTTATCAGTTAGGGGCACATGATCAATGCGGCCCAGCTTGTGCGAACCCTTAACCAGTTGCAGGCAGCCGTTGTCCCGATCAGCGCGGTCCAGGGCGATCATGCAGCTCAACATATCCGGGCGCAGGCAGCCGTTGTAGTACCAATAGCCATAGTCCTGATGCCATTCCCAGGCCCCGCCCGCGCGAGGCTCCTTGGCGGTCAGCTTCGATTGGAAATGATAGACTTCTTCCCCGATCAACGTTGTCGCCGTATCCACCATGCGGTCACAGCGCGCCGCCATGCCGTAGACGCTGTCGCCGGCCCGGTTCCACAAACTGATCCGGGTGCCGAAACCCTCCTGATCCGGCCGGATCAGGGAATGGGCGGCTATGGCCGGATCCTCCTCCATGGCGCGGCGCAGCAGGTCGATTTCCTCGCCGTCAAATAAGCCGCGCAGGACGACAAAGCCGTCTTTTTCATAGTCTGCCTGTTGCTCTGGGGATAGTTGGAAAGGCATCGGCGGCGGTCCTTTTTGGATCCATGGTGTGGGGGCGTAAGCCTACTCAGTATTGGCCATGAATGGCTACGTAATTCGTCCGCGACCAGGGCGTAAAATCCCGCTATCCACGGTCAAAAATATCTGCCAATGTCCGCTCCGGAACGTTGTTCTTCTGGGTGAAATTTTGCATGGAGGACGGAACCATGGCTGCTTTGGATAAGGGTTTGGGATTGCTTGAAAGGCTGGCCGAAGGGCCGGTCATATGTGCCGAAGGATACTTGTTTGAACTGGAGCGCCGGGGCTATTTGCAGGCCGGCGCCTTCGTTCCCGAAGCGGTGCTGGATCACCCTGAAGAAGTACGCCAATTGCACCGGGAATTTGTCCATGCGGGCTCGGATGTAGTGGAGGCTTTCACTTATTATGGCCACCGGGAAAAGCTGCGTATCATCGGCAAAGAACACCTGCTGGAGGAGCTCAACCGAGAGGCTTTGCGCATAGCCGGCGAGGTAGCGGCGGAAAGCGGCACCTTGCTGGCCGGCAACCTCTGCAACACCAATCTTTTTGAGCCCGACAGCAATGAAAGCGCCATGCAGGTCCGCGCCATGTTCGAGGAACAGGTTGCCTGGGCGGTCGAGGCGGATGCGGACCTCATCATCGGCGAAACCTTTTCTTATACGGCGGAAGCGTTGATCGCCCTTGATGTGATCAGGCAGACCAAGCTGCCGTCTGTCATCACCATGGCGTTCCATCGGGCTGATGTGACGCGGGAGGGGCATACGGCGGGCGAATGCTGCAGGCTGATCGCCGATGGCGGCGCCGATGTGGTGGGCCTGAACTGTTGCCGGGGGCCATGGACCATGCTGCCGTTATTGGAAGATGTCTGCGCCAGTGTGGATTGCCATGTGGCCGCCTTGCCGGTGCCCTATCGTACCCATGCGGACGAGCCTACATTCCAGTCCCTGCGCGATCCCGGCTGCAATTGTCTGCCGACAGAGATGCCGTTTCCCACGGCGCTGGATCCCTTTACCTGCAACCGGTTTGAAATCTCCGATTTCACGAAAAAGGCGCAGGATCTGGGTGTGAACTATTTCGGCGTCTGCTGCGGCGGTGCCCCGCACCACGTGCGCGCCATCGCCGAAGCACTTGGGCGCACACCGCCCGCCTCGCGCTATTCGCCGGATATGTCCAAGCATGCCTTCTTTGGCACCAACGCCATGTTGCAGGACCACAACACGGATGCCAGCGACCAGATTTAGAGGCGGATTAAAATCGGCGTCATTCCCGCGAACGCGGGAATCCATGCCTGAATGCTCTGGAGTGGACTCCCGCGTTCGCGGGAGTGACGAAGCAGTTGCCGTTTACGTGAATTCCGATCTAACCCCGTAGCCGTTCGCCCTTGGGATCGAACAGGGGCTCCGTGATCAATACGGCGGGGCGTAAATCGCCAAGGATTTCGATCTCGAAGGCAGCGCCCGGCGCGATCATCTCGACCGGCACGAAGCCAAGGGCGACACTCTTGCCCGCATAATGGGCGTAACCGCCGGAGGTGACGAAGCCGACAACCTCGCCATCTTTCCAGATCGGCTCGTCAGCCCAGACGTCGGCGTCTTCGGCTTCCACGACCAGAGTGACGAGACGCCGGTTCGGCGGGTTGTCCCGCTCCGCCAAGGCAGGGTCACGGCCGATAAAATCACCCTTATCGAAGTTTATGAAGCGGTCCAGCCCGGTCTCGGCCGGCGTGTAGTCGGGTTTGTATTCCAGCAACCAGGAACCAAAACTCTTTTCCAGCCGCAGGGACATCATGGCCCGCATGCCGAAGGGGCGCAGATCAAACTCCTGCCCGGCATCGTTGAGAAGATGATACAGCGCCGCCTGATCAGCCTTGGCCACGAAGATTTCATAGCCCAGGTCACCGGTATAGGAGACGCGGTTGACGATGGCCTGCAATTCGCCCACCGCCATTTCCCGCACGCCAAGAAAGGGAAAAGTTTCGGTCGACAGATCCTGATTGGTGATCCGGGCCAGCAGATCACGGGCCCGCGGCCCGGCGATCTGAAAGCCGATGCGTTCGTCGGATATATTGCGTAAATCCACACCGGAGTTGGGCAGATGAGATTGAAACCAGCGCATGTGATAGGCCTGGGCGCCGTAGGAGCCAACGATCTGATAGCGACCCGCGCTGATGTGGGAAACGGTCAGGTCTCCGATCAGTTTGCCATTCGGATTCAACATGGGGCTCAAGGTAATGCGGCCCGGCTTCGGCATGCGGTTGGCCAAAATGTAACTCAGCCATTCTTCCGCACCCGCTCCCGTGACTTCGAATTTGGAAAAATTATGAATTTCGTTCAGGCCGACGGCGGTACGGACGGCGTGGCATTCCGACCCGACGACCGCGAAGGCGTTGGATCGGCGAAAGCTGGGGATTTCGTATGGCTCTTCGCCGGTGGGAGCGAAGTAATTGACAACTTCCATGCCATGGGCGGCGCCAAACACCGCGTTCTGTTCCTTCCAGATGTCATAGGCCGGCGTGGTGTGCAGGGGCCTGGCGGCGGGCAGCTCCTCGTTCGGGTAGGTGATGGCGAAACGGCGCTGGTAATTTTCCATCGCCTTCAGGCGGGTGTAGTCCTTGTTGGTATAGTCACCAAAGCGGGCCACATCCATGGCGAAGACGTCCGATGACGGCTCCCCCTCGATCATCCATTCCGCCACCGTGCGGCCCACGCCGCCGCCCTGGCTGAAACCGGCCATGACGGCGCAGGCGCACCAATACCCCGGCAGGCCCGGCATGGGCCCGACCAGGGGGTTGCCGTCGGGGGCAAAGGTGAAGGGACCGTTGATGACCCGCTTGATGCCGGCGGTCCCGAGGCAGGGATAGCGGTGATAGGCCTCGGCCAGGGGTACCTCGATCCGGTCCAGATTGTCGGGCAGCAGTTCGGCGCCGAAATCCCATGATGTGCCGTCCACCGCCCAGGGCTCGCAGGCCTGTTCATAAATCCCGATCACCAGGCCCCGGCCTTCCTGGCGAAAATAGGTCTCTCCGGCCGGGTCCATGATGTGGGGCAACTCGCTCTCCCGCTCGTACACCTCGGGTATGTCGTCGGTCACCAGATATTGATGCTCCATGGGATGCAGGGGCAGATAGACCCCCGCCATGGCGCCCACTTCCCGTGCCCATAACCCGGCCGCGTTGACCACGTATTCGCAATTTATGGTGCCCTGTTCCGTGACCACGTCCCAGCTGTCATCGGGCTTGCGCACCAGTTCCACGACCCGGTTGCGCAGGGAAATCTCGGCCCCGCCCTGGCGCGCGGCCTTGGCATAGGCCTGCGTTGTGCCGGATGGATCGAGATGGCCATCCAGGGGGTCGTACAGGCCGCCGACAATGTCATCGATATTCAGGACCGGGCACAGCTGCTTTATCTCTTCCGGCGTGACCAATTCGGTTTCCAGATCCATATGGCGGTGTTTGGCGCGCTCCGCCTTGAGGAAATCCATGCGGTCGGGATCGGTCGCGATAGTCACACCGCCCACGTGGTGCAGGCCGCACGACTGCCCGGTCAGGGCTTCCAGCTCCCGATACAGGCGGATGGTGTAGCCCTGCAGCGCGGCGATGTTGGGATCGGCATTCAAGGTATGGAAACCACCCGCCGCATGCCACGTGGAGCCGGAGGTCAGCTCCGCGCGTTCGACCAAAATCACATCATCCCAACCCAGTTTGGTCAGATGATAGAGCACGCTGCAGCCCACGACGCCGCCGCCAATAACCACCACGCGAGCCTGGGATTTCATGCTGTCTCCATCCTGGCGCGGATGCGCCGTTTCCGCGTTTCCATTACCTCTCAATTAAGCTAGAAGAATGCCATGTTGGTCAATGGGGCAGCTTTGGTGGCGCATCATTCGGGGGCTTTGTTCTGGCCGGAGCAATCCCTGTTGATGGTTGCCGATCTGCATCTGGAAAAAGGCTCCTCCCGCGCACCGCGAGGACGATTTTTGCCGCCCTACGACACGGCGGCGACTTTGCGCCGGCTACGGGAGGTCGTGGCGGAATTCGATCCGGCCACGGTGGCCTGCCTTGGCGACAGTTTTCATGACTTGGATGCTGAAAATCGTTTAAGTCCGGGCAATGCGGCGGCCATTCAGGAACTGACGGGTTCCCGTGAATGGCTATGGATCGGCGGCAACCATGATCCCCGGCCACCGGCCTATTTGGGCGGTCAAGGCATGGGCGAAATCAACAGGGGGCCGCTAACTTTGCGCCATATGGCGGGCGGAGGGCTGGCCGGCGAGGTTGCCGGTCATCTGCATCCCAAGGCCAGTGTGCGCCTGCGGGGCCGGCGCCTCACCCGGCGGTGCTTTGTTACCGATGATTTGTGTCTGATCCTGCCGGCCTTCGGCGCCTATGCCGGCGGACTGGATGTGGCTGATCCGGCCTTCGGCGCTCTATTTCCCGGTCCCTTCCGGGTCTATCTATTGGGCCAGGACAAGGTTCATGCCTTCCCGTCCCGTCGCCTTGCGGTTCATTCAGGCGAGGGTGATGTCATGCACAATCTAGCCCCCGAACAGCCGCGATAACAGGCCGCGCCGGGGTGGGTGATTTTCCTGTTGGGGCTCCCGTTCCCGTTCGCGTTCCTGCTGCCGCGGGCGTTCATGAATTGGTTCGGGCTCCCGTTGCTCCAATTGCTGGGACAGGCGCATGACCTTGCGTTCCAGGGGGGCCAGGCTAAGGCTGGCGCGTTCCGCTTTGGCTTCCGCCTCGCGCATACGCTCCTGAATGGGGCCGACCTCATCGCCCAGGTCCAGGGCCTCGAACTTGGCCTCGACGCTTTCTTCCAGCTTGCGGACTGTTTCCAGCACGGGCGCCATGGATTCCTCGATTTCCCCCCGATCCACACCGCCGCCCGCCGCCATGGGGCGTGAGCGTTGGTTCCTCAGGGATTCATCCAGGGCGTCCAATTTGGCCTCGACATTTTCTTCCATCCGCCGGACGCTTCTAACCATGGGGGCCATGGTTTCCTCAATTTCGTCCCGCTCGAATTCAGCGCTTTTACGGGACCGCGCTTCCTGCCGTTGAATGGACTCGTCCAGGGCCTCGAACTTGGCCCCGACGTTTTCCTCCAGCTTGCGGACGCTTTTGACCATGGGGGCGATGGTCTCTTCCATCTCGTCCCGATCCAGACCGCCGCCGGCTCCGCGGCTCTGAATTGTCTCGCCCAGGGCTTCAAAATCCTCTTCCAGTTTCCGCACACCCTGCAGCACCGGCGCGATGGTCTGTTTGATCTCGGCCCGGTCAAGACCGGCCTTTTCCTCGGACCTCTCGCTCTGTTTTTGTATGTGCTTGCCCAGGGCCCCGATGGCCTGTGCCAGTTCATTGAGCGGCAAGGCGGGTAATTGATTGCTGACCGGTGTGTCCGGTGATCCTTGAACAGATTGTTTCGCCGCATCCATAATGGCGCGGTTCAGCCATTCACCGATCGTCACGCCGGCACGACGAGCGGCGACCTTCGCCGCGACGCGGCATTCGGGACGGACACCTTTGACACTCCAGGGAGATTGTTGCGCCATGAAATTTGAGCCTATTCTAATACGAACTTAATCTAGTGCGAACCCAAATTATGGTCCGCCAGCTGGTAATACTTCCTTAATGTAACTGCAAAAAATTCATGATGCAACATTTCTAATGAATATATAAAAACACTTTAAAAACAATTGTTTATTACGATTATCTCCAGTAGTGCCTTGGGTCATACCGCGAAATTGAATTTTATGTGCCAATTTGTGACACAACTGTGGAAAGAATTTTTTCCGGCGTGATCCGCAACAGATCCTCCAACGGCTTGGCATAGGAGATCGGCGCGCGGGGGGCGCCGAGCCGACGGATGGGCGCGATTAATTCATGGGCCATATGCTCCGCGACCGTGGCCGCGATCTCGGCGCCAAAGCCGCCGACCTGAACCGCTTCATGCACCACCAAAAGCCGTTTGGTTTTTTCCAGCGAGGCGAAAACCATGTCCTGATCCCAGGGCCATAACGTACGCAGGTCGATGATTTCGATCCCGATGCCTTGCGCCGCCGCCAGCTCCGCCGCTTGGGCCGCGACCCCAACCATTTTCGACCAGGTGACAAGGGTCAGATCCTTGCCCTCCCGTGCCAGACGGGCGGCGCCAAGGGGGACCAGATAATCGTCTTCGTCCGGCACTTCGCCCTCCAGGGCCCAGTTATCCTTGTGCTCGATATAGATCACCGGGTCGTCACAACGTATGGCGGACTTTAGCATGCCCTTGTTGTCGGCGGGTGTGTAGGGCGCCGCGACAACAAGGCCCGGAATATGGGTGTACCAGGCCTCCAGCGATTGAGAGTGCTGCGCGGCGGATGACCGCCACATGCCGCTGGGCTGTCTGATGACCAAGGGCACCCTGGCCTGACCGCCGAACATGAACCGTGCCTTGGCCGCCTGGTTGACCATTTCATCCATGGCGCAAAGGGCAAAATCGGCAAAGCGCATCTCAACCACCGGGCGGGTCCCCGCCAATGCCGCACCGACAGAGGCACCCATGATGGTGGCTTCCGAAATCGGCGTATCGGCAATGCGTTCGGGGCCGAATTCTTCCAGCAACCCTTTATATTGGCCGAACACGCCGCCACGGCCCAAATCCTCGCCCAGGGCCCAGACCCGGCCATCCCGGCGCATTTCCTCGGCCACGGCCTGACAGCCGGCTTCCTGATAGCTGAGAACGCTCATGACCCTGCCTCCCAGACCGGTGCACCGATATCCTGAATATCATCATATGCATGGGCCAGATCCGGATGATCGGCGGCGTCCGCTGTCTCTGATACCCGCCGCATCTCGCCCTCGGCGGCACTGTCAATGGCGGACAGCTCGTCATCGCTCAGGCCAAGGCGGCGCAGTTCCTCGCCGGCGCGTTTTAGGGGATCATGCCGCCATTGGTCCGCCGCGTGGTCCTGGTCCCGATACAGGGCCGGATCAACCGATGTGTGCCCCTTTAGGCGATAGGTTCTGGCGCTCAGGAACAACGGCCCTCCGCCAGCCCGAATGCGCGGCACCAGATCACCCACCAGACCATCCACGGCGGCGACGTCGTTGCCGTCGATCTCGAATGCTTCAATACCCATACTCTCGGCCCTGGCATTGGCCCCGGCGCCGGCAGTGACCGCGTCGGAATGGGTGGTGGAGGCAAAGCCGTTCTGCTCACACACGAACAACACCGGCAGTTTGAAGATGGCGGCCCAGTTCAGGCCTTCCATGAAGGGGCCGCGGTTGATGGCGCCGTCGCCGAAAAAACAGACAACCACCCGGTCCTCGCCCAGCAATTTGGCGCCATGGGCCGCGCCGACGGCAATGGGGATGCCGGCCGCGACGACGCCATTGGCGCCCAACATGCCGACCTCGAAATCCGCGATATGCATGGAGCCGCCCTTGCCGCCGCAGGTGCCACCCTCCTTGCCGAATAATTCCAACATCATGGCGCCGGGATCGGTGCCCTTGGCGATGCAATGGCCGTGGCCACGGTGTGTGGTGGTAATCTGATCACTCAGGCGCAAATTGGCGCAGACGCCGGCGGCGATCGCCTCCTGGCCGATGGAAAGATGCACGGCACCGCCGATCTGGCCGGACAGTGAGGCCGCTTCGGCGGTCTCTTCAAAAGCACGGATACGGCGCATGGTACGATAGAGGTCGACCAGGCGGTCCCGGTCGATATTATGGCTGGAGTTGTTGGACACGTTTTTCTCCCACAAGTTTGGCGCACTTGTATCGGGTTTTTGGCTTCTATAGAAGGGCAGGCTATGGATATTCAAATCGTCACGGCGGCCTCGGTCACCAAGCTGGGGCCGGAGCATGTGGACCAGGTTCTTATCGGCGGCAGTCATGGCGGCGTTTATGCCGGCTATCTGGCCGCCAAGGCGGGCGCCCGGGCCATTATCTTGAATGATGCGGGTGGCGGGCTTGATGGTGCTGGCTATGCCTCGATGGTTTATCTTGATGATCTGGGCCGGCCTGGCGCCACCGTATCCCACGACAGCGCCCGCATTGGCGATGGCGAGGACATGGCCCGGCGCGGCGTGATCAGCCATGTCAATGAAGTCGCTGCCGCTTTGGGCTGCGCCGTGGGCCAAACGGCCATGGCCTGCGCCGAGGCCATGCGCGGGGCGCCCGCGCCGTCGGGCGAAGCACCGGCATACGAAGAGGCGCGTTTTTTGTTTTCCGAGGAAGGCGAGAACCCGGCCATCTGGGGTGTTGATTCCGCATCATTGTTGCGGGCCGAAGATGCGGGGCAGGTGGTTCTGACCGCCTCCCATGGTGCGCTGTTGGGAGGCGAGGCGGCCTCGGCCATAAAATATGACGTCTTGGCCTGCGCCTTTAACGATGCCGGCGTGGGTATTGATAACATCGGTATCAGCCGCCTGCCGGCCCTGGATCAACGCAAGATCGCCGCCGTGACCGTCGATTGCCAGACCGCGCGCATCGGTGATGCCCGTTCCATGTGGCAGACTGGCGTGGTGTCTCACTTTAACGAAGCCGCCGCCGCCCTGGATGTGGCCGCCGGCGACAGTCTGCAATCCTTCGCAAAAAAAGCCCGCCAATAAGTCCGACCGAGAGAGAGTTAAAGCATGTCCGATCAAAATCTAAGCAATCAACCGCCCCGCACCATGTCCGGCGGCCGCGCCCTGGCCGAAATGTTGAAGCTGCATGATGCCGCGCCCATGTTCGGCATGGGCGGCTTCCAGTTGCTGCCATTCTATGACGCGGTGGGCGATGTGGGCCTGCAGCACACTCTTATCAATGATGAACGCTGCGGCGCCTTCGCGGCGGATGCGTTTGCCCGGGTTTCGGGCCGCCCCGGCGTTTGCGATGCCACCTTGGGGCCGGGCGCGACCAATCTGACCACGGGGTTGGTGGAAAGCCTGAACGCCGGCGTTCCCATGGTCGCCGTGGTCGGCGATTCCAACCGGGACTATTCATGGCGGAATATGACCCAGGAATCCCGGCAGTTGGAAATTTTGGCGCCGGCGGTGAAGGAAGTCATTCGGGTCGAGGCGATCCAGCGGCTGCCGGAACTGGTGCGCCGGGCCTATGGCGTGGCGACATCCGGGCGAGCGGGCCCCGTATTGCTGGACGTGCCGGAAGATATTGCTCACGGTGAGTATGATTTCCCCGAGGATGACCTGCATGCCGATCTTTCCGCCATCCACGCACCAGCCTTTCGCAGCCGTCCGGACCGGGATGATCTGGCCCGCGCCGTCGCGCTGTTGGCCAAGGCCAAACGGCCGATCATACTGGCCGGCGGCGGTGTGCATCTTTCGGGCGGGCAGGCGGCCCTGACCGAGTTGGCGGAACGTTGCAATATTCCCGTCGCCCATACCCTTAGCGGCAAGGGCGCCATTGCCTGTACGCATAGTCTGGCCCTGGGTTTGTTCGGACGCTATTCCCGCATCGCCAATGACGTGCTGGAACGTTCCGACTGCATTCTGGTGGTGGGTTGCAAGATGGGCGAGATCGCGACCAAGCGCTATACCTTGCCGCCGAAAGGCATTCCGCTGATCCATCTGGAGATTATGGCCGAGGAAATCGGCCGCTGCGTGCCCTGCGATGTGCCCTTGTGGGGCGATGCCAAGGCCGGGTTGGAAGATTTGATCGCCGAATTGTCGGATAGTGCCGCGGCCCAGCACGCCGCCCGCGGTGAATATGCGGCCGAGGTCGTCACTCGCATGACCACCTGGCGCATGGAGGTGCAGGAACGCCTGACCTCGAACGAGCGGCCCGTCAACATGGCGCGCATGTGCCAGGAATTGAACAACACCATGCCAGAGGACGGCATCCTGGTCGCCGATGGCGGTTTCGCCGCCCATTGGACAGGCCTGTTGTGCGAGACCAAGGCGCCGGGCCGCCATTACATCGCCAACCGGGGCTTCGCCTCCATCGGCTACGGCTTGCCGGGCAGCATGGGCGCGCAACTGGCGGCGGGCGACCGCCCCGTTGTTGGCGTCACGGGCGATGGCGGCTTCAACATGGTCCTTGGCGAGCTGGAGACGGCTGGTCGTTTGAACAGCGGCCTGACCATCCTGATCGTCAACAATGCGGCCTCCGGTTACGTCAAGGCCTTGCAGCAGGCACAGTTCGACGGTCGGTTCCAATCCTCGGACCTGAACGAGATGAATTATGCCAACATCGCGGAAAATCTCGGCTGTCAGGGCATCCGCGTGGAGGATCCCGACGATCTGGCCGGCGCCATTACCACTGGCATGGCCGAGCGCGGCCGGCCCACGGTGATCGATGTGGTCGTCACCCGTGATCCCAAGAAAATGCTGCCGGGCGTCGACAACCGCGCCGCACCCATCAAGAAAGGCGACCGTATCGCGTAGGCCAAATTGGCTTGGTTCGCGGGATCAAGCCTTCAAGCGCATACGGGTTTTCCTATCGCGCAGCTCCCGCAGGGCATCCTTGGCGATCCAGCGCGCTGCTCGGGTATCCCGGGCCAAGATTCGCTCGGCCGCCCGGATCGCTTCGCCGTTCAGGGCCTGGTTGCGCTTGCCGATCTGACGCAGGGCCCAGTTGACGGCCTTTCTGACGAAGTTCCGGTTGTCGTCGCTATGGGCTTCGATGAGGGACAGCAGGGCGATAAACCGTGCATCGGGCTCGGCCTTTTCATGCACCGACAGCGTGGCGATCAAGGCGAATGCGGCCCGGCGGACGAATTCCTCTTCCCGGGGCGCCCAGGCCGCGACCTTGTCCCAGGCCAGGGGCAGGCGGCGGAACAGGTTCATGCAGCATTGGTCGCAGATATCCCAGGAATCAAATCCCGCGACCCAGTGATCCATCAACGCACCGTCCACCTTGGCCGGTTGCGCCAGCATGGGGGCGAGGATGCGCGCTTCGTGAATCTCGCTGGCCCATAGACCGAGGGCCAGATCATGATCGCGGCCGATTTTTTTCGCCATTGCCCTGATCTCGGGCATTTTCAAACCCAGCCGCCGCTCGATATTGATGCCGTAACGCGCCATGCCATCCAGGCGCCCGGGATCGGCGGTCTTTTTCATCTCCGCCAGAACCGACTTGACGGAATGTATCATTGATCGTGTCTGTGCGGTCTTATCCGGCGGCGACGGTTTCTTCCGTGAAGGTCAATTCCAGCTTCAGTCCGTCGGGGCTTTGCAGAAACAATTGGGTCAGGTTGAATTTCGGCACCACGCGCTCATCATATTCCACGCCCGCGGCCTCCAGCCGTTGCTTGATATCGCCATACCCGGTGCAGCGAAAGGCGACATGATCAACGCGGCCGGTGCCGTCGGGAACCTGGTCCCGTTCGATCAGATGCAGAACCGGATGGTCACCGGCATAGACCCAGGCGCCGGGAA
>JABIRL010000199.1 GCA_018667855.1 Rhodospirillaceae bacterium
CCATCCGAGCCGTGAGAGCCGTGCCCGGAACCGCTGCCGGAACCCTTCGAATGATGGCCCGACCCGCTGCCCGAACCATCCGAGCCGTGAGAGCCGTGCCCGGAACCGCTGCCGGAACCGTTCCAGCCATGACCCGACCCGCTTCCAGAGCCATGGGAACCATGAGAGCCATGAGAGCCATGCCCAGATCCGCTGCCCGAACCTTTCGAGCCGTGGGAGCCATGCCCGGAGCCACTGCCCGAACTCCACCCGGTGTCGCCGAACAGAATATCGTCGCCGGTGCCACCCAGGACAGTATCGTCGCCTACGCCACCGATCACGATGTCGTCGTCTGCGCCACCCTTTAGAACATCGTCGCCGAAGCCGCCGGTGATAATATCGTCGCCAGCGCCACCTTTGATTTTATCGTTGCCGCCATCGCCGGAAATTTGGTCGTCGCCCTGGCCGCCACGTATCTTGTCATCGCCGGCACCGCCCGATATCCGGTCGTCACCCGTACCGCCACCGATCCGGTCATCTCCCGTGCCGCCGGAAATCTTGTCGTCGCCTGATCCGCCCCTGATCCGGTCGTTACCGGCGCCGCCATTGATATGGTCGTTGCCGGCGCCACCATAAAGATCGTCGCCGTCCAGGCCGCCATTGATCTTGTCGTTGCCGGCGTCGCCGTAAATGATGTCGTAGCCCGCGCCGCCATTGATATGATCGTTGCCGTCGCCGCCATAGATATCGTCTATGTCCGCGCCGCCGTTGATCTTGTCATTGCCGGCACCGCCATAAATGATGTCGTAGCCGTCACCGCCATTTATCTGGTCATTGCCGTCGCCGCCATAGAGATCGTCGCCGCTGGCCCCGCCATTGATCTTGTCGTTGCCGGAGCCGCCATAAATGATGTCATAGCCGTCGCCGCCGTTGAGATGGTCGTTGCCGTCCCCACCATAGAGGTCATCGCCGCCGGAACCGCCATCAATCCCGTCATTGCCGGAGCCGCCAAAGATGATGTCGTAGCCCGAGCCGCCGTCGATCTGGTCATTGCCGGCGCCGCCGTCGATCCGGTCGTTGCCCCCATCGCCGTTGATATGGTCGTTACCGGAGCCGCCGGTAATCCAATCTTCACCGGAGCCGCCGCTAATATGGTCGTTGCCCGAACCGCCGCTGATGCCGTCGTTTCCGCCGCCGCCGCTGATCCAATCGTTGCCGTCGCCGCCCGTTATCGCGTCGTTGCCACTGCCGCCGCTGATTACGTCATTGCCGGAGCCACCGCTGATCAGATCGTTATCGGAACCGCCACTGATCCAGTCATGGCCTGGGCCGCCGCGAATATCATCGCTGCCCGAACCGCCGCTGATCACGTCATTGCCGGAACCGCCGCTGATGTCATCGTTACCCGAACCGCCACTGATCACATCGTTGCCGGAACCGCCCGAGATATCGTCGTTGCCGGAGCCGCCACTGATCCAATCATTTCCAGAACCGCCATCTATGGTGTCGTTACCGGAACCGCCGCTGATCCAGTCATTACCGGAGCCGCCATCAATGATGTCGTCACCGGAACCGCCAAGCAGCCAGTCGTTGCCTGACCCGCCTTGGATCGTACCGCTACCCGAGGCGCCCGAACCGCCTTTTTTCTTATCCGAGCTTTTGGGTTTCTTCGCCACGAAACGTTACCAGAATTCCTATGAACAGGAGCGTAAAGTTCGAAACTGATTATTCTTAATTAAATCTTTACATAACCCTACATCACGCGAAGTGACTGACGTCACACCTAAATCAGAAAAAAAGAGTTCAAGCAAGGGTTTAAGCATTAATAGGTTAATGCGCGAAAAGTGCCGGCGGCGCCTGCAAACGTTCAAGATCATGGACTTCCGCTTTCGTATTTCCAAAAGTTCCAACCCAAATTCGCGACCAAAATTCGCGTTATTGGATTTCCGCAAGCTGACCCGGCCTCTCGTCCAAATTTCGGGGCAGGGGCCGATTAACATTCGGTTAATATTATGCAAATGCTGTGCCAAGTACGCGGCATGCATGAATGGTTGTTTTCAGCGATTTTGCTGCCGGCGCAATTAAGGCGCGTACTGTTTTGGGGCAAATTTTGCCGCTTCCTTGGGGCATTTAGGCAGATTCTGACAATTGAGATAGGCAACACCATCGAAGCCGTTATGATGGCTCCGACGAGGCGACATCTCATGGTAGCATGACAAAATCCGGCCGGAAAACTGCAGCGTTGGAGGACGGCGAGAGGTTCGATCGCCTGAGCGAAAAGTTTCTTGCCCTGACCGGCCGCCGAGCCGTGCGGGTCCTGTTTCCCGGTGGCAGCTCCCGCAAATCCGCCGTCATCGTGACGGACGACGGGGACCGCCTGGTTATCACCCGCCGCCGCCACGAGGGTCGCGCCGAGTTGGAGGCGGAAGTCCTGGGCCAGTTGAAACGCCAGGGTGCGCCGGTGCCGGAAATAATCGCCCGGGACGGCAAATGGATCGTGCAGGAAAATCTGGGCAATCTACGCCTATCGGAAGCAATTGATGCGGCCGCGCCAAAACAACGCCCCGTATTGCTGCGGGCGGCGGTGGAAAGCTTGATCGCGCTGCATCAAGCGGGCCGGCGCGCGGGCCTGGTGGGCCGCGTCGTCAGCATCGGCAAGGAGCCCTCCTGGTTGGAAACCCTGGCCAACATGCCCGTACGGATCGGCGAGCATCTGAAAATCCCCGCGCCTGCGTTGCCGCATCAGGCGATCATGGCGCAGTTGGTCATCAAACAACCGGCCTTCATCAAATGGGATGCCCGTCCCGGAAATGCGGCGCTACGCGATGACGGTACGGTCGGCTGGTTTGATTGGGAACATTGCGGCTGCCGCTCGCCGCTTGATGACCTTGCCTGGTTCTTAGGTGACGAATGGTCACCCGATGAGCCTGAAACCGAAGCCATCCTGCTTGACGGATATTTGGCCGATTTCACCGGCAACGACTCGAGCGCGGCGCACGACTATCTGATGACGTTTGGAACCCTGCATATGTGCGTCCGACTGTCACTGATCCTCTCCCGCAAGGACGGTGGTGAGTGGTGGGACCGCGACTACTGCCTGGGCGGCGACAAGATCGGCGTCACCTTGTCCGAAGCCATCACGGTCGCCGGCCGTGCCGCCCGATGGTCCGCCGCCAGCCGGCTGCTCGCCTCCCTGTCACCCTGGTTCGGAGACGTCGCCGAACGGATCCATGAACTATAGAGATGGTGGGTTTATCTAGGTTATCATGGTTCGCTCCATGGTCTCGAGAACTCGCCGCATCTAGTGGTGCGAACCAAACAGAAGAGTCGTTCTGTTTGGTGTCTTGCGCACCACGATTCTATAGAGTCTAGTGGTCTTTCGATCCTCACGGATGGGTATCATCCGTTAGTATCGGACCACTAGGAAAACAAAAATCTAGCCGTCATGAACAAATCACCAAAAAACATCGCGATACGACCATTGAGCGGCTCCATCGGCGCCGCGGTTACCGGCATGAACTTATCGGAACTGAACGCCGATCAATTTTCCACACTGCACGAGGCCTTCCTCGACAATTGTATGTTGGTCTTCCCGGCGCAACATCTGGGCGTGGACGATTTCGTGGCCTTTTCCGACTGGTGGGGCGAGATCGTAACCACCTCTTTTCTGCAATATCTTGAAGGTCATCACGGCGTATCAAAGCTGTTCAATCGGGGGAAAGCCGGCTCGGTAACGGAAAACTGGCATTCCGACACGCCGTTTCTGCCCAAACCGCCGTCGATAAATTTTCTCTCGGCTTTCGATGTTCCCATTGGCGGCGATACCATGTGGTCGAACCAATACCTGGCCTATGAAAGCCTGTCGCCGGGCATGCAGGAGATGTTGAGCGGCCTCAGAATTGAATTCAACGGCGAAAGCCTCGCGGGGCTGATTAACAGTCAGGAAGAACTGCGTAACTTTCACCCGGTGGTGCGCACACACCCCGAAACCGGGCGAAAATCCCTGTTCGTCGGCTCACCCTCCGGCACCGCGCGGCGTTTTGAAGGCATGACCGAGGCGGAAAGCTATCCCCTGATCGAATGGCTGTATCAGCATTCTTCACAACCGCATCGGGTCTATCGCCATCATTGGAACAATGGCGACGTTGTCATGTGGGATAACCGTTGCACCTTGCATTATGCCGTCCACGACCATGGCGAAGATGCAAGCCGCGAGTTGTATCGGATCACCACCAAGGGCGAAAAACCGGTTTAACGCCTTTCCGTTCCGCCCGGCGGCGACAGCCCTATCGCCCGGTCCACTTCGGCGGCCGTTTCTCGGCGAAGGCGCGGGGTCCTTCCAGGGTATCTTCAGAGTTCTCGCGGCGGCGGTTCGCGGGATAGGCGGTGTAGTAGGCCTGCGGCAGGGGATGATCGAGGCCCTGCATAGCGGCTTCCTTGGTCGCGCGCACCGCCAGCGGCGAGCACCGCAGGATATCGGCGAGCCATTCCTCGACCGCATCGTCAAGCTGATCAAGGGGCACGACCTGATTGACCAGGCCGAGCTCATAAGCGCGCGCGGCGGTCATGTGCCGGCCCGTCAGCATATAGCCCATGGCCGGTTTAAGGCCGATCTGGCGCGGCAGGCGATGAACCCCGGCCGAGCCGGCGATCAGGCCGCGCCGGGGTTCGGGCAAACCAAACTCGGCATGCTCGGCGGCGACGATGATATCGCAAGCCAGCGCCTGTTCCAGGCCGCCGCCGAGGGCAAAGCCGTTGACCCGGGCGATGACGGGTTTCGGAAACTGCCAGCGTTCGATCAGGCTGGTGGATTCGGTGGCCAGTTTCTGCCATTGCGCCCGTTGCGCCTCGTCCGCCTCCCGCTCGCGGGCACGGTGTTTCAGATCGGCGCCGGCGGAAAAGGCCCGCTCGCCGGCCCCTGTCAGGACCACGACCCAGATATCATCATTCGCCTCAACCTCGTCCCAATGCTGGGAAAGTTCCCAGCGAAGCTCCGGATTCATTGAATTCATAGCCTCCGGCCGGTTAAGGGTTATGCGCGCGATATGATCCTTTACTTC
Organism: Rhodospirillaceae bacterium; assembly: GCA_018667855.1. Lineage (GTDB taxonomy): Bacteria > Pseudomonadota > Alphaproteobacteria. The sequence continues at coordinate 5,040 of JABIRL010000199.1, forward strand.
GAATGTCGAGACCGTCTGGTTTTCGGTGCCCATGGGCTTCCTCCCGTGATTGGATTTGCTTTGCCGGCAAGTTTAACCGAAATTGTCGCAGCTGGAATACCGTGGACTACCGTGGAAGACCCGAAGACCTTGGCGCATTATCCGATGCTATCCTATGGTCATGTATTGTTCTGGCCCGCCCCGTCACGGCGGGCCGGTGTGTCAATGAGTGGGAAGAGGAAGACGGGATGAGCATGAACCAACAATGGCTATTGGCGCGCACGCCCCCGGGAGGATTGCCGGTGGCCGAGGATTTCACATGGCGCGAAGGCCCGTTGCCGGATCCCGGCGCCGGGCAATTGCTTAGCCGGACCATATATCTTTCCCTCGATCCCTATCAATGGGGCCGGCGGCGCCGGGGCCTGGAAGAACCGGGCGAAGTCTGCCACGGCCGCGCAGTCAGCCAGGTACTGAAAAGCAATATGCCGGCCTACGGAGAAGGGGATTTTCTGTTCAACACCAACGGCTGGCAAAGCCACGGCCTGAGCGGCGAAGGCATTTCCGTTTTCAACTACATGTTCCCGCGCAAAATTGATCCGGGCGTGGCGCCGATCGCCACCGCCATCGGCGTCCTGGGCATGCTGGGCCTGACCGCCTATTCCGGCCTGGTGGTGCAATGTCAGCCCCAGGCCGGCGAAACCGTAGTGGTTTCCGCCGCATCGGGCGGCGTCGGCCAGGTGGTGGGGCAGATGGCGAAAATCCTCGGCTGCCGCGTCGTCGGCGTAGCCGGCCGGGCCGAGAAATGCGCTTTCGTTACCGACGAACTGGGCTTCGATGCCTGTGTCTCGCACCTTGGCGACGACCTGGCCAGCGATCTGGCGGCGGCCTGCCCCGACGGCATCGACATTTATTTTGAGAATGTCGGCGGCAAGACCTTCGAAGCGGTGCTGCAACATCTAAACAAGAATTCCCGTATCAGCCGTTGCGGCCTGATCTCCCAATATAGCAACATGGACGACCGCGACCCAAGCGAGGTCTGGCTGCAGACGGGACAAGCGGTGTTCGAACGGCAGAATTGCGGCGTTTTCCCCCTGGCGGTGGGCAATTTCGTCGCCGAACACCAAGATGCCTTTCTGGCGCAAATGGCGGATTGGCTAAAGGATGGCAAGGTGAAATATCTCGAAGACATCCGTCCCGGCCTGGAAAATACACCCGAGGTATTCCGCGACATGCTGGAAGGCGGCAATTTCGGCAAAACCATGATGCAGGTCGCGGACGACCCGACAAAATAAACCACGTCTTACCGAGAGTTATGCCCTTCGTGTAGATCTGTAAAAGTTCTTCACTCGACGGGCACGAAGATGCAGTGGCGGATTTGGGCGTTGATGGCTTTGGACAAATGACCCTTGCCGCTGATGTCTTCAACCAGGACAACCTCACCGGCGCCGATTATGCGGGCTTCGCCGTCAGAGGCGGTGATTTCAACGCCGGCATCCAGGTTGATGATGTATTGCCGGCGCGGGGCCGGGTGCCAGTCCAATTCGTAGGTGGGCGGCACCTGGCGAAAGATGATGCCCGTGGCGGGAAAGCGTTCGGACAGCTTGCCGCCGCGGCCTTCCTCGACCCATTCGACCTCAATATCGCGGAAGTGGGATTGCCCGTCTACGTCTTCGTATAGATTATGGATGCGCATGGTTTTGTTTCCTCCTCAAAAAGCACCGAGGTCTTTTGACCAGCGGTTCACGATTTCCAAGCCGAAAGCGGTAGGTTGCTGGGCGGGCGCCCGGTCATGGACCTCCACCAGACCCAGGCGGCGGGCGGTCAGGCGTTTACCGTAGCACAGCAGATGATCGATGGACGCCATCAGGAACGACAACAGGGGCAGGATTTCGGCGAAGGCGCGGTCGGCCTCCGCCTCATCGCCGCGCGCCATGGCTTCATAGATCGCCACTTGCCGGTCGCAGGCATCGACGCCGGGAATCATGCCGTGGCAACCGGCACGCAGGCTGTCCACCAGCTCCATGCCGTTGCGGCCGTTGAATAATGTAAAGGCGCCCTTGGTATCTTCACTGAGGGCGGCAATGTAGGTGGCGGGTCCCTCAGCCTTGAGGATCGAGATATTGGGATGGCGGCGGTGCAATTCCGCGAAGCCGGCGTTGGAAACCCCGATGCCGATATATTCCGGCGCGTTCTGAATGCCCACGGGCAGGGGGGAGCCGTCCGCCACCATGCCGTAGAAGTCGATCAAGGCGGCCTCAGACGCGCCACGCACGGGGGGCGGCTGCAGCACCACCCACGACGCGCCCAAGTCGGCGGCCAGCTGGGCCATGGCGGTTTGGCCCTTAACATTGCTTTCCGCGATGGTCACCGATAGCGGCACCTGGCCAGCCACATCTTCGACCGCCCAGGCCATCAAGGTGGCGCGTTCCTCGGTGGACAGTTTATTGGTCTCGGTCGCCAGGCCGCCAACGGCGATACCGTGCACGCCCTGGGCCAGGGCGCCCTGAACCTGGGTCCGCATGGCGCCCCGGTCCAATTCGCCATGGCGGTCGAAAAAGGCATACAGCATGGGATAGATGCCGTGAAACTGGCCGTCGCTCATATGGCGTCTCCTCGTTTGCGCGCCAACACTTTCAGGCCCGGCTTAAAAGCCCATTGCCGGCGGTAAATCTCCAGACCGTGACGGGCCAGCAGTTGACGTAGATTGGTTTCGGAAAAGAACAGGCAATGATGGGGCGGTGTGAAAACATCCCAGTCGGACAATTTTTTCGGCCGGCGCCAATGGCCAATATCCGGCGTGGTCAGATACAGCGCACCGCCCGTGGCCATGGCATGGGCAATGGCGCCGATAAAAGCATTAGCGTCAGCGACATGCTCCAGCACCTCGGAACAATAAACCGCATCAAAGCCTGCTTCCGAATGCGCCGCGAAATCTATCAGACCGCCGACATGATAGCTGGCGCCGGGATAATGTTCCCGCGCATGGGCCACCGCGTCGCCATCGGGATCAATGCCGGTCGCCACGAAACCCGCCTCCATGGCGGCCTGGGTCATGAAACCACCCGAACAGCCCACATCCAGAAACGAGCGACCGTCGGGGCCGCCGTTCATGGCATTGGCCAAATGGCGCACCCGGCCGCGGGCCCGGCGCAGCTTCGAGGCTTCCTTACGGAAATAGGCCCGCGTGCCGCCACTGTCGGGATTCGCATAGAGCGCCGCCAACGCATCGTCGTTCAGCATGGGGGAAAGGAACACCAGGCCGCAATCAGCGCAGCGGCGATAGCTCCAATTTCCCTGTTCCGCATGCGGCGGGCAGTCATCGCCGCCGCAGACCTGGCATTGCAAATCTTCCATGGCTTAGCCATATGTCAAAGCCGGTCGAGAGGCAACGCGGGCTTTGCGCTATTTCCAAGCGAGGGCCGGGGATGTACCATTCGCCCCGGTTTCGGCACCCGGCCGGTGCCGTATTTTTTTGCCTCCTGGTTCCCCATGATTGTAGCCACCAAAGAATCGATAGAATCCCGGTACGGCTGGTGGGTGGCCATCGCCTCGACCCTGATGATCGCCACCGCCTTTGGCTCCACCTATCTGGTGGTGGTCGGCCTGAAACCGATCGCGGCGGAATTCGGCTGGCCGCGGCGGATCCCTTCCGCCGGCTATTCCGCCGCCTTGTTCGGGGCAGGCGTTGGTGGCATTCTCATGGGGCTGTGGTCGGACCGCAGGGGCATGATGGGGCCGGCGATGTGCGGCGCCATTTGCGTTGGCCTGGGCACATTGGCGATTTCCCAATCCTATTCCATCGTCACGTTTCTAGGCGCCCATCTGCTAATCCTGGGCGTCCTGGGCAATGGGGCGATGTTTTCACCCCTGTTGACCAACGTCACCCATTGGTTCGATCGGCGCATGGGCATGGCTGTCGCTGTTGTGTCCAGCGGACAAAGCCTGGCCGGCGCGATCTGGCCGCCGGTATTCGGCTATTTCATCGAGGCTTATGGTTGGCGCGAAACCATGATCGGCTATTCCGTGGCCGCTTTCGCCGTGTTGATCCCGCTGTCATTCGTCATGCGCCGGCCCAGCCCGCGCATGCTGCGCGGCGGGGCGGTGGCGGACAAAGCGGCCCGGGCCGCCATGGCCGGTCAGGATGAAGAGCTGGTTCTGGGCATGCGGCCCAACGTGGCGTTCTCCCTGCTGTGTTTGGCCATCGTCGGCTGTTGCGTCGCCATGTCCATGCCCATGGTGCATATCGTCGCCTATTGTTCGGATCTTGGTTTCGCCGCCGCCCGGGGCACCGAAATGCTATCGATCTTGTTGTTCAGCGCCTTTCTTTCCCGGGTCGCCTACGGCTGGCTGGCCGACCGCGTCGGCGGCCTGAGAACGCTGCTGCTCGGCTCCGCGCTGCAGCTGTTGGGCCTTGCCTGCTATATGTATGCCGACACCTTGGAAGATCTCTATATGGTTTCCGTCTTCTACGGCCTGGGCTATGGCGGCATTGTGCCCATGTACGCCATCATCATTCGCGAGCTGTTTCACGACAGCCAGGCCGGTTGGCGCATCGGCGTTGTCTTCCTGTTCGGCACCTCGGGCATGGCCATGGGAGGCTACATCGGCGGTTTCATCTATGATCTGACGGCGGCTTACAGCCTGGCCTTCCTGACCGGCATCGGCTTTAACCTTATCAATCTGCTGCTGGTTGGTTTCATGGTACTGCGCCAAGGTGGACTAGGCGGCCGGCGCGGGCGCCTGGTATTGTCGGAGGCCTGACCTAATAAGCCGGCGACGTGGACTCAAAGCGTTTGGCGGTATTTCTCGGCGTCCCAGTTTACCAGGTCCTGTTCTTCGGATCGGGACAGATAACGGGGCTGCATATGCCCGGGTGCGCGGCGGATGACCTGGGCCAACGCAGTCAACATCTCGATGCCGCCGCTCGATAGTGACTTGTCATGGACGACCCCCATTCCTTTTAAGGCAATAGCTTTCGGCCTAAGTGGATCGTCGGTCCCGGCGCGGCAAAACGACGTCAATTCCTGCATGGTTTCCACGCCGGCGATGCCGCTGCCCAGAAACACCACATGATCGGGGTAAAGTGACCCCGATCGGGCCAGCTCGAAACCATGGCTGTTCAACGCCAGCTGATGAATGATGTCCGAGGCGGCAATAACAAAATTGGTGTTCGAGCAGGCTTCCGCCAGTGGTTCCAGAGACGGCGTCGAAAGGGGGCGGGGCGTTGCCACAAGCCTCGTTTCCACGTCCCGCATCAGTGTCAGCGTTTCGGCCGGACTGTCGCCGCCGACCACGAGACCATGGTTTTGAATGACCAGCACATCGCAATGCCGCGCCGCCAGGACGTCGGAGACCAATCGGGTGAGTTGCAGGCCGGGCTTCGAATAGGGCACGAAGCCCCACTGAATGCCATCGAGTTTCGGCGACATGATCCCCACCGCATCCTGTTGAATGGCGTGGACAATGGTATTGATCGAATGGGTATGGAACACCACATCGTGCGGCATCAGGGAATGCAATGTGGTTTCGATGGAGGGGCGCAGACCGTCTCCCGCCATGGGCAGGACCGCCCCTTTTGTGGGGTCGTCATGCCCCGCGCCGATGTTCCCGTTAACCCGGCTCCAATCGACTGCGGCAAATATATCCTCCCTGTCGCCATGTTGCAGCCATTTGCCCGAAGCCTTAACCCACATCAGATTAGCGCCGATTTTGATCGATGTATTGCCGCCCGCGCCCTGGATAAGCAATCCATCGGCGCCGATCTCGCGCGAGACGTCCATGAAATCCTGGGGTATGTGGGACAAAAGTTTTGATCCTGCTGTTTTAGAGTGTTCGGGATATCCAGGTGGGCGGAGGTCCACCTTTGATCAATTCATCAACGGCTGTTTGCTTTATGTCGTGATCTTCGAAAAATTCTCGATGAATGCCGCTCAGAACAAGCAGGGCATCAAACCCAGCATTGTGGGCGCCGACAATATCGTGGTCATAGGAATCGCCGATAAATAATGGGTTCCGACACTTCATCCCGTCCAACCGTGTCCGCACCAGATCGTAAATCAAGGGATAGGGCTTGCCCACCAACTCCACCGTCCCGCCCCCATCCCGATAAGCCTTGGCAATGGTGCCGGGACTTGTGGTCAGGCCCGCTTTTCCGGGGGCCACATAGTCCGGGTTCGAACAAAGCAGCGGCACATTCGCGGCAAGGAGCGCCGGCAAAAGATCCGATTGCCAGGTTTCCGCCAGGCCCGCCGCCATGCCGGACAGATAAACAAAGTCACACTGATCGGGACTGTCAGCTTCAATCAATCCGTCCACCGATAAAAACAAATCCCGCCGTTCGCTATCATCGCTGGCAATGCAATAGCAATTTGGCCCCACATCCTGAATAGTGCGGGGCAAAAGGTGATATTTTGCGACGTCCCCCGATGTCACCACATGGTCGATCAGGTTTTCGTGCAATCCCAGCCCGGACAGGCGGCGCAGATTATACCCTGCGCCACGGCCACTGTTGGTCAGAACCAGAGCGGGCTTTCCCCTCTCCCTCAGGCCGCGCAGCACCGCGACAACATTTGGATACAGATGGTTGCCATCATGCAGGACGCCATACTGATCGAACACGAAACCATCGTAGCGGTCCGCGATAGCATCCAAACCTTGAACCACCTCGGTCATCTGATCCCGCCACCGCGGAGCGTCAGAAGAGCAGCGCCATGGGCCGCCTCGGCCTCATCGGCCGCGACAACCGGCACCCCTAGAATACGTTGCCTTATCTTGAGCCAGGTTTCGTTTTGACTGCCCCCGCCCACCGTCTTTACCGACGTTGGAAAAGGAACCCCGTATTCCCGTAACAAATCAAAGCCGGTCTTCTCGATCCGGGCAATGGACTCAAATAATCCGGCCAGGAATTCCACATCGCTTTCGGGCCGGGGCGTCGTGCGGTCTAACAAATCATTGTCAAGCACGGGAAAGCGTTCACCTTTGGATACCAACGGATAAAAATCCAAACCACTGGCCACATCGGGATCGATTTGCCTGGAAAGCGAGGTCATCTCGTCGGGGGAAAAATGCCTTAACAGGGCCCCGCCACCCGCATTGCTGGCGCCGCCGGCGACCCATTTATCAAACAGTTTGTGGCTGTAAATACCAAACTCCGCCACATCGACCCGCCGGGGCGAAATCGTCTTCAAGACCAAGGTCGTCCCCAGAGAAGTCACCGCCGTTGCCTGATCGAGACTGTCCAGTCCGCTGGCGGCGATGAAGCCGGCCATGCCGTCCGTGGTGCCGGTAAAAACCTGGCATTTAGGGGAGAATCCGTATTGTTCGGCAATTGACTTGTTTACCCGGCCGATCCCGGTGGCGGGTGGAAATACCGTGGGCAAGGCGCGGGTATCGAATGGCAATGGGGTGGTATCAAATTTCCAACCGGCCGTGGTTGGATCGTAGCCGAGTTTCAGGGAATTATTCTCGTCACTGAAATCGAACCGGCCACAAAACAGACCGGCGATCCAGTCGGCCTGATGGACCGCGTGGAAACGACCCGGCTTGTTCGCCGACCAAAGATCCGTGATCCGGCCCAGGGTCGCCGGAACCTGCTGATGGCCAAGATGGAGGCTGGCCGTTAGCAGTTCGATGGCATGATCGGACGGCGGCTCGTCATAAAACATGGCTGGCGACAGCGGCGTCCCATGATCATCACACAGCAAAGCCGTGCCGGACTGTCCGTCAACGGCAATTCCCTGGACACGCGCCAAGGCGATTTGCCGGGACAACGCCGCGATAACTTCGAATACGCCCGCCTTCCAGACGTCCGGCAAACGTGCCGCCGCATCATCCTGGTAGGCCGTCCTGGCGCCGGCGACATTCGCCCCATAGCGATCAACGCACACGGCCCGAATGCCGGAGGTACCCGCATCCAAGCCCAGAAACAATGCGTCGTCGCCCGAGGTCATATCCGGATCACCTAGGTCTTGGCGCCTTCAATGAGCTTGACCAGTTCGTCGACGGCGCGTTCGACAAATGCCGGATCTTCCGCTGCCGCCTCCACCTCGATCAAAGGGATATGATCGGGCAGCAGATCATGCACCGCGGCGAAAAATGCCGCGTCACTTTCGGCATCGAAAAGCACGCCGCCTTCCACCGAATAGCTGCTGACGCCCTTTTTGGGCAGCATGAAAACCGTATTGGCCTTGGCGCCGGCCAGACGGTCGCGGATTTCCTCCATCATGCGGACCAATTCCGGGCCGGTCGTGCGCGGCACCAGAATGACCGGATTATGGTAGCTGTAAATGCGGTCCTTATAGGCGTCGGGCACGGTGTTTGGCTCGTCCAACATGATGCCGATGTGATCAACGCCGCCGGGGACCACGACCTGGGGGATGCCCAGTTCGCCCGCCACGGTCAGGCGTTCTGCATCCGCGGCGCGAATGCCGCCGAACAGGGCATCGGTGATGTCGCCAAGGGCATAGTCAAGCACCGCCGTGATGAAGCCTTCGCGCATCAATTGTTCCATGGCCCGCCCGCCGGCGCCGACGGCATGAAAGACGATGGTTTCATAACCGCGATCCGCCAGCAATTCCATGGCCCGCATGGTGCCCTGGGTCAGGACGCCAAGGTTCGTTATGCCCACAACCGGTTTGTCCGTATCGAATTCCACCTGGATCGCGCCCTCCGCCATACCGACCACGGCGCCGGCGGCATTGGACAGGATACGCCTGAAAAACGGGTTCAAACCCAGAATGTCGCTGACCGAGAACATCATTGTGATGTCCTTGATCCCCACATAGCCGGAGGTATCGCCTGACGCCATGGTCGAAAGCATCACCTTGGGGAAGCCATAGGGCAGGGCCGCCATGACGCGACAGCAGTTGTTGGTCCCTTGGGTGCCGCCCAGGCTGATCATACCGTCGACTTTGTGGCTGGTGATCAGATCAAGCATGGTGTCCGTGGCGCCGCGGATCATCACTTCCGAAGCAATTTCGCGGGACGGATTTTGCCGCAGCTCGGCCAGTTCCGTCCCGCCCTTTGTGGCGATCTCGGCATTCGTGATATCGACATCTATGGCCGCGTCATCGACCACGCCGATATCGATCAACAAAGCCTGTGCCCCCATTCGCACGATTTCGTCACGCAGATAGGCGCATTCGGCGCCCTTGGTATCAAAGGTGGCTACGATTGCAATTGTCTTGGTCATTATACGGCCCCTATTTTGAGAATTTTAACGTCGTAAATGCATTAGCCGCCTCGGTCACCGCCCGTTCGATGGGCAGCCGTTCGGTCGAGGAACCGGTCCAGAAGCCATGGCCCGTTGTATGGTCGAGCATATATTGGGCATCTTCGGGTGTTTCCATCGCGGCCCCGTGTCCGACCAGGATCACATCCGGGTCGATGGCCCGGACCGCCTCGTAAACATCCTCGGTCTCGGCCGCCGTGTCGGCGATGGTGGAGCCATTGTCATAGCCGGTCAGTCCGCCCTTGGTAGTGCCGGCGTGATAGCAAAAGATGTGGGGGCGGGCGCCTTTGACGATCTCGATGGAATCCTCCTTGGTGAAGGCGAGGCCGATGGCGACCATGTCCATTTCCTCGCGGGCCAGGCGCAGCATCTCGATCTCGTTGTCCAGAGTCACCCCGGCGCTGGTAAGGACCCGGAATATCTCGCTGTCCTTGTCCACATAGCTGATCGAGGGACCAATATTGGAAACCGAATTCACGCCCATGCGCTTGCAGTCCTCCAATAGCATCCGCATATCCTTCAGCGGATCATTGGCATTGAGGCAGACGCAGACGAAGGCTTCGCCCGCCAGTGCCGGCATGATGTCTTCTCGGGTGTAGTCCATGGTCTGCTTATTGGAATCCAGGATCGGCCACATCATGGACATGGTGCCGATGCCGTTGGCACGCAAACGGGCGCCGGAGAAGGTGTTGATGCAATCGGTCCCGGCCCGCTCCAGCAATTTGGCGACCAGGCCGCTGCCGGCGCTGGAAACCATGACCGGTTCGCGCCGGTCGATTTTTCCATGCAGCTTAGCCAGAATTTGTTCGGTGGAAATACGCTTGGTAATCATGATTTTCGTGCTCCTAATTGGAATGGGTCATGGCGGCGTCCGCCCCATAACGATGTTGATTGAGAAACCGCGCGATGCTGTCGACAACCGCCGCACTATGCCGCCGCGGGTCGAGGTATTTTGGCGGGGCGTGAAAATATTCGCCGGCCCCCAGGGCACCGCACAATTCGCGGGCGATCATGGCGGGATGCAAGGGATCGGCGTTGTTGCCAATCACCAATGCGGGAATGGTGCATTTGCTTAATTTGGCGATCCGGGCAATCGGCTGATCCGCGACCAGAGCGCCCAGGACAGCCGCCGCTTCCAGAGCCTGGGGTCGCTTGATGGCCCCCATGATGGAGGCGGCCCATAGGGGATTTTCCGCAAGCGCTGCCTCATACACCGGATGTGCGGCCAATTGCGCGGCAGCGTGGTCAGTCCCGGCCTCTCGGATCCAAGCGCCGATTTCTGCAATAATGTTCAGATGAGGCCGGCCCGGCCGGTCAAGCCAAGCCGGGCGCACCAATAACATGGCCGAAACCAGACTGGGTTCATCGATGGCGAGGCGGAGCGCTATTCCCGCTCCCATCGAAATACCGCCCACAATGATCCGTTGAACGCCCAAGTGCGCCAGCAGGGCAGTCGCGATTTCGGCATAAGGCGCAAAGCCGGCTTGACCCTTCAATGGATATGCCTGCGTAAATTCGCTTTCGCCGTGGCCGGGCATGTCGACAATGATCAGGCGATGGTTGGCCAGACCTTCCAGGGCCTGTTTCGCCTGGCGCCGGTCGGACCCAAGTCCGTGCATGAAAAGCAGGTCACGACCTCTGCCGTGGACATCGAAGTGGATCTTGTTGCTGTTATGCGTGAAGCAGGCCACATCAAACCCACGACAACGCGGCGCAAGGCGCCAGCATTTTAAGCAAGAAGATGTCTGTGCGGTCGGGCATATTTGCGGTTCCGGGTTTGGTGACCCCTAAAACCTAGCAAACCGCTCGCGAATGGCCTTTTGCGCATCGTCTGTATTTTATAACTATTCGCTTATTTTTGCCCCCACGTGGACCGATAGCGCTTGGGAGATTGTTCAAAAAACTTGCCAAACTGCCTGGTGAAATAGCTCTGATCGCAGAAGCCGGTACTCAGCGCGATCGTTACGATGGGCTTGTCCGTTGTAATGAGCAATTTGGAGGCCGCCTGCAACCTGGTACGCAGGATAAATGCCTGCGGCGAGAGACGGAATTGTTGGCGAAAACGTTTCCTGAATTGGCTATCGGACAGACTGCTGATATGGGCCAGCTGCTTCACATCGATTTTTTCGGCGACATTTTCCTGTATGTGATCAATCACTTCGCGAAACTGTTGATATTCGTCAGGCAGCTGATCCGAACGCGTTAGGATACGCGTCGTGCCCATAAGTCCGGCAATGGTGCCATCGCGCGCTAATAGTGGGATTTTATTGGTGGATACCCAAACCAGATGTCCTATTTCATCGACGATTAATTCGGTTCGGTTGATGATCCGGTGATTGTTGTCGATGACATCGCGATCATCGAGGTAAATCATTTCAGCAATCCGCGGCGGAAAAAAATCCCGTTCCGTGGCGCCGTAAATTTCGTTCTGATCGCGAAAATTCAAAAGACGAAGGCAGGCCTGATTGCACATGATCCAGCGGCAGTTACGGTCTTTTATGTAGAAGTAAATGTCTGGAAGAAGGTCAAACATTTCTTCGATATTGCCGTGATCGCGCAACTTGGACAGAAATTTGGTTACGTACTTTTCCAAAGAGAATGCCTTTCTGCCGCCCCGACAATTTGCCGGTTTGAATTTGTCCCGCCTTTTCTCGGGACAGTCTCTACGATGAGCCAGATTACCGCCATGATCAAATTCTAACATCTCCCTCTTTGGGCTCGACGATTTCGCAGGTACTGGGCCGCGCCGCCGCTACTGATGCCGCAAGTTCCAGTGGATCGACATCTGGGGCTTATGCCATTGGATTAGTATGTTCTAATTGGTAGTAATTAATAGACCATAAGAATTAGAGCGAAAAATCGCAGTTATGCTCGGGATAATGGTTTATGACAAATTAACCAATTAGGTTAATAGTAGTCTCTTGAGCCGATGTCGGTTTGCCTTGGCAAAGGTTTAAATTGCGGTTTGGGCAAAACGCCGGAGTGGGTAGGGCGAGCGGCGAAGTAATAATGGGGCGGGTCAAGTAATTGACCGATGATCAGAATCAAAGCGACCAAATGAGTGAACTGGAGTCGCTCCGCAAACTCCTGTGGGAGACCAACGTAGCCGTCTATCTGGCCCAAGACGGGAAGATGCAAAACCCCAATCCGGCGACGCTCGAAATGTACGGGCGTTCGGAGGAGGAACTCACTTCCAATCCTTTTACCGACTTTATTCATCCCGACGATCGCTCGCTGGTGGAAAGACGCCACCGCCAGCGCCTGCGTGGCGAAGACCTTCCAACCGTGTATTCGTTTCGGATCATCAATGTCGAAGGGGAGATCAGGCACGTTGAACTCAATGTCGTGCCGTCCTCTTGGGAAGGTCGTCCCGCGGCTTTTTGCGTCCAGACTGATATTACCGAACGAATGCGGGCGGAAGAAAAATTGCGTCTAAGTGAGGCCTACACTTCGGCCATTATGGCCAACATGGTCGACCCACTGATTACTATCGACAAGACAGGAAGTATCAAATCCTTCAATTCCTCGGCGGAGAAAATATTTGGCTACCGCGCCCAAGAAGTTGTTGGCCAAAACGTTAGCATGCTGATGACCGGGCGGGATCAAACGAATCATGACGGCTATTTGGCTGATTATTTTCGATCTAGTGAATCCAAAATACTCGGCAAGGGTCCGCGTGAGGTGATTGGCCGCCACAAGGATGGCTCGGAAATTCCCCTCGAATTGGCGATTGGCCGCTTTGATACGGAAACAGGCCCGGTTTTTATCGGCTC
>JABIRL010000101.1 GCA_018667855.1 Rhodospirillaceae bacterium
ACAAGCTGATATAAAACGCAAACGTTCGTCCATCACACAAGTCTCCGTCCATGGCATCGGCAAGCCTCCTTGCCGATAGTTTGAACTGTTACCTATGTCTCTGGGCTATTCTGTTACCCATGTCTCTGGGTTGGACCCCCCTGCCCGTCCACCCATTAATGGTACCCTGTGGGTGGACCGGGAGGGAGAGCGGGTGGCTTGGCGTTTCGATGAAATCGAAAATGCGCTAAAAGCCCTCGACCCGCGCCAGGCCGGCCGGCGCATCGCCCCGTTCAACACTTTGGACGGCGGCGATCAGGCCTTTATTGGCGGGGGTTTCCAGGCCATATTCCCTGGCCCGCTGCACCACCAGGCCATTGAGGAATTCGATCTCCGTCCGGCGGCCCTTGATCATGTCCTGCCCCATGGAGGGACGAGCTGTGTCGCTCATCTTTTCCGCCTGGGCCAGCATACGTTCTTCCATGGCGTCCAGAACGGGCGTGTCGTTGGCCCCCGTAGTCAATTCCCGCGCCGCGGCGACCCATTCTTCTGGCTCGAGGCCGGAAATCTTCTCCAGAGAAAAACCCTGCAGCAAGCCGGCCTGTATAGCCTCCCCCGCCAGGCGGATGGACAGACGGCGCGCGGTTTCGTTTTGGGTGAACTGCTTGTTGGACATGCCGGAAGCGGCGGAAAGGCCATTACCCATGGCGTTCTGCACCAACTTGGACCAACGTTCGCCCCACAAATTGGTGGTGACCTTGGCGCTGTCTATGGGCGCCAGCATCTCGCGGATTTTTTCAACCCTTGGCGTGATACGGCCGTGCGGCTCGCCCACACGGAATACCGTATAGCTTTCCCCGCCCTTGGCGACGGAACGGCGAACGAAACCCGGTTCCACCAGCTCCACGACAATTTTCGAGGCAATGCAACCAATTGTCTTGTTCCAGCCGATGACATTCGCAATGGCGTCTTCATTGATGCCGTTCTGCAATGACACCATGAAGCCGTCGGGCGAGAGGTAGTTTTTCGCCAAGGCCGCCGCCCAAGGGGTGTCATAGGATTTGACGCAGATGAAGGCGATGTCGGCTGGTTTCTCCTTCGCCAGGCTTTGCAGATCGGTGAAATGCATGGCCCGGGGTTTGGAAGAGAAACACTCCGGTTCCGTCATGCCTTCCAGGCGAAGGCCATGGGCCTGCATATGTTCCACATGGGCCGGCCAGGGGTCGGCCAGAATAACCTCGCGGCCGGCATGGGCGAAATAGCCGCCCACATAGGCGCCAACGGCGCCGGCACCAATTATCAAAATTCGTTCGTTCATGATGTTTCCGTTGTTATACGGGCTTATCGCCCTCGATTGTCAGGCGGCGCATGCGCCGGCGTTGGCCGGGATAATCGTCAACCGCAAAGTGCAACGTGCAGCGATTATCCCAAAGGGCCAGGGAACCCGCTTCCCAGCGGAAGCGACAGGTGAATTCCGGACGCACACAATGGTCGGCCAGAAAGTCGATCAGAGGATAACTTTCCTCCTCCGTCATATCCTTGAGAGAGGCAGTATGGCCCCGGCTCACGAACAGGGCCTTTTTTCCGGTCTCGGGATGCGTGCGCACGATGGGATGTTCAGCCTCCATACTGGCGCGATCCAGATTCTTCGACGCCATCGCCGTAGCCTTCTTGAACGAATTGGCCCGTCCACCGCTACGTTTAAGGGCGGCGCTGTTAACGCCGATGACGCCATCCAGCAACTCTTTCATACCGTCCGAGAGGGCCTCATAGGCCAGGGCCGTGTTGGCAAACATGGTGTCACCGCCGGCGTCCGGCAGCTCGATACCATAGAGCATGGTGCCCAGAGGCGGCACCGGGACAAATGACATGTCCGCATGCCAGCCGCCACCAAAATTCTTCACATCCGTTTCGGTCTTGAGAATTTCAAAGGTTTCCGGCGCCTCCGGCAATCCTTCCATGAAGGGATAGGCCGCCATGGGACCGAACCGCCGCCCAAAGGCGATTTGCTGATGAGGGTCCAGGTTCTGTCCGCGAAAAAAGATCGCCTTGTGATCCAGAAAGGCCTGATGAATTTCATCGAATGTCTGATTGCTCAAATCAGCCGAAAGATCGGGGCCGTGAAGCACGGCGCCCAAGGCGCCGGACAATGGTTCTACATCAAGGGTTTGATAGCCCATGTAACGTCTCCTCGCTGTTTTGCCCCATTGTGCCCGCTACGGCGTTCGGGCTCAAGGGCAAGGCGAGGATTAGCTACAGGTGGGGAAAATGTCCTTGGCGACCTTTTGCAGCATGGTGCAAAGCGGGCCATTGGTGAAGGAAACAGCGGCCAGGGCTTTTTTCTGCTTGCCGTCGCTCCAGACCGTCGGCTCGGCCGGCGCCTTGTCCGCTGCCGCGATCACGGTGCCTTCATATTCCTTGCTCAGGGTGACCATACCGGCTTCGTTATAGACATCGACCTCGCCATGCATCAACAAGACCCCGTGGCCGCCGTTCATCTCGCCGGCCCAAAAGTCCGTGCCCCGAATGCCAATCGTCGCGGTAGACATTTTGATCAACAAGCCCGGTCGGCCCATTTTGCCGGAGGTAAACCGCATCGCCCCCTTGACCAGGGTGATGATACCGCCCGCATTGCTGTAGACGTATTCGTCCAGGACCACTTCGGCATCGGCCCCAATGGTCAATACGCTGCCATCCTTGAAACGCAGCACGGCGCGGGCATTGACACCAGTGGTCACTTCTTCGTTCTGATAAACCGGCAGATCCCGTTCCAGATCTCGGCTGCGGCCGCCGATAACCCCTTCGACGCTGGCCTGTGTCCGGGTCACGCCGCCAATTTGTTCATTCCGGGGTTTCGGCGCGGCGATTGCACCACGGGTATCCTCGGCATTGACGCGATTGAAGATATTGTTGCCCGCATCCGTCGAAGCCGGATAACCGAGCAGCAGCAACGGCGCCACGAATGTTGCCAAGGCAACGGCTGTTTTTAGCGTTTTCATAACGATTCCTGGTCTGCATTGCCCACCACCCTTCGCCCGCTGTTACGGACAAAGAGTGCGTCTTACGGAACAAGAACCACGTTGTCCCCGGCGCACAAGGCAACGAATGGCTCTCTCAAAAGACATTTCCGTAGCCTTGAAGTACCCCAGGAAACTTAAGGTTTATCAAAGAAATATGGTGAACAGGTATTAGCCTTATCGCTTTATCTATCGCGAATATCCCGTTTGCCCTCGATCATCTCCGTCATCAGATCCATGGCCTCGTCGCGCACCAGTAGATCGGAAAACAAGGTGCGTTCGGCGGCCAGTCCATCCATCGGCGGGACCAGCTCGGAATGGCGAACCAGATGTTTGATATAGGCCACGGCGTGGGGTGATTTTGATGCCAGCTCGTGGCCGATTTCCAAGGCACGCCCCAGCACCGGGCCGCCGCAACATTCGGTCACCAGGCCATAGGCGGCGGCCTCCCGCGGCGACAATGTCTTGCCCAGCAGGGTCAGTTCCAGGGTCTTGGCCTGGCCGATGATGCGGCTGAGGCGTTGCGTGCCGCCGGCGCCCGGCAGAATACCGAGATTGATTTCCGGCAAGCCCAGGGAATAGGGGCCATCCTGGGCGATACGGAAATCACAGCGCAAGGCCATCTCGAACCCGCCGCCCATGGCGGTGCCGTTGATAGCGGCGATATACGGCTTGGCGCTGTCCTCGATACGGCGGAAATCCGTATGTAAGACCCGCTCGGTGATAGGTCTCGCGACATTGAAGGTGGCGCCCTCGGCCCGCTGGCTGCGCCCCCGGGCCTCCAATTCCACGATTGAATAATGGCGAACGAAGACATCAGGTAGTCCGCCCGTCAGGATCACAGCGCGGACATCATCGTCGGCCTCCACCGTATCCAGCATGGTGGTTATCTCAGGAACCGTCTCGCCATCCATGTAGCCATCCGGCGGATTGGTGAACCGGACTATTGCCACCGCGCCGTCTTTCTCGATTGTTATTTGCGCCACAACAGGGCCTCCCTTACTTCCTCATCATCGCCTAGGCCCACTTCGGCCAGAATTTCCTCCGTATGTTCGCCGATTTGCGGCGGCGGGTGACGCACCTTTGCCGGCGTGCGGGCAAAGCGCCAGGGAAACCGCGGGACAGAGATATCGGTGCCGTCACCGGCGGTCATATCGAGGGTCATGCCCAAGGCCTTGGCCTGGGCGCTGTCAAACGCTTCCTTGATGGAGAGCACGGGTCCGTGGGGGATGTCGTTTTCCATTAGAAATTCCAACCACTGGTCGGTGGATTTCTCCACCATCGCCTCGGCCACCACATCACGCATGGCATTTTTGTTGATGGAGCGGCTGGCGCCATTGGCGAAACGTTCGTCCACCAACCATTCCGGCCGGCCGCAGAATTCAGCGAAGCGGCGAAAGTCCTCACCGCGAGAGACCATGATCTGGATCTGTCCGTCAGAGGTCTTGAACAAACCATAGGGCGCGATGGAGGGATGATGATTGCCTTCCGCCACCGGGTCCTGGCCGGAGGCGAAATATTTACCCGCCTGCACCGTCAGCATGGACATGGTTGCCTCCAGCAACGAGGTCCGCACCACTTGGCCACGGCCACTTCGCTGACGTTCCATCAGGGCGCCCAGAATTCCAATGGTATTGCACAAACCACCCATGACGTCCGAGATCGCGACGCCGGAACGGGTCGGTCCGGTTTCCGGACTGCCCGTGATGGACATCAGGCCGGAATAGCCCTGCACCAGCTGATCAACGCCCGAACGATGCCCCATGGGGCCCACATCGCCGAAGGCCGACAGCCGCGCCACCACCAGATGGGGAAAATCCCGCTCCAGCACTTCATCGGTAAAACCCATGGTATCGAATATGCCGGGGTGGAAGTTTTCCACCACCACATCCGCCGAGGCCATCAGCGCGCGGAGCAATTTGTCGCCGCCCGGTTTGCGCAGATCCACGTGCAGGCTGCGCTTGTTTCGGTTGGCGGTGGCGAAATAGCCGCCCATATTCTTGCTGAACGAAGGCGCCTGTTGGCGCAGCATATCGCCCTGTCCGGTCTCGACCTTGATGACATCGGCCCCCATGTCGCCCAACAGCATGGGCCCCAAGGGCCCGGCGATGACCCGGCCCAGATCGATCACCCGTATTCCACTCAATGGCATCACGCCACCCCCTGCTTTACCAACTTCATATTTACGAAGTTCTTGTTTACCAACTTCTGGGGCGATCATAGCAAGCCGCGGCGAAACCCTCTAGCATGAGGGCCAAATCGTGGAGAAAAAAGAATGGTCGAAAATGCCCGCCGCCGGGCGGAGGAGTTGGATTTTTGGGACGGTCCCGTCACGGCCGAAACTCTATCGAGCGGTCCGCGCGGCGACCGATTGCTGGTCAATGACGGCGGACAGGAATATGTGGTCCGCATCGCCGAGGATCAACCGGAACATGCCATCTATCACTATAACGAAATCGCTGTCAGTCAGGCCGCCCATGATGCCGGCGTCTCACCGGCCCTGATCCATCACGAAGCCGGCGCCCTGATCTTTCAAAACCTGAACGGATCGGAGGTCATGGAAGCCGCCGATCTGGAACAGGAAGCCAACCTGGATCGACTTGTCGGTCTGCTGGGCCAGTGTCATCTGGACTTGCCGGGTCATTTGGAAGTGCCTGGGCCGATGTTCTGGGTCTTTCACCTTAACCGTCGCTACGCACGTATCATCATGCAGCACGGCGGCGCCCTGGCGCCCTCGCTGACCCGACTGATGGCGCGGAATGACGAACTGGAAAGCGTGATCGGGCCAATCCAGCCGGTGTTCTGCCACAACAATCTGACACCCGAAGCGGTTCTTGATGATGGCCAGCGTTATTGGCTGATAGATTGGTCCCACGGTGGTTGGAACGATGGCCTGTATGATCTGGCCTGTGTCGCCGCCGAGTTGGATACGACTCCCGAGATTGAAGATGCGATGTTGCGCCGCTATCGAAACTTGACCGATGAAACGGCGGCGCAAACCGACCGGCGGACATTCGCGGCCTGGAAATGCGCCGCGCTCTTATGGTCGGGCCTGTGGAGCGGTGTGGGCGATATGTTCGCCGACCGGGACTTCGACTTCGCCGCCCACAGCCAACAACGCCTGGAACGGCTTGACCACGCCTTCATCCAATATCGCGAAATCTAGGACATATATTATGCATGATGCCTTACAGGGCGTGACCGTCCTTGAAGTCGGCGCCCTGACGCCGGGGAAATACTGCGGCTATCTGATGACCGGGTGGGGTGCGAAATCCATCCGTATCGAGCGCGAGACCCAGCAGGGCGATATCAGCAATGAGGACCTCCAACTTAATCGCGGCAAACGCTCCATGGTTCTGAATTTGCGTGATGAGGTAGACCGCAAGGTTCTTTTAGATTTGGCGCGGACGGCGGATGTGCTGATCGAAAGCTACCGTCCCGGCGTCACCAAACGTCTGGGCATCGACTATGACGCAATACGGGGGCTCAACGACCGAATTATCTATTGTTCGCTTTCTGGCTTCGGCCAAGATGGCCCGGATGCAAATCGTGCCGCATATGATCTGCTGTTTCAGGCCGAGACTGGCATTTTCCACACCTCGCAGGCCAACAACACCGAATACATGACATCACAAACCTACTTGGCGGATTCCACGGCCGGGCTGACGGCGGCCTTTGCCATCACCGCCGCGCTGCAGGCACGGAGCCACACGGGGATGGGCCGCCACATCGATCTTTCCATACAGGAAAGCCTGTTCTCCCTGCTCTCGGTATCACACGGCACCGTCCGCGACGGCGTGCCGGTCAGCGGCCGGGACAGTGTTAATCGCTCTCACCGGCCCATTTACAATATCTATCAGGCGCGCGATGGGCGTTCCGTTGCGCTCACGGCGTTCAGCGAAGCGTCCGGGCGGGCATTGTTTCGTTATTTTGGTGACGAGGACCTTTGCCAATACGGTCATGATTTCGGCCAACGGGGCGCGGAGGCCAAAGCCTTCCTGCAACGATGCTTCCTGGAGCATGACGCCCAATATTGGGTGGAGATCCTGGGCGCGCTGGAAATCGAGATCGCCCTGGTGCAAACGCCTGAGGAAGCCTTCGAAAACAAACAATTGCAAAGCCGCAACATGATCCTCGACACAAAGGATCAAGCGGGCCAAAAATTGCGGCAAATTGGCTTTCCCGCCACATCCCGCCGCGCCCCCGCTATAGAACCGGCACCGAACGCCGGCGCCCATCAGCCATCGATCAACGAAGGATCCGACCATGAGTAAACTTCCCAACGACCCCACCACCGGCAAGAATTCCGAACGCCTGAACGAGCTGGCTTTCTCCTTCAAAAAAAGCCAGGCCCTGGTGGCGGCTTTGGAATGCGGTCTGTTCACCGCCATATCCAGTGGTGCGAGCACGCCGGAGGAGATCGGCGCCTATTGCCACATAGACCCCGAAACCGCCGACCGGCTGTTGATCATCTGCAAGGCCTTGGACCTGGTCGGCGAGGTAGATGGCCGGAACGTCAATCTTGATGATGTTGAACGGTTTCTGGTGCAAGAGGCACCGACCTATTTCGGCGACTATCTGCGCTTCACCGTCAGTACGGAATATGAGGAATGGCAGGGTTACACCGGTAACTTGAAGGATGTCAGCTCCGAAGTGCCGCCGCGAAAACTCTACGAAGGTGATTTGGATGATGCGGATCGGGCCAGGGAGTTTACCCAGTCCGGCTACAATGCCTCCCTACCCCTGGCCCACCGCCTGGCCAAGCGGTTTGACTTTTCCCGCTTCAAGCACTGGCTGGATTTTGCTGGCGGCTCGGGCTGCTATGCCATCGCAGCCTGCGAACGCCATGACGGCATTCAGGTAACGGTCAAGGATCATCCAAACGTGGTGCCGGTCGCCACCGAGTTCATTGCGAAGCACAATTTGCAGGATCGGATCACGGCCCAGCCCGGCGACTTCCTGAAGGCGGCGGATTATGGCGGCGACTACGATCTGATTTCCTTCATAACGCCTTTGCACTGGTATCTGCGCGACGATGTGATCAAGACCCTGCGCCATGCCTATGATGCCCTTCCGCCAGGCGGCGGCGTTTTGATCGTCGGTTATATGTTGAACGACACGCGTTCGGGACCCGTGGACCCGGCCTTTTATCACCTGCAGGCGATCCGGGAAGGTCATTATACCGGCCATGTACCCAGCGGCCCTGAATATGTTTCGTATCTCGAGGAAGCCGGGTTTGCCGATGCCAGGTACGAATGGCTGCTACCCAATCGCCTGGGCCAGATCGAAGCGCGGAAGCCGTCATGAATATCGGCGAACCCGTAGCCACCCTGCCCGACGGCCGGCGCCCGGCACGGGCGGCTATGCGGGGCCGTTCGGTGATCGTGGAACCCATTGACCCCGCCCGCCACGGAGACGATCTGTACACCGCGGCCTGCGGTCCCGAAGGTGATCATACAAATGAGATGTGGACCTATCTGAGTAACGACCCGTTCGTTGACCAATCGGCCTTTCAAACCTGGCTGGCGCCGCAAAGTGAAAGTGAAGACCCGCTGGTTTTTGCCATTGTTGACAAGGCCACCGGCACGGCGCGGGGCATGGCCTCCTTCATGCGCATCACGCCGCAATGGGCCACATGCGAGGTTGGCGCCATCTGGTTCGCGCCATCCCTGAAACGCAGTCCCATGGCGAGCGAAGCCATGTATCTCATGGCCCGGCATGTATTCGAGGATCTGAACTACCGCCGGTACGAGTGGAAATGCGACTCCCTGAACGAACCGTCACGCCGGGCCGCCCTGCGCTTCGGCTTCAGTTACGAGGGATTATTCCGACAGCATGTTGTTTACAAGGGCCGCAACCGCGACACCACGTGGTACGCCATGATCGATCAGGATTGGCCACAGGTGAAGGCGGCATTCGAGGCCTGGCTGGCGGAAGAAAATTTCGACGAAGACGGCCGTCAGCTGCGCGGTTTGGCGGAAATTCGCGAGTCGATCAAGCCAATGTAAGGCGCATATTCTCCCGCCCCATCAGGGCCCCGTCCCAGACCATGCGGGCCTCGGCCTCCAGCAATTCCATGAACGGGTCCTCGTGGTCCGGATCATGGTGGAAGATCACCAGGCGCTTGGCATTGGCCCGTTGACACAGGCGCACCCCTTCCTGCCAGGTGGAATGGCCCCAACCGACTTTCGCCGGGAATTCCCGGTCCGTGTAAGTGCAGTCATAGACCACCACATCGGCGCCATCGATCAAATGCAGGATATTTTCGTCCGGCTTGTCCGGTACATGTTCCGTATCGGTAACGTAACAGAAACTTTTGCCGCCATAGTCAATACGATAGCCGGTCGCGTTGTCGGGATGATTAAGCAGGGTGGTCGTCACCTTGATATCCTTGCCCAACGTGAAACTGTCGCCGGCGACAAAATCTTCGAACGTCAGTTTCGATTGCATGGCCTCGATCGGAACCGGGAAGGTCGGCTGATTCATCTGACCCGACATAATATCGTGGAGGCTTTCTTCCATATCGAACAGATGCCCGGCCATGATGCGGAACTCGCAATCAGGCTGGAATGCGGGCGAGAAGAATGGAAAGCCGTTGATGTGATCCCAATGGCTGTGGGACATCAGAATATCGGCGCGGCGAACGCCTTTCTTCATCATCCAATGGCCGAAATTTCGCAGACCGGTGCCACAATCGAACACGACCCGCTGGCCGCCGCACGACACCTCGATACAGGATGTATTGCCACCGAACATGACATATTTCGATGACGGACAGGCGATTGAACCCCTGACACCCCAGAACTTAACCTTAAACCCCATTCGATGTCCCTATCGGATGTTTCTACCGGCTGCCCTCGGTCGATAATCCTATATCGCCATATAGACGATTCTATAACGTAATCAATGGCTAATGATACAGAACTTAATAATATTCTACAAATGCTCAGGCTGCGGCCAACTCCTGCTCAACAAGCTTCACCCAATAGGACGCGCCGATGGGCAGTATTTCGTCGTTAAAGTCATAGTTCGGGTTGTGAACCATGCAACCGCCAGGTTCGTTACCCACGCCATTTCCGACCCAGATGTAACAACCCGGCCGGGCCTGCAGCATCCAGGAAAAATCTTCCGCACCCATTGTGGGCTGCAAATCGCGCCGCACATTTTCCTCGCCGACCACGGTGGCGGCCGCCCGATGGGCGATTTCCGTCTCTTCCGGGGTGTTGATGGTCGGGGCATAACGGCGGTCGTAGGTATAGTCGACGGTCGCACCATGGGCCTGGGCGATGCCCCGGGCGACGCGTTCGATCTCCACCTCCATGATGTCCTGCACCTTGACCGAAAAAGCCCGTGTGGTGCCCGCGATGAGAGCGGTTTCGGGGATCACGTTGGTGGTGAAGCCGGATTGAAACTTGGTCGCCGAGATGACCGCCTGTTTCAACGGATCAACCGTGCGGGAAACAATACGCTGAAGCCCTGTGATAATTTCTGCGCCGATCAGAATGGGATCCACGCCCTGGTGGGGCATGGCGCCGTGGGCGCCGGTGCCGTTCACGATAATTTCAAAAAAATCCGCCGAGGCCATCATCGGTCCGGGCATCAGGCCGATCTGCCCGACGGGAATTCCCGGCATGTTGTGCATGCCGTAAACGTCCGAGCATGGAAATTGATCGAATAGTCCTTCGTCCACCATGACCTTGCCGCCGGCCTCGTTCTCCTCCGCCGGTTGGAAGATGAAATAGATCGTACCGTCAAAATTCTTGGTTTCCGCCAGATACCGCGCGGCGCCCAAAAGCATCGTTGTATGGCCGTCATGGCCGCAGGCATGCATCTTGCCGTCATGGGTGGATCTATGGGGAACATCTGCGAGTTCCTGCAAATCCAGGGCATCCATATCCGCCCGCAGACCGATCTTGCGGTCCGAATTACCGCATTTCAAAACGCCCACGACGCCGGTCTTGGCCAAACCGGTATGCACATCCATGCCGAAGCCGCCCAGCTTTTCCGCCACCACCGCCGCCGTGCGCACTTCTTCAAAGGCGGTCTCGGGGTGGGCATGAATGTCGTGGCGCCATTCCACCATGTCAGCGTGGAAATCAGCGATGCGATTGATAACGGCCATGGGGTGCTCCTTGATTGTCCGGCAGCGGCATATGCCGCTCCGAAGGTGTACCCCGAAGGCTCAACTGTGTCATGGCCTAATGCGACATCATTACCGGGCAGGTCATGGAATGCAGGATCTCCCGCGTGGCGCCGCCAAAGGCCAGCTCCCGCAGACGGGAATGCCCGTAACCGCCCATGACCAGCAGATCGATGCTGTTGTCGGCAACAGCCGAGAGAATACTGTCGCCCACCCCCATATCCGACGCCACGACGTGCCGCGGCGTCGCGTTGACGCCGTGCCGCGCAAGATGGGTGCAAATATCGGCGCCGGCGATATGATCGCTATCTTCCGGGTTGACCGAATAGACGACGACTTCTTCGGCCTTTTCCAGCATGGGCATGGCGTCATGTACCGCCCGCGTCGCTTCACGCGTCGCGCGCCAGGCAACCATGACCCGCCGACCGATCTGGCCTTGATTGCCGGTATAGGGCACGACCAGAATTGGCCGGCCCGAGGCCATCAGCAATTCTTCCGCCAAACTATCCGTCGTCGCCGGTTTATCAGGATCAGGCTGGCCGACCACCAGCAAATCGGAATAGCGCCCGCACATGGTCACCGCGTCGGCGGTATCGCCTTCCATCAAACGAAATTCCGCCGTGACCCCTTCGCGGGCAGCGGCGCTGTCAAATTCAGCGCGCCTGGATTCGCCATCGGTGCGGATTTCGAAATAGCGTTGTTCAATAATTTCGCTGGGCAATTCGGTCTGCACAAAGCCTGGCACGACCGGATAGGTCAAAACATAAACCCCCGTCAGCCGGGCATTGAATTGTTTGGCCAGGTCCAGGGAGGCAACCAGCCGCCGGTCGTTATGGGCATCTTCGCCTTGATGTACGACAATATCCTTGAAGGTCATGGTTCCAACCCTTCTGTTGCGCCAACCTGTTGTCGTCGGTGGCGTCTAATTATCTAGATAAGAATAATCGCCGCCATATCCAGTTTTAGGGTTGATCTAAATCAACCCAATTCCGCGACAAAGCGGCGCACCCGCTCCAGGGCCGAGCGCAGGGCGGCGATCTGTTCCTGACGACGGTGCGCGGCGCCATCACGCAAAAGCTCGGCCGCCTCCGCCAACTCGGCCAACTGCCCCGCACCGACGCCCAGAGACACACCTTTCAGGCTATGGGCCGACATCCACCATGCTTCGCTGTCGTGGACCACCTCCGCCTGTTCCGCCATGGCATCCACATAGCCCTGGGCGTTGGGCAGGAACATGGTCAACAACTCCAGTTCCAGGTCCCGGTTGCCCTGGGTATAGATCCCCAGATGGTCGAGATCGATCGCCGGGCCGGGCTCAGATGCCATTCCGCACCAGGTTCCGGATCGCCTCCATCAATCGCTCTTGCGAAGGGATGACCTCCCGCTCCAGGGCATCGTTGTAGGGAATGGGCACATCCAGACCGCCAACGCGCACGATCGGCGCATCCAGGTCATCAAAACCTTTTTCGACAACCAGCGCGGCGACCTCGGCCCCGAAACCCCCGTTCTTACAGGCTTCGTGGGCGATAATCAGCCGGTTGGTCTTGGCCACGGACGACAGGATCAGTTCTTCATCCAACGGGCGCAGGGTACGGGGATCCAGCACCTCGACGGATATCCCCTCCCGCTCCAGCACCCGGGCGGCGCTTAGCGCGCGCGGCACCATGGCCATGGTGGCGACCACGGTAACGTCGGTGCCCTGCCTCTTGATATCGCCCTTACCGATGGGAATGGCGTAATCCTGTTCCGGCACCACGCCCGTGCTTTCCATGTACAGCATTTTGTGTTCCAGGAAGATCACCGGATTGTCGTCCCGAATGGCCGCCGTCAGCATGCCCTTGGCATCGTAGGGCGTGGATGGCGCCATGACGACAAGACCGGGCACATGGGTGAACCAGGCTTCCAGGCTTTGACTATGCTGTGCCGCCATGCGGATGCCGCCGCCCTGGGGTCCGCGCACAACCATGGGCACGGTGGGCTTGCCGCCCAGCATATAGCGAAACTTGGCCGCCTGATTGACCAGCATATCCATGGTCAGGGCGACGAAATCAAAAATTTGCAATTCCACCACGGGGCGCATGCCGGCCACCGCCGCACCAACTCCGGCGCCGGTAAAACCAACCTCGGTAATTGGCGTATCGCGTACCCGTTCATTGCCAAAGCGCTCCCACAGCCCCTTGGTGACGCCAAATATGCCCCCCGTCTGGCCCACATCCTCGCCCATGATGAAAACGCGGTCGTCCCGGGCCATTTCGGAACCCATGGCCTCGTTCAAGGCCTCCACATAGCTCATCTCCCGCTCGCCCACGGCACCAGGTTCGTCATAATGGGCATGGCTGGCATAGACGGAAGCCAACATCTGCTCCACGGTCGGCTCGGCCCCCGCGGCACCAAAGGTCACGGCGCTTTCAAGTTCCTGTTCCACCTGGGTGCCGATTTCCTTGACCCGCTTGCCCGGCACGGTCTTTTCCGACTTCATCCGCTGTTCCAGCAGCTTGATGGGGTCGCGGGCGATCCAGGCGTCGTACTCCTCCTTGGGCCGGGGGTCCCGCAGGTTGGCGCGCATGGAATGCTGGCCCCAGCGATAGGTCATGCATTCGATCAGGCTGGGCCCCTCGCCCTGGCGCGCCCGCTCCACCGCCTCGCCCACCACTGTATAAACTTCACCCGCATCGTTGCCATCAATGGTCACGCCCGGCATGGAATAGCCCGCGGCGCGGTCGGATATTTGCCGGGCCGAGGTGGTATCGCGGTATGACGTGGTCAGGGCGTATTGATTGTTCTCGCAAATGAACAGGATCGGCAGTTTCCAGATACTGGCCAGATTGGCGCATTCGTGAAAGGTGCCCTGGTTGGATGCGCCGTCGCCGAAGAACGCCACAACCACCTGATCACCCTGGCGCAGTTTGACGGCCAGCGCGGCGCCGGTGGCCAGCGGCATGGTGGCCCCGACGATACCGTTGGCGCCCAGGATGCCGAGGCTTAGATCGGCGATATGCATGGAGCCGCCCAGGCCGCCGCAATAGCCGTTTTCCCGGCCCATAAGTTCGGCCATCATCAGACTTTGATCCGCGCCCTTGGCGATGCAGTGGCCATGGCCCCGGTGATTTGATGCCATGTAGTCATCGACCC
The DNA here is from genome assembly GCA_018667855.1 of Rhodospirillaceae bacterium. GTDB lineage: Bacteria > Pseudomonadota > Alphaproteobacteria. The sequence continues at coordinate 14,269 of JABIRL010000101.1, forward strand.
GCAGATTGGCGGACACGGCGGCCGCGACCGCCTCCTCGCCAATATAGCTGTGCGCGGTGCCCTTCACGGCGCCCTGTTCGAACAGCGCCATGGTCTTTTCCTCGAAGGCGCGAATTCGGCGCATGGTAGTGTAAATTTCTTCCGCCGTTTCCGCCGAAAGCTTCACATTTGATGTCGCCATGTTGTCATGACCGCGCTGGCGGTCCCTCCCGCTACCGAAAATGATCCAGTGGGGAGCTTAGCAAGCATTTCCCCAGGCTGGGAAGCGGCTGTATGGCAAATGGAAATGTTGAGGTTTAGGATGCCATCATGACACAACCTTTCAGTATCACCCTTCTGGGCACGGGCTCGCCCCGCCCCACGTTGGACCGTCATCAGCCTGCCGGCCTGGTGCGGTGGGGAGAGGCCGGGCACATGCTGGTGGATGCGGGCGATGGCGTGGTCAGCCAGCTCCTGGCGGCGGACGTGCCGCTGGAGGGGGTGCACAATGTGGCCCTGAGCCATATGCATTGGGACCATATTCTGGGCTATCCCGCTTTCGTCTGGGGCAGTTGGAATGCGGGGCGATTGAAGCTGAGGGTAACCGGCCCCATTGGGACCGAGGCCATGCATCACCAGTTGGTGGAAAGTTATTATCGGGAGCAGGCGGAATGGGCCATTGATCTGGGCTTCCCCCGCGCCGGGTTCGACGACATCTCGGTCAGCGATGTGCCCGTGGGCTGGCAGGCGGAAATCGATGGCTGCCAGGTCGCGGCCGGCCCGGTCTATCACCCACCCATGCACGCCCTGGCCTATAAATTTACCTATCAAGACCGCACCCTGGTGGTCACCGGCGATACCGCCAAATGCGACGAGTTGATCGCATTCTGCCAGGACGTCGATGTGCTGGTGATCGACGCCTGCGCCGCCGCTCCTTCACCCGACCTGCCGCCCGCCCGCCAGCGTCTAATCGAACGCCTGCACGAATTCCATGCCAGCCCCCAGGACTGCGTCGACATCGCGGCCCAGGCCGGCGTTGGCAAAGTGGTATTGACGCATCACTTGCCGGGAATTGAGCCGGAGTTCGATGCGTCGAACTATCGGGGCGAGGTCGTGATCGGCAACGATCTGGACATCATCGAGATTTGAGGCCACAGAAAACGTTGCGAGAATTAGTGGCGAACCTCGTAGTACAGATTTCCCGGATCCTTGAAGTCGTGCATCCGGAATTGTGTGAAACCGGCTTCCCTGACCATGCGTTCGGCGACCGCCGGATTGAAGCCCAAGGTGCCCAGACCCGCGCCGCCCGGCTCTGACATGGCGGACGACATGCACGACATCAGGGAGAAACCGTACATCATGGCCAGCATGGGATTGCGCAGGTTGTCTTCGAACTTCGGCTTTGATCGAATATCCTTGATGAACCAGGTGCCATCCGCTTTCAGGCCGCGCTTGATGGCGGCGATGACCTCGGCCGGCCGGGTCATGTCATGCAGGCAATCAAGGGTGATCAGGAAATCATAGGTCGGCTCCGGCGCTAGATCCTCGCCGCCGGCGTGGCGCAAATCAACATTCGTCAAACCCATGCCTTGGGCCTTCTCCGCCACCAGCGCGACGGCGTGGCGGCTGGCATCGATCCCAACGATGCGGCTGTTGGGATAGCTCTCCGCCATGGCCAGCACCGCCGCGCCGTCACCGCAGCCCACATCCGCGACCAGGGCGCCGGCTTGCAATTTCGTCTCCACACCGTCCAGGGCCGGGATCATTTTCGGGATCAGATCATTGCGGGCGGCCAGCCAATGGCGGCATTCGCCGCGATGGGCGCCGTCGGGCCCGGCGGATTCATAGCTGTTACCCAGGCCGGTACGGAAATTTTCGTAAAGCCGCGCCAGGGTATTGGCCATTTCCGGGCCGGCGAATTCACCGGCGACGAAGGATTTGCTTTCCATATCAACCAGCAAATTAATCGCCGCATCGGGCAGCTCGAACCGATCATCGCCGCGATAGTCGATCAACTTCGCGGCGGCCTGCAGACGCAGCCATTCCAGGATCCAGCGTTCATGCAGCCCCGTACGTTCCGCCAACGCCCCCACGCCGACGGGACCCGCGCCGGCCATGGCCTGGTACAGCCCCAATTCGTTGCCCAGATGAACCATGGCCGCGACGATCTCACCTTGACGATAGTTCCAGACGGTAAAGGCATACTTTCGGGGATCATCGCCAACTGACGATGAGGGGCTGTCTCGGTGCTCATTTCAACCTCGCTTTCGGAACCATGGACAGGGAAGCCATGGCATGTATTTTGCGGCTAGGCAAATTTCAACACGGTGCAAGGAGTAAGGCATGGCGACGCGGGATATGAACGAATGGCAGACATCGATCTCTCAGGTCGTCAGTACCGAGGCGGAGGAAACAATCGTCGTCCGGGGCCATGATCTGAACGATTTGATCGATGATCTTAGTTTCGCCGCCATGATGTTCCTGATGTTGCAGGGGCGCAAACCCAATCCCGCCCAGACGCGGGTTCTGGACGCCCTGCTGATCGCCTCCATGGAGCATGGCATCGCGCCGCCGTCGATGATTTCCCGCTGTTATGCCTCCTACGGCACATCGATCCAGGCCGCGGTCTCGGCCGGCATCAATGCCTTTGGCGACCGTATGGGCGGCCTGGGCGAACAATTGGCGAAGGCCATGGTTGACTGCCTGGCGGACATTGCCGATGGACCCCCGCCCGATGATGCAACCTTGCAGGACCGCGCCGCCAAGCTGGTAGGGGAGATCATGGCCAGAGGCGACCGGGTACCCGGTTACGGCATTCCCCTGCATGGCGCCGATCCCCGCGCGCCCAAGGTATTGGAAATCGCAAAACAGCAAGGCACATTCGGCCTGTATGGCCGGTTCGGCGATGCCATCGGCGCGGAACTGGCCAAGGCCCGGGGCGGACGCGCGGTGCCCATGAACCTGGACGGCGTCAGCGCCGTGGTCATTCTGGATATGGGGTTTTCCTGGCGCTCAACCCAGATGTTTCTGCTGACCCCGCGCAGTGTTTCCATGGGCGCGCATTTTTTGGAAGAACAGGAACAGGATTCCACCTGGCGCCATATCCCGGCCAAACAGATCGACTATCAGGATTAGCCCAGAACGGCGTCGTACATCAGCCGTTTCAGCTCAAACGAAAACGGGTGCCAGAACGACATCACCCGTTGCGTCATGACCAGGCCGGCGATGTTGTGCCGGGGCGAAAACCACCAATGGGTGCCGCCGATGCCGCCCCATTGCACTTCGCCCGTTGACTGCGGCGGGTCTATGGAACTGGGTGTAAGGGTCACGGCGCCCGCCGCACTGTAAGTCTTGCCTTTGATATCGCCCATGCGCGGAAACCGGATCGTCATGCCATCGGGCAACTGCGGCGTTTTGATCAGATCCATGCTTTCGGGCCGCAATAACATATCGCCGCCCGGCATCAAGGCACGGATCAAAGCCACCATATCAGGCAGTGTGGTGACCAGGCCGCCCGCGCCCGACATACGTGGCGCGGGCTGCAAATAAGCCTTCGGAAAGGGCACCGTTTCGTTGCGTGTCAGCCCGCCTTGCAGGGGCGCCATGAGGTCGGCACCATCATAAATGGTCGTGAAGCGATCATGCTTTTCAGGCGGTACGAAAAAATCCGTATCGACCATGCCCAGGGGGCGAAAAATCCGGTAATGAAAAAATTCATCGAGGAGCTGCCCACTGATGATTTCCACCAAACGCCCCAGCACATCCGTGGCCACGGAATACTCCCAACTGGTACCGGGATGAAAAACCAGAGGCAAATCGCCCAACAGATCCATCATGCCGGATAAAGTAACCGCCGGATCGCGCATCGGGGTATATCGTTGGTTGATCAACCCGTCCGGATTTAGGAAGTCGTTGGTCAGGCCCGAGGAATGGCTCAACAAATGGCGGATTGTGATGGAACCGGCCGCCGGTTCGGTATCGGCAATGTCCCTTGCGTCCGGCCGCAGAACCTGACGTTCCCCCAACTGGGGAATAAACCGCTCAATCGGATCGTCGAGCTGAAAATGGCCCTCTTCATGCAACAATAGCGCGGCGCAGGAGGTCACCAGCTTGGTATTGGAAAAAGCCCTGAAGATATGATCCGGACCCAGTTCGACACCCGCTTCCCGGTCGGCCCAGCCGGCATAATGGACATCAACCAGGTCCCGGCCGGCCAGAACCGCTGTCGACACGCCGGCCAGGATTTCCTGGTTCACATAACGCTGCATGGCGTCATGTAAGGGGGCGAAATCGCGGTTCCCATCGACCACGGCCATATCGCTCAACCCGGTCAACCAATCCGGCCGTCGGCCACCGCATGGCAGGCCACATGCACGCCGTCATGGATTTGCGCCACGGGTGCTTCCGCGCGGCAGCGTTCTTCGGCGTGGGGACAGCGGGGGTGGAAGGCGCAGCCCGATGGCGGGTTGATGGGGCTGGGCACTTCGCCGGCCACGGGGATGCGCTGACGGCCGGTCATTTCCAGATCCGGAATGGCATCCAGCAACATGCGCGTATAGGGATGGCGCGGATTTTCAAACAAAGTCTTGGTATCGGCCCATTCCACCAGCTTGCCCAGATACATCACGCCGACCTTGGTGGAGACGTGATAGACCACGGCCAGATCGTGAGAGATGAACAGATATGTCAGCCCGAGACGGTCCTGTAATTCCTTCATCAGATTGAGAATCTGCGCCTGCACGGAGACATCAAGGGCCGATGTGGGTTCATCGCAGACCAGGAATTCCGGTTCCCCGGCCAGGGCGCGGGCGATGGAGATGCGTTGGCGCTGGCCACCGGAAAACTCGTGGGGGAAGCGCTCGCCATCCGCCGGCGACAGACCGACCTGGCTTAACAGATCGCCAACCCGCCCCAAAATCTCGCGCTTGCCGCTGAGCAGGCCGCGCACGCGAAGAGGTTCCGCGACAATATCAGCAACCCGCCATCGGGGGTTGAGAGAGGCATAGGGGTCCTGAAAAATCATCTGCATGTGAGGCTGCATGCGCTTGCGATCCTGTGCGGCCTCACTTGGACCAATCTCCACTCCCTCATACTTGATCGACCCCGCCGTGGGTTGATACAGACCGACAATCAGACGGGCCACGGTGGATTTGCCGCAACCGGATTCGCCGACCAAAGAGAACGTTTCGCCCCGCCCGATGTCGAAACCAATGCCGTCAACCGCCTTCACATAGGAGCGGTCCAGACGTTCGAACAGACGGTTCAGAAAAGGCGCCGAGACATCGAAGTGCCGGACCAATCCGTCAACCGAGAGCAGAGGCGCGGCGCTATTCACGATATCAGTCACCGGCTCTGACCTCCAACCCCGGAGCATCGAACAGATGACAGGCGACTTCGGATTTTTCGGCCACTTGCAAATTGGGCCGCTCCACATAGCAGCGTTCGCTGACCTGTTCGCAGCGGGGGTTGAAGGGACAACCGGGCGGAATTTCCTGCAAGCGCGGCATGGAGCCTTCAATCTGGGTCAGTTGATCCACATGGTGGCCAATATGGGGGATCGACCCCATCAGGCCGTGGGTATAGGGATGCTTGGCCGCGCGCACGACTTCCTGTACCGGCCCAATCTCGGCAATGCGGCCCGAATACATCACCGCGACCCGGTCCGCCGCCTCGGCGATCACGCCCATGTCGTGGGTCACCAGCATGACAGCCGTGCCATGATCGTTGCAAAGGCGCTTCAGCAGAGAAATAATTTGCGCCTGGATAGAGACATCCAAGGCTGTGGTCGGCTCGTCCGCGATGATCAGCCGCGGTTCCGCGCAAAGCGCCAGCGCGATTACCACCCGTTGGCGCATACCGCCCGAGAATTGATGGGGGTAATGATCGATCCGTTCCGAAGCACCGGGAATGCCCACTTCCTCCAACAACTCCAACGCCCGCTCACGGGCCTGGCGCTCGTTCATGGACAGATGGGTTTGAATGGTCTCGGTCAACTGCCGGCTGACGGAATAGAGCGGATTGAGAGAGGTCAGGGGGTCCTGAAAAATGGCGCCGATCTGACGGCCCCGAATGCGGCGAATTTCCTCATACGGCAGATCATCGATACGCCGTCCTTCCAGGAGAATTTCGCCCTGGGCGATACGGCCCGGCGGCTCCAACAACCCGATGATAGCGGCGCCCGTCAGGGATTTGCCGGCGCCGGATTCGCCCACCACGCCCAAGATCTCGCCTGGCGCGATATCGAACGAAATATCATCCACCGCCACCAGCGTGCCGCGCCGCGTGGGAAATTCAATCCGCAAATTACGGACCGACAAAAGCGGCTGGTTGTTTTCCGCTGTCATGGTTCAACGCAGCTTTGGGTTCAGGGCATCGCGCAGCCAATCACCCAGCAGGTTGACCGCCAGCACCAACGCCGCGAGGACGACACCGGGGAATATGGTGATCCACCACAGACCGGAGAAAAGATAGTTCTGCCCTTCGCTGATCAAGGTACCAAGAGACGGCTCGGTCGGCGGCACGCCAACGCCCAGGAACGACAAAGTCGCCTCCGACAGAATGGCGATGGCCAGGTTGATCGTGGCAATCACCAATACGGGGCCCATCACATTCGGCAACACATGGCGCACCATGATGGAAAACCGCGACAGCCCGATGACCCGGGCGGCAAGAACGTATTCCTTGTTGCGTTCCACCAGAGTGGAGCCGCGCACGGTCCGCGCGAACTGCGGCCAGATGGAAGTACCGATGGTCAGGACCAGGACATAGACAATGGCATCGTTGTAGGCCTCCGCGCTGAGCACGCCGCGCAATACACCGGCCAGCAGCAAGGCGATTAGAATGCCGGGAATGGAAAGCTGAATTTCCGCCACGCGCATGATGAAGGCGTCGATATAGCCGCCAACATAACCTGACACCAGGCCCAGGCCGACGCCGACAACCAAGCCGAAAATGACGCTAAAAAACCCGACGGTCAGAGAAATTCGCGTGCCGTACAAAATGGTCGACCATAAATCGCGGCCCAGATTGTCGGTGCCCAGCAGGAAGCGCTTGTCGCCTTCCGCCTCCCACGCGGGTGGTAATTCCGCATCCATAAGGTCAACCGTCGCCACGTCGAAGGGCGAATGGGGCGCAACCAAAGGCGCGAATACGGCCAGAAAAATGATCAACGCCGTCACGAACGCCGCCAGCATTGTTACCTTCGATGAACGAAAGGAAAAACAAACATCGCTGTCCCAAATACGATGCAGGGTCGATGGCGGCCGGGCCGAATCTTCAACCACGGCCGGGCTTTCAGCCGTTTGTTCAGCCATGTCCGCCGCCTCCCCCCGGTTGGTCAATGCGCAAGCGCGGGTCGACAACGTAATAAAGCATGTCGACGATCAGGTTGATGACGACAAAGAAGAAGGCGATCATAATGAGATAGGCGGACATGATCGGAATATCGACCACCTGCACCGCCTGCAGGAACAACTGCCCCATGCCCGGCCACTGGAACACGGTCTCGGTAATAATGGCGAAAGCGATCAAGGAACCCAGTTGAAGGCCGATTATGGTGATCACCGGCACCAAGGTGTTCTTCAGCGCGTGGCCATAATTGATTGCCCGGTTGTGCAAGCCCCGGGCACGGGCGAATTTAATAAAATCCGTGCGCAATACCTCAAGCATCTCGGAGCGGATCAAACGCATGATGAAGGTCATTTGGAAAAGAGCCAACGTGATGGCCGGCAAAATAAGCGATTTGATCCCGGAGATGGACAGGAAATTCGTCTCCCAGGCGCCCAGATGCGTCACTTCACCACGGCCGAATGACGGCAGCCAACCGAGGATCACCGCGAACAGATAGATCAGTAAGATGCCGATCAGAAACGTGGGCAGGGAAATTCCAATCAACGACAGGGTCATGATTAACTTGGAGGTGAAACCAAATCGCCGCAGTCCCGTATAGACACCCGCCGGCACCCCAAGCAGGGCCGCAATTACAGCCGCCGTTATCGCCAATTCCAATGTCGCCGGCATGCGTTCAAGGATGAGGGCCGCCACGGGCCGTTTATGCTGATACGAGATGCCATAATTGCCCTGCGCCGCGTTTAGGGCGAATTTCGCGAATTGCACCGGAATGGGATCGTTCAGGCCAAGGGACTCGCGCAAGTATTGACGGTCTTCTTCCGTGGCATCCTCGGCAACCATCTGGTTGACCGGATCACCGACGAACTGAAACATGAAAAAGGCGCAGAACGCCACGACGGCCATGACCGCTATGGCTTGCAAGAGCCGCCGGACCAAAAAAGCAATCATTGTTCGCTACCGCCGCGCATGAATCGATCTGCTTCAAAACCGATGCGCCGCCACGGCATTAGTCCGCGGCGGCGCCCGATTTCGTTAAACGCGAACCGTTACTAGTTTATCGTCACATAGCGGAAACGGAACACATTGTCACCGCGCTGGGTCAGCGAGATATTGTCGCGCTTGCCCCAGGCCAAAGCCTGCTGATGCAAGGGAATGTAATAGACATTATCGTGCACCAACTTGTAGACCTCGGCGATCATGGCATCACGCTTGGTCTTGTCGCTCTCCGATTGGATCATCCCATCCAGCGCATCAATCCGCGCATCCGAATGGTTGGAGAGATTGTAGCGACCGGTCTTTTTCTCTTCGCTGTAGGAAGAGATCAGGCTGGTAACCACGTTATGGCTGTCGAAGGAGCCGGGCGTCCAGCCGATCAGGCCGACATGATAGTCACGCTTCTTCGGATCCAGCACCTGCTTGAAGTACTGAGCCTTGGGCTTGGCCGTCAGGTTCAACTTGATGCCGACCTTGGCGGCCATGGAAGTCACGGCCTGACAGATCTGCTCGTCATTGACGTAACGGTCATTCGGGCAATCAAACCGCGCCGAGAGCCCACCGCCGTAGCCGGCATCGGCCAGCAGCTTTTTCGAGGCCGCCGGATCGTAGGCGTAGCGGTTGAATTCACCGGAGCGATCATACAGCAACGGCGAGATCATGATGGCCGACGGCGTTGACAAGCCGCGCATGATCTTTTTCTTGATGGCTTCAATATTGATGGATTGATAAAGCGCCTGACGCACCCGCTTGTCCAGGAACGGGTTCTTGGTGTCGGTGCCGTACAGGTTTTTGCCATTCTGATCCATGAAGATGAAGATCGTGCGCAATTCCGGTCCCACCAGAACGGAGGTGCCGCTGTTGCTGTTGACCCGTTTGATATCCTGGGTCGGAACCGGATAAGCCATATCCAATTCACCGGACAATAGGGCCGCCACGCGGGTGGAGTCCTGTTTCACCGGCGTCATGGTGACCTTGGTCAGGTTATG
>JABIRL010000368.1 GCA_018667855.1 Rhodospirillaceae bacterium
ACAAGCTGATATAAAACGCAAACGTTCGTCCATCACACAAGTCTCCGTCCATGGCATCGGCAAGCCTCCTTGCCGATAGTTTGAACTGTTACCTATGTCTCTGGGCTATTCTGTTACCCATGTCTCTGGGTTGGACCCCCCCTGCCCGTCCACCCATTAATGGTACCCTGTGGGTGGACGGGCAGGGAGAGCGGGCGGGCAGTTCAAATCCGAAATTGGTCTAGAGCAGCCGGTCCAGACGCAGGCGATGCCGGCTGTCGGTCAGACGCCAAACGCATGCCATGACAGCGGCCAGGACGCCGATACCCGTGGCGCCGGCAATCAGGAACAGCACCAGAATCTGATATTTTACGGCCTGCTCCGGCGCCACACCGGCCAGGATCTGCCCGGTCATCATGCCGGGCAGAAACACCACGCCGGCGGCGGCCATGGAATTCAACATCGGCGTAAAGCCGGTACGCAGCGCCCTCTGGGCAAACGGCCGCAGGGCCCGCCAGCGCGTTGCGCCAAGAAGTAATTGCGCCTCTATGCCGGCGCGTTCCCGGCCAGCCTGGCTGGTCATGCCATCAAGCCCGAGGCTGATACCGGTCATGGCGTTGCCCAGGATCATCCCGAACAGCGGAATGGCATAACGGGGATCGTACCAGGAATCGGGCCGCAAGGGGCCGTTCAGGGCCAACAGGGTCACCACCATGCCGGCAAGCAACATCGTGGTGGAGCCGATGCCATAGCCCCACCAGCCCGCCAGGCGGTGTTCCTGGCGGGCCATGATCTCTCGGCCGGCGAACGCCACCATGATCAGGGCCACCAATGCGGTCAGCCAAGGCGACGCCCGGTCGAACAAAGCCTGCAGCACCAAACCGACCAGGAGCAGTTGCACCACCATGCGCAGGGCCGCGAACAGCATCCGCCCTTCCAGGCGCAACCCCAGCGCCAGGGACAGCCCGGCATTGAACACCAGCAACAGGGCGGCCAGGGCAAGGTCAAGATAAGAAAGTTCCAGATAAGTGGTCATCGGCCATTGCCTAGTTGGCCGCTGCCTAGTTGGCCACTCACCAGTTGGCCGCCCTCCAAACGCAGGCTGCGTTGGGCAACGCGGCCAATCTGTGCCGGGTCATGACTGACCAGAAGAATAGCCGCGCCCGCCGCCAGACGTTCGCCCAGAAGATTTTCGACCAGGGCGCAATTGTCTTGATCAAGTGCCGAGGTCGGCTCATCCAGCAGCAGAACCGGCGCCCTGCCAAGCAACGCGCGTACCAATGCCAGACGTTGACGTTCACCGCTGGAAAGCCGGGTCACGGGCCAGGACATCACCGCCGCCGGTTCTAGGAAACCCAAACGGGGCAGCAGATCGAGGGCGGCTGCCCGGTCCGGCATATGTTCCCCCACCAGTTCGCACCACCAGCCGGCTTCCGCCGGCAGATAAGCGAGCAGACGGCGCCATTCGGGCGCGGGGATGCTGCTTCGCGAGCGATCCGCCAACCGGACCTGACCCTGGTTGGGATCGAGATCGGCCAGGGCCCGCAGCAACAGCGACTTGCCCGCCCCCGACGGTCCCGTCAGGGCCAGGCATTCGCCGGCATTAATGTGAAAAGATAGCGGCCCCAAATTGACCTTTTGGCCGGGCCGATGCAGACCCGAGACGTTGAGCATCGGCGTCAAGGCGCAGGCATCCGAACCTAGCGCGGCGCCATCACCGCGGCGCGATCACCATGGTCATTTGGCGACCTTCCATCTTGGGGAATTGTTCCACCTTGGAAACGGACTCGAGATCGTCACGCACCCGTTCGAGTACTTTCAGGCCCAGATTCTGATGCGCCATTTCCCGGCCGCGGAAACGCAGGGTCACCTTGACCTTGTCGCCCTCGCCAAGGAACTTATTCATGGCACGCATCTTCACATCATAGTCATGATGATCGATGTTGGGGCGCATCTTGATTTCCTTGACCTCGATGACCTTTTGTCTTTTCCGAGCCTCGTTGGCCTTTTTCTGCGCCTCGTACTTGAACTTGCCGTAGTCGAGGATTTTGCATACGGGAGGTTTGGCTTCCGGTGCGATTTCGACCAGATCAAGGCCGGCATTATCGGCCCGGTCCAGGGCATCGTCCAAACTGACGACACCAACGTTTTCGCCGGTTTCGTCAACCAGCCGGACGGAATCTACATCGATCCGTTCATTTATCCGCGGCCCCGATTGGGTCGGCGGTGTATTTGGATAAAATCGTCGAGAGATTGTCGTAATCTCCTATCTGATGTTGAGCCTGGCCACCAAGTTACAGCAAACTTGCAAATAATCTCGGCAACACGGCATCATATTATGACCACTATGGCCCATGAATAGTATTCAGTTGGTTAATAAAACACTCCTTGGACCCGGCGATCAAGTTGTTAATCAAGACCGCGCGGCGGCCCCCGGCATGGCACCTTCGGTGGATAGGGTGGCAATGGCTTCGGCGAGAGACAGCACTTCCTGCCGTTTGTCGCCCAGGCGGCGCAAAGCAACTGTGCCCTCTTCGGCCTCGCGCTGACCGACGGCGGCGATTACGGGGACCTTGGCCAGGGAATGCTCACGCACCTTATAGCCGATCTTTTCGTTGCGCAGATCGGTTTCCACCCGCAGGCCGGCCGCCTTTAATTGCGCCGCGACTTTTGCCGCATAATCATCAGCCTCGTTGGTAATGGTCGCCAGCACAATTTGCACTGGTGACAGCCAGAACGGCAGGCGCCCGGCATAATGTTCGATCATGACGCCGATGAAACGTTCAAACGATCCCAGGATGGCCCGATGCAGCATGACCGGTTGATGCCGCGCGCTGTCATCACCGATATAGCTGGCATCGAGGCGGTCGGGCAGATTGAAATCCACCTGCAGGGTGCCGCATTGCCAGTCCCGTCCGATGGCGTCGCGCAGGACAAACTCCAGCTTCGGGCCGTAGAACGCGCCCTCGCCGGGATTGAGTGTATAGTCCAGGCCGGCGGCCTCGGTCGCTTCCCGCAGCGCGTCCTCGGCCCGGTCCCAGATCTCGTCAGAACCCACGCGAACCGGCGGCCGGTCAGCGAATTTCACCAACAATTCCTCAAAACCGAGATCCTTGTAGATGTCCTGCAACAAATCGCAGAACAATTTCCCTTCGGAGGAAATCTGATCCACCGTGCAGAAAATATGGGCATCATCCTGGGTGAACGCGCGCACCCGCATCAATCCGTGCAACGCACCCGACGGCTCATACCTATGACAAGAGCCGAACTCGGCCATGCGCAGGGGCAGATCGCGATAACTTTTCAGGCCCTGTTTGAAAATTTGCACATGGCCAGGGCAGTTCATGGGCTTCAGGGCAAAAATGCGCTCCTCGGATTCCGTGGTGTACATATGCTCCTGAAAGGTTTCCCAATGGCCCGACATCTCCCAAAATTTTCGGTCGAACAGTTGCGGCGTCCGAACTTCCAAGTAGCCCGCATCGTCAAGGCGGCGGCGCATATAATCCTGCAGCAGACGGTAAAGGGTCCAGCCCTTGGGATGCCAGAACGGCATGCCGGCGGCTTCTTCCTGGAAGTGGAACAGATCCATCTCCCGGCCCAGGCGGCGATGGTCGCGTCTTTCAGCCTCCTCCAGGCGATGCAGATAGGCGTTCAGTTCCTTTTTGCTGCGCCAGCAGGTGCCGTAGATGCGTTGCAGCATCTCGTTCCGGTGATCGCCGCGCCAGTACGCCCCGGCAATGCTCATCAACTTGAAGGCATCTCCCAGTTGTCCCGTGGATGACAAATGCGGCCCCCGGCACAGATCGATGAAATCGCCCTGGCGGTAGACGGTGATGGGCTCGTCGGCGGGCAGGTCCTCGATAATCTCGGCTTTGTAATGTTCGCCGATGGATTTGAAATATTCGATGGCCTTGTCCCGCGCCCAAACCTGACGCTCGATCACCTCGTCGCGGGCGACGATTTCGGCCATGCGTTTTTCCAGGCTGATCAGATCCTCTGGCGTGAAGGGCTCCGACTTGGCAAAGTCATAATAGAAGCCGTCTTCGATGGCCGGACCAATGGTAACCTGCAGATCGGGCCACAGTTCCTTGGCCGCCTCGGCCAGCACGTGGGCGCAATCATGGCGCAGCACCTCGAGGGCCTCGTCCGCCGTGCGGGTGATGATTTCCAGCGTCACGTCAGCTTCGATGGTCAGACGCAGATCCGCCAGCTCTCCATCAATACGGGCAACGATAGCTGCCTTGGCCAAGCCGGGGCCGATGTCACCGGCGACCTGTTCCGCCGTGACGGGACCGTCATATTGACGAGACGTGCCGTCAGGCAATGAAATGGCAACCATTGTTCAAACCAACCTGTGCAAGAAAACCCAAAATTACCGCTGATCCCAGCGACGTGGCCGCAACTTAGGCGGAATGGCGGTGCTGTCAAGCAATGCATGAAAGCTTGGGCCGGTCCATCGGCACCGGTGCCGCGTTAACAACAACTGATAGCTTGCCATCGAACCGCCTTCGCGCCAAAACTGCAATCATGAACGATGATTTTTCAGCGATCGCCAGGTCTGTTCCCCCGCGGCTGGAACAGCGCGGGCGGGCCGTTGAATTGTTGCCCATCGTTCTATTCAATACATTGTTGAATATTCTTACCATGTCCATCTACCGGTTCTGGGGCAAAACCCGGGTGCGGCAGTACCTTTGGCGACAGACCCATTTCATGGACGAGCCGTTGGAATACACCGGCAGCGGCGGCGAATTGTTCAAAGGTTTTCTGGCGGTGTTTTTCCTGATCCTGCTGCCGTTGGGTACGATCAATAACCTGGCGAGCGTTTATCTGGACCCGGACAGTACCGAATTCATTGTCTTCAATGCGCTGTTCTACCTCGCTATTTTCTTTCTTGTGGGCATGGCGATCTATCGGGCCCGGCGTTATCGCCTCAGCCGCACCCGCTGGCGCGGTATTCGCGGCGCCATGGTTGGCTCCAGTGCACAATATGCCATTCGCTATCTGATGTTCTGGGCCTTGACGCTGGCCAGTCTCGGATGGGCCTATCCCTGGATGCAAGTCGGCCTGTTCAAGCGCATCATGGAAGAGACCCGGTTCGGCGACCGCGCCTTTCGTGTCACGGCGACGCTGGGGCCATTATATCGTGTGTTCGCCATATGCTGGTTCGGCGCTTTAGTGTTGGGATTGGGCATCTTCGCGGCGATTGAATATTTAACCACGGCTCAGCTGGTTATCGAGGGCATGGTAGAAGGCGCGGCCGTTCCGTCATGGATTTCTTCAGGGATAATGTTGGTGGTAATTTTGCCCTTCGTGCTGATGTTGTGGATGCCGTGGTACAAGGCCCAAGAGTTCAACCATCTGGCGGCGGGGACGTCATTCATGGCGGTGTCGTTCCGCATGGATGTCACGGTCTGGAATTTGACGGGCCTGACATTTTTTAACCTGGCGATCCTGGTTTTGACCCTTGGCTTCGGACAGCCCTTCACGCAACTGCGGACCTTTCGTTACTTTTGCAGGCGGCTGCAAATTTCCGGTGAACTGGATATCGATTGGATTCAACAGTCCAACGCCGCCGCACCGACCATGGGCGAAGGTTTGGCGGATGCGTTCGACCTTGGCGCGGTTTAGCCCTTGACCGGCTATCGTGGCGAATTCAACGACGGTCGCACCGCCGCCCGGCACTTGGTGATGGTGACGCTTGATGACAAAGGTTTGGGCATCGTCTCCGATCCCGATAATCCTGCCCGGATCGAGAGGCTTTGGTCCTATTCGGACCTGCGCCTCATCGACCCGCCACGAAAAGATACCCCGCTTCGCTTGACCAACAGCAATGAAGCGGACGCACGCCTGCGATTGCACGATGGGGGTTTTCTTGATGGATTGCAACAACGCGCGCCGCATCTATTTCTGCGCGGCCTGGCCCGGCCAAGGGTACGTCGAAACGCGATAATCGTGCTGCTGTCATTTTTTCTGGTCGTGCTGTTTCTTTGGCAGGGCGTGCCGAGACTATCAGGGCCGCTAGCCCGGCTGGTACCGTTGGAATGGGAGCAAAAGATTGGCGCCATCGTTCGCGACCGCCTGCTGGCCGGTGCACAACGATGCGAGGCGGGGGCGGGCACGGCGGCGCTTGACGAATTGACCCGGCGCCTGACATTAGCCATGGCAGCGCCGCCGTCCCTAACCGTGATGGTGGCTGACCGCGGCATGGTCAACGCCTTTGCCATGCCGGCCGGCAACATCGTCATTTTTCGGGGGCTGTTGAAATCGACGGAAAGCCCTGAAGAAGTCGCCGCCGTCTTGGCGCACGAAATAGGCCATGTCTACCACCGCCATCCTCTGCAACTGGCCATGCGGGGGCTGGGTATCGGTATGGTCACGGATCTGTTGACCGGCGACGGTTCGGCCCTGGTTGAACTGGCGGGAGAGTTGGGCGGCCTGCTATTGCTGCTGAGCTACAATCGAGACATGGAGCGTCAGGCCGATGAATTCGGCCGGGATCTTTTACGTCGGGCTGATTTGCCCACAGGCGCCATGACGCGGTTTTTTGCCCGCCTGCACAAAAAGATGCCTTCGACCAACGGCGACAACATCCTCGGTTACCTGAACAGCCATCCGCCTTTGGAAGAAAGGATGGCGGCGGGTGGCGAAGAGCATGCAGGTCCGCCGGCGCTGGACGATGAGGCCTGGCGGGCCCTGAAAACAATCTGTGACTAAGAGGTCTTCATCGCCTGCCAGACCCGGTCCACCGATAGCGCCGCCAGGTCCGGCGCCTGCAAGGTCGTGACATTGGCGCCGCGTGGGGCACAAAGGTCCGGATCGGATTGATCCGAGAACAGGACAATCGACGGACAGCCCGATACCGCGGCCACGTGCATGGGGCCCGTGTCGTTACCAACCGCCAGTTTGGCGCCCCGCGCCAGAACCGCCAAATCCTCGATGCTGGTCTGATCCGCCAGATCACGGACGCCGGGGCATTGTTCGGCCAGAACACGGTTCAGAATAACTTCATCCCGACCGCCGATCAGCACCGGCTGAATTTCCGCCGCCAGCAGCCGCCGGCAAATTTCGAGGTAGTAGTCGGCCGGCCAGCGCTTGGCCGGGCGATGCGCCGATCCGCCGGGTACCACCAGGGCATAGGATTGCAACAATTCAAACCGGGACACGTCCGATGTGACCCATGACAGATCCGGTTCCGGTACCTCGGCTATGCCCGCCATCGCCAGCTGTTCCGCTTGGCGGTCAAGGGTGTGCATCAGGTCACGATCCGCATTGGCATGGGGATGGCTGGCCCCCGGCGCGACGCCCGACCAGTCCGGTCGATTTCCGCGTGAAAAGGCTCGCCGATAATGACTGGAACGGGACGACGTTTGCAGATCATAGACCCGCTGGAAGCCGCCTTCACGCAAACGCCGGCGTAAATGGAGCAAATCGGGAACTTGAAACCATTGGGGTCGATGATCCTGCCAGACATCATCAATCCAGGGACAGCCGCGCATGAAGATCGCGAACGGCGGCGTCGTCAGCAGGGTGATCCGGGTTCCTGGGTGATGTTCCCGTATGGCCCGGAAAGGCCCGGTTGATTGCACCAGATCCCCCAAGGCGCCATGGCGGATAATCAGGATGTTGTCGGCCGCCATGATCAAGGTAACAGGGATTTGTAGACATCCATGATGCGCTGGCACATCAAGCCTACCTGAAAATTCCGTTCCACATTGTCGCGGCCATTCTCGGCCATGACCTCACGCTCGCCCTGGGTCAGGTTCAAGGCGCGATCCAGGGCCTCCGCCAGGGCCTCCGCATCGCCGGGCGGCACCAGCCAGCCGCTTTGCCCGGGCCAAACGGTTTCCTTGGAACCACCATGATCCGTGGCGATCACCGGCCGGCCCATGGCCTGGGCCTCGACCGCCACGCGGCCGAAACCTTCCGGTCGGGTAGAGGCGGAAACAACCACATCGGCCAGCATATAGGCCGCCGCCATATCCCGGCAGTGATCCACCAGGCGCACGACCTGGTCCAGACCAAGGCGGCGCACCTCCTCCTCCAGCTCGGCGCGATAGCCGGTGCGGCCCTGGTCATCGCCGACCAGAACGCAGCAAATGTCCTGACGTCCCAGAATAGTCAGTGCGTTGATCAGTACTGCCTGGCCCTTCCAGGAGGTCAGACGGCCGGGCAACATCACGACCGGGCGGTCGTCATCCATGCGCCAGGCCCGTGAGATCTGGATGATCCGCTCGGCGCTGACCCGGGTCGGGTCGAACAGATCCGCATCGATGCCCCGGTGGATTGTGACCAGCCTGTCATCGCCGACGCCATAAGTCTCACGCACGTGATCGGCGACGAATTCCGATATGGCGATGACCCGATCGCCCTTGGCCATTACCGCGTTGTAATGATGCTTCAACCAGTTATGGCCATAGGCATTGTGAAACGTGGTGACAAAGGGCGTGCCCGTGCGCCGGGCGGCACTCAAGGCGCTCCAGGCCGGGGCCCGGCTGCGGGCATGCACCAGATC
>JABIRL010000370.1 GCA_018667855.1 Rhodospirillaceae bacterium
GGACAGATCCTTTTTCGTGGTGTAGCCCCACAGACTCATGGCGCCAAAGGTCACGGCGGTAATCATGAAAACCCGGACGATGGAGGTCTGGGTATAGACCACGAAGATATAGGCCAGGGACGCGCCCATGAGGCCGGCAAAAATCCAGAACGTGGCCTGGGCGGCGGCGGCGCTCATCTTGTTGATCCGGGCGCCCAGGAAAAACACCAGGCCCAGGGGCGCCAGCATCACCACCCACTTCAGCGGCGTGCCATATATCAACTGCATCAGGGCCGGCGTATGGGCCACCCCATAGGCGACAATGCCGCTCAACAACAGGGCGGAGCCCATGTAGTTATAAACTTTCAGCATATAGGCGCGCAGACCTTCATCAATCTGCGCATCGGCGATGGCGCCGACCTGCCCCCGCGGCTGCCCGAAAACAGAACTTCTAGGATCCAAAGCCATTGATCCAACCCCTTATCATTATGACGGATTCAACTCGTAAACTGCTAAGCTGAATATTGTCGAAAACAGTCGAGAATTCAAGGGCTTTAGCCGCCATCCGGAGTTTCGCCTGGGTTTTCCGGAAACCCTGAATTTCGTGGTTATTCGCAGCTATTCGTTACGCAGCAGCGGCGCCGGTTTTTGGCTCAAGGCCATCCAGGTCCCCGCCATGCCCGCACCGATGGTGACAACCAGGCAAATCAAGGTGGTAATGGCCGCGCCGTTCGGCAACCAATACCACGGCATGCCCATGATTTGCGCCACCACGCCATAGGCCGCCGCCGTGCCCACGAAAACGGCCAACAGCGCTGTTATCAGCCCCAACAGGGCATATTCCAGGAAATAAGTGGCCAAAATGCGGCCCCTGGTAGCGCCAAGTACTTTCAGGACCACGGCATCATAGACCCGCCGGCGGTGATTGGCCGCGATGGCCCCGGCCAGAACCAGAATCCCGGCCGCCAGGGTGACGGCGGCAGTGGATCGCACGGCGATGCCGATATTCCGCAGGATCTGGTTCACCGCCTCCAGCGCCTCGCGAATACGGATGGCGGTGATATTTGGATAGGTATCGGTCACGGCGGTTTGCAAGGGCAGCTCCGCCGCAGGCGTGGTCTTCGCCGTCGCGATAAAGGTATGGGGCGCGCCTTCCAGGGCGCCGGGGGCAAATACGATGACGAAATTGATGCCCAGGGTGGACCAGTCGATGCGGCGCAGGTTGGCGATTTCAGCCGTGATCTCCCGACCCAGGACATTGACGGTCAAATGGTCACCGATCCCAATCCCCATGCCTTTAGCGATGTTCACGTCCAATGAAACCAGGGGCGGGCCGGTGTAATCCGGCGGCCACCATGCACCTTCGACAATATGGGCATCGGGCGGTGGGGGACCGGTGTAAGTCAGGCCCCGATCGCCGCGCACGGCCCAGGCGGCCTCCGGTGCCACCTTTACCTTGGCCGCGTCAACGCCGTTGATTTTGACGATACGACCGCGCAGGGCTGGCACCCGTTCCACCTCCTCGACACCCGTGACCGCCATGGCCAGGCTGTCAAACTTGGTGGCCTGATCGGGCAGGATATCGATGAAGAAGAACGCCGGCGCCCGTTCCGGCAGGCGCTCGGTCACCTGCAGGTTCATGTTGCCTTCCACGCCGATCACCGCGACCAGCACGGACAGGCCCAGACCGAACGACTGCACCACGGGCACGGTCGCCGCACCCGGCCGGTACAGATTGGTCAAGGCCAAACGCAGCACGGCCCGGCGGGGACGGGGCAGCTTTCGGGCCAGATCGACAATGCCCAGGCCGGCGGCCAGAAAAACCGCCATGGCGACTGCCGCACCGCAAACGAACCAGACGGCAAAGCGGCGTTCCTCCGCCGTCAGAATGGCCAGACCGGCCAGACCGGCAAAGGCGACGGCGGTCAGCGCGATACAGCGCCACGGCGGCCGCGATGCCATGGGCGCCGCCAAGTCCCTGAATAAGGCGCCCGCCGGCACCCCCTGGGCCCGCGCCAGGGGCCAGATAGCGAACGCCAATGCGGTCAGGAAGCCATAGCCGGCGGCCAGCAACAGCGGCAAAGGATGCAGATTGAACTGTACCTGGAATGGCAGCAGATCCGCCATCAGGCCCGACAGCAGAATGGGCGTGCCGATGCCGATCATCAGCCCGGCCGCCACGCCCAGGGCAGTCAGAACCATGACCAGCAGCAGGTAGGTCTGAAATATCAAGCGCGCCGGCGCGCCAAGGCATTTCAGGGTCGCGATGGTGCCGGTCTTGCTCTCGAGAAAGCTGCGCACCGCGTTGCCTATGCCCAGGCCACCCACCAACAGGGCGGTCAGGCCTACCAGGGTCAGGAACAGCCGCATGCGGTCGATGAAGCGGCGCAGGCCCGGGGCGCCGTTGCGGGTATCGCGAATGCGCCACCCGGCATCCGGAAAACGGGCCTTCAGATCGTCAATCCAGGCCACAACGTCGCTGCCTGGCGGCAATAGGATACGATAGCGGTATTTGACCTGGGCCCCCTCGCGGATCAGATCGGTCGCACCCAGACTGTCCCGGGCCACCATCAGGCGCGGGCCCAATACGAAACTATCGGCGCCCCGGTCCGGTTCCCGCAGAATGGCGGCGGCGATGCGATAGCGCGCCGCGCCGACCTTGACCGCGTCACCCACTTTCAGTTTCAGCCGTTGCAGCAGGACCGCCTCGGCCACCGCGCCAGGCAGGCCGTCAACCACCCGGAAGGCCGCAGACAGATCCAGATCCAGATCCTGACCCTGGTCCAATACCATCTTGCCGAACAAAGGATAGGCCCCATCCACGCCTTTCAGTTCAACCAGACCCCGTTCCGCCCCATCCAGCCGCAACGCCATGGAGCGCATTTCGATGGCCAGGCTAACCTGACCGGAAGCCCGCAAATGCGCCATTTGCGCCTTGTTGGCGGCCTGGTGAGAAAGCCGCAGTTCCACATCGCCGCCGATCAATTTGCGGCCGTCTCGGCGCAAGCCGTCCACCAGGGCGTCCGAAAGGGAGCCGACGCCGGCAATGGCGCTGACGCCCAGGGTCACGCATAACAAAAATATCCGAAAACCGCGCAGACCGCCGCGCAACTCCCGCCGGGCAATGGTGAAGGCGAGACGAAGGGACATGCTAGTCGGCGGCCAAGGCCGCGGCTCCGTCCAGGCGGCCGTCGCGCATATGCACGATGCGGTCACAACGCTGGGCCAGGGCCGGGTCATGGGTGATCAGGATCAAGGTACTGTTGGCGGCCTGATGCAGGCCGAACATCAGATCGATGATCGCCGCGCCCGTGGCGCCGTCCAGATTACCGGTCGGCTCATCCGCCAGCAGCAAACCCGGCCGTCGCACCACGGCGCGGGCCAGGGCCACCCGCTGCTGCTCACCGCCCGACAATTGCGACGGATAGTGGGTCAATCTGTGATCCAGGCCAACCTCGGCCAAGGCCAACTCAGCCTGGGCAAAGGCCTCCGCCACACCGGCGAACTCCAGTGGCATGGCGACATTTTCCAGCGCCGTCATGGTCGGAATCAGATGAAAAGACTGAAACACGATGCCCACATGATCGCGGCGGAAGCGGGCCAGGTCATCCTCGCCCATGGCCTGCAGGATTTGCCCCGCGACCCGGACCTGGCCCCGGCTGGGGCGCTCCAGACCCGCCATGATCGCCATCAGAGTGGATTTGCCGGAACCCGACGGCCCGACCAGACCGATCGCCTCTCCCTTGGCGACAGAGAGGTCGACGCCGCGTAAGATGTCCACTGGTCCGGCCTCGCTGGGCAGGGTCAGGTGCACATCGCTCAGGTCAATCATGATGCCGTCAGAATTCAAATCGCGTCCCCCAAGGTGCCATGGGCCATCCATGCCACATGGCGACGTTGGGCGCTATGTCAAGATTGCCGCCCTGGCGCTGTTGCTATTCCTGGGCGGAACCCATGCCCGGGCCGGGGATCTGGTCGTCCTGGCCTTTGGCGATAGTCTGACCGCGGGTTATGGCCTGCCGGCTAGGGATGCTTTCGTGGCCCGCTTGCAGGCCGCATTGCGGCAACAAGGTCATGCCGTGCGGGTCAGAAACGGCAGTGTATCGGGTGATACGACCTCCGGCGGGCGGGCCCGGCTGGATTGGACTCTGTCCGGCAAGGTAGACCTGGTGATCCTGGAGCTGGGCGCCAACGACGGTCTTCGCGGCGTCGACCCCCGCGTTACCAGGGCCAACCTGGACGCCATGCTGGCCGCGTTGGGAAAACGCAATATACCGGTGCTGTTGGCGGGCATGCTGGCGCCGCCCAATCTGGGGCCGGAATACGGCGAGGCCTTCA
>JABIRL010000268.1 GCA_018667855.1 Rhodospirillaceae bacterium
AGGCCATGTTGCAGTTCATCGCCGAATTGGGGCTGACACCGGTGCAAACGATCTATCTGATCGTGGCCTTCTATTTGTTGCTGGGCATGTTCATGGAAACCTTGTCCATGATGTTGACCACGATCCCCGTGGTTTTTCCCATCGTGATGAAATTGGGCGTGCCGGAATTCAGCGACGTCTGGTTCGGCATCCTCATTACCCTGCTGATGGAGGCCGCGTTGATTACGCCGCCAATCGGCATCAATCTGTATGTGGTGCAAGGCATCCGGACCCGCGGCGGCAAGTTTAACGACGTGGCCATTGGCGCCATACCGTTCGTATTTGCCATGCTGGCCATGATCGTCATGTTGATTTCCTGGCCATCCATCGCGACCTGGCTGCCCACCCTTGTTTATCACTAGGAGCCATGGCGGGCGGAACAGACGATGTCCTGGATCATTGGCGTTGATGTAGGCGGAACTTTCACCGACTTTCACGTTTACGACGATGAAAGCGGCGATCTGCGCATACACAAGACACCCTCGTCCCCCGAAAACCCAGCCACTGCCGTGCTGCGCGGCCTGGATGAGCTGGCCCGGGCCATGGACCTGGACTTGAACGCCGTCAGCCGCCTCTCCCACGGCACCACCGTCGGCACCAATGCCATGATCCAACGTCGGGGGGGCAAGGTTGCGCTGCTGGTCACGGAAGGCTTTCGCGACCTGTTGGAAATCGGCCGTCAGATCCGCCCTCACATGTTCAGTTTTCAACAGGACCATCCCGCCCCCCTGGTACCGCGCGAGCGGCGCCTGGAAGCGGCCGAACGGGTGTTGTACGACGGCACGGTCCACCGCGAACTAAGCTCCGACGCCATCGCGCGCGCTGTCAGTGAAGTACAGCGCAGCGGCGCCGATTGCCTGGCCATTTGCCTGATATTCGGGTTCATCAATCCGGACCACGAACAACGGTTGCGAGAGGCCGTGCAGGCGGTGCTGCCGGATCTGCACATCTCCATCTCGTCCGAGGTGCAGCCGGAATTCCGCGAGTATGAACGCTTGTCGACCACTGTTCTGAACGCCTATCTGCAACCGGTCATGGCCAGCTATTTGAGCGAGTTCGAGGATCGGGCCGGCGAGATGATGCCAAACGCAACGCTGGGCATCAACCAATCCGCCGGTGGTTTGATGACACCGGGACGGGCGCGTCAATTGCCCATACGCACGGCCCTGTCCGGGCCGGCGGCCGGCGTCGTCGGCGCCATTGATGCGGCGCGGTCGGCTGGTTTGGCCGATGTCATCACACTGGATATGGGCGGCACTTCGGCCGACGTCTGCCTGATCCGGGACTGCGAGGCGGACGTCGCCTATGACCGCTGGATCGAAGGCTACCCGGTGCGCCTGGCCAGCGTCGATGTGAACGCGGTCGGCGCGGGCGGCGGCTCCATCGCCTGGTTTGAGCGGGATGGTCTGATGAAGGTGGGTCCGCAAAGCGCTGGTGCCTCTCCCGGCCCCGCCTGTTACGGCCAGGGCGGCACGGAAGCAACCGTTTCGGATGCCAATCTGGTTTTGGGCCGCCTCTCGCCCCAAGGTTTGCTGGGCGGTGGCATGGCCCTGGATGAAACGGCTGCCCGTCAGGCCCTTGGCGCTGCCGCGCAGCGCCTGGATATGAGTGTAGAGCGCACGGCCCACGGCCTGCTGGGGATCGTGGTCGCCAACATGGTCCGCGCCATTCGCACCATTTCGGTGGAACGCGGCCATGATCCGCGCGATTTCGTCCTGCTGCCATTTGGCGGTGCCGGGCCTTTACATGCGGCGGATGTAGCGCGCGCCTTGGGCATCACCCGCATGCTGGTCCCGCCCGCGCCCGGCATTCTTTGCGCCCGCGGGCTGGTGGTTTCCGATTTGAGGGAAGGTTTTGTCATCAGCCGCCTGACCCCCCTGGCGGCGGATGCAATGGCGGAGATCGCCGCTAATCTGGCTGAATTGACGGATCGGGCGACGGCCTGGTTTAATCAGGCGGACGTGGCAGGGGACGCACGGCAGATGCAATACAGCCTGGACATGCGCTACATCGGACAGAATTACGAGCTGCAGGTGGAGCTGAATGATCGGGAGGGCGATCTGGATACACTGCGGGATGGCTTCTTCGCCGTTCACGAACGCAACTATGGCTATCACAATCCCGATGATCCGGTTGAGGTGGTGAACCTTCGCGTCACGGCCATTGGCCGCCTGCCCGTACCGGATGCCGCGGCCGCGGCCAAGGGCATGGACACCGCCGCACCACTGAGCCACCGTCCCGTCTGGTTTGATGGCGAGGCGTCCGTGGACACGCCGGTTTATGACAGAGATACTCTGGGTCCCGGACATGAATTCACCGGCCCGGCGGTGATCGAGCAGCTGGACGCGACGACCATACTGGGCCCCGATGATCATTGCCTGGTGGACGATGCCGGCAACCTTAAAATCGAGCTTCACAATGACTGATGCCCCGGACCCCATTACCCTGGAAATCCTTCAGAACAGCCTGCGTTCGATCACGGACGAAACCTATATCGCCCTGACCAAGGCAGCCTATTCCACCAATATCAAGGAACGCCGGGACCATTCCACGGCGCTGACCGATGCCCAGGGCCGTCTTGTGGTGCAGGCGGAAAACTCCCTGCCGATCCACCTCGCCTCCATGTTGGGAATGATGGAGGAGTTGCTGGACAAATATCGGGTCGAGGACATGGCGGAAGGCGACATCTTCGTCGCCAATGATCCTTATGTGGCCGGCGGCACCCATCTGCCCGACGTCAACCTGGCCATGCCCTGCTTTGCCGGCGGCCAGTTGCTCGGCTTCGTCTGTAATATCGCCCATCATGCCGATATTGGCGGCATGACACCGGGCAGCATGGCCGGTGGCATGTCGGAGATCTATCAGGAGGGGCTGCGTATCCCCCTGGTTCGCCTGTTCGCGGGCGGTGAATTGGTACAGGACATCTTTGATCTGTTGCTTTTGAACGTGCGGGTACCGCACGAGAGGCGCGGCGACTATTTCGCCCAGGTTGCCGCCTGCCGCCTTGGTATCCGGCGCCTGGAGGAACTATCCCACCGTTACCCGACGGCGCTATTGGCCCGCTCTTTCGAGGCCATCATGGACCGGACCGAGGCGCGGCTGCGGACGGGTATCGCCGGTATTCCGGATGGACGGTATGAATTTACGGATCTGCTGGACAACGACGGCATGGGCACGTCCGATATCCCGATCTCGGTACGGGTCGATGTGCGGGGCGAGGAGATATCGTTCGATTTCGATGGCACCGGTCAGCAGATGAAAGGCAATTTCAATCTGACCTTCAATGCGACCCAATCGGCGGTCTACTACGTGCTGAAGGCCATGCTGGATCCTGACTTGCCGAACAATCACGGCCTGATCCGGGCGGTGGAAATCAGCGCGCCCCTGGGCACCCTGGTCAATGCCGAACATCCGGCGGCGGTGGCGGGACGGGCCAACACATCGCAGCGGATCGTCGATGTTCTGATTGGCGCCCTGGCCCAGGCCTTGCCGGAACAGGCGGTGGGTGCCGCCAACGGCGCCAATGTGACGGCCGTCTTTTATGGCCACGACCCCCGCCATAATCGCCCTTACGTCTATCTGGAGACCCTGGGCGGCGGATTTGGCGGTCGCTTTACCAAGGATGGCAAGGACGGCGTGCAGGTCCATATCACCAACACCTCGAACCTGCCGGTAGAATCAATCGAGGCGGAATATCCCCTGATGGTGGAAAGTTACGGCCTGATCGAGGATTCAGGCGGCGCGGGCAAATACCGGGGCGGCATGGGCATTCGCCGCGTCGTCCGTCCCGTGGGCCATGAAACCGTGTTCTCCGGCATGGGGGAACGCTTCGTACATCAACCATGGGGGATATTCGGCGGTCAGCCCGGCGCCACGGGCAGCTTTTCCGCCATCGGACCCGGCCGCAACGAGGAAACCCTGCCCGACAAACCGAACCATGTTCCCCTGGGACCCGATGACGCCCTGGTGATCGAGACGCCGGGGGCGGGCGGCTACGGCGCGCCGGCGGAGCGGAACCTGGAAGATCTGGCAGCGGATTATCGCGGCGGCAAATTCAGTGCGGCGTACCTGGAAAAATACTACGGTTTCAAGCCGCCGCCCGAACGGGACTGAAAATCAAATGAATATGGTGCTCCCGGCCTGGATAGAGATCGATCTGGCCGCATTGCGCCATAATGTGGGCCAGCTGCGCGACCGCGTGGGCGGGGATGTGGAGATCATGGCCGTGGTGAAAAGCGACGGCTTCGGCTGCGGTGCCGCGATCACGGCAGCCGAGGTCATGGCCGCGGGCGCCGATAGCGTCGCCGTCGGCAATCCAGAAGACGCCCGCGCCATTCGCGGCGCTGGCATAAAAGCGCCAATTTTGTTGTATGCCTCCACCCTGCCCGGTGCGGCGGCCGAAGTCGCCGCATTGGATGTCACCGCCACCGTCCACGACATGGAAAGCCTGGCCGCCTTTGCCGCCCTCAACCAGCCGCTGGATGTGCAATTCAAGATCGAAGCTGGGTTGGGCCGCCTTGGCGTCAGTCCGGATGACTGGCGGGCGGCGTTCGAGGCGGTCAGGAGTTCGAACAACCTGAACCTGACCGGTCTCTATACCCATCTTAACGCCCCCGACGATCCGGACTCGATCAAACGGCAGATCGCCCAGTTCGAGGCATCATACGGAATGGCGCAATCGCTTGGCTTTTCCGACCTTCGCCGCATGGTCGCCAGCTCCAACGTGGTGCTGGGATATCCAGAATTGAACTATGACGCCGTCAATGCCGGCCGCCTGCTGTTTCACATGCTGGATGGGAAATGGGCGCAAATGATCCAGACCCGGCCGGTTATCGCGGCCGTGAAAAGCAGCATCATTCAGGTCAAGGATTTCCCCGCCGGCGCCCGGGTTGGGTTTCTGGGCGGCGAGGAACTGGTGGAGCCGACCTGCCTGGCGGTCCTGCCCATCGGCTTTGGCGATGGCTTCAAGCACCGCCCGCCTCTGGGCGAGGTTCTTGTCCGGGGCCGACGTGCTGCAATCGTGGGACGCCGGGGCATTGAACACACGGTAGTGGATGTCTCGGGCGCGGCGGATGCCCGTGTGGGTGACGAAGTTGTATTGCTGGGCGCCCAAGGTAATGAAGAGATCACGGGCACGGAGGTCGGTGCCTGGCTGGACCTGCCGTTGATGGAAATCCTGCCCCGCCTGGCCCGTACCTTGCCCAGGGTGTATCTGGGTCAATCCTGAGCGGACGGCAACGCGACAGCATCCAATTTATCCTGGCGTACAGGTCAATCTAGCAATGGCACTCAAATTAAATATAGCGGGCTTCCGGCGACTAATTCGTCTGCCTGCTCACTTCATAGGAGCTGCCGGTTCGACGGTAACCAAGTCTTTTCGCCGGGCTGTTGGCAAAAGACGAAGTCACGGCGATCTCAAACAGATTCATCTTCGATGCCCAGCGATTGAGCGAGGCCGAGCTGACCCCGGCATAGACTTCTTTTGTGTTGGTTGAAACGCCCTTCAATTCACCGAGGATCTGTTTCAAAATGGATTCATCCAATTTCCGGCCCGTGGTAAACTCTGAAATTCGTTGGATTTCCAAGTCCGGATCATCGATAAAATTTTCATAGCGCACCAGAATTGTATCTTTTGGAAACCGGGGCAGCCATTCGAGTACCTGACCGGCAAAGTGGCGCCAATACCTCGACGCCCGCGCGATACTGACAAATGTGTGCTCCGCTTCGGCGCCATTTTTCCGGCGGTCAACGCGGATCGCCTGGGACAAAACCGTGCTGTGCGGATTTCGCACAATGAAACAAAACCGGGCCTCGGGGAAACTGTCCTTCAGAAGCTGCCAGCCCAAATCGCTGTTTGACTTCATCATCCAAAGATCAAAATCACGCGCCGACTGGCCTTCGCTGAACAGAATAAATTGGCCAATCGCATTGAGGGTCAGGGTTTCGCGAAAATCCTTCCGTTCACAGGCGGCGTCCAACCGGGCTTTGAGATCGTCCACCCAGGACGCTTCGATATTTTCGTAAAATCGATCAATGGGAATTCGCAAATCATCAAGAGAATGTTTATCCCGTCCCGGGCCGGCCCAATGACCAAGAAGGCCCATTTTAATCTTGGCATAGAAGATTCTTGGGTTGGCCCCGGTAACCCGGGAGATGGCCGTCGTCCCCGCGCGGGCAGGACCAACCATGAAAAAAAACTTCTCCAGCAGATTTTCTCGGAAATCCTTCTCCATATCATTCGCTTGATCACTTGATACAAGAACGGATGCGGCGGGCATTGTCATTTAGTTGACTCCAGGATCAAGACCGGACGAGAAATCAGAGGGTCGGAACATCCATCTCGGCGCAAATGGGTCGATTCCACTCAGCCGATTGGGTGTACCGAATGCATTTGATATTGTCAACATTCCGCGCCCGTGACCTCTCGCCACATTGTTTCAACCATGTTTTCCGCCGGTTTTTACCTCGAAATGAAGATATTTCGCGCCATCGCCGGCGGGCTCGCAACGCATGGGCATCGGGAGCCCGGTGGCCACGAAGTCGATCAATCGTCCCGGAATTCGTAGTCACGGATGGCCCCGTCCGGCGTGATAAAGCCTTCGCCCAGGTCCGCCTCTATTGCCGCGCTGG
>JABIRL010000239.1 GCA_018667855.1 Rhodospirillaceae bacterium
ATCCCCCGGCAGCCGAGGTCAGAACCAACGCCGCCGTAGCGCCCAGCCAGACCGCCACTGCCGGATAAATGCCGGCAAGGCCGACCACCGCGATCTGCGTCTTGTCCCCCAATTCGGCGACAAAGATCATCAGGAACGCGGTCACGAACAGGCCGCGTCCGCTGATCTCCGCCGCATCCTCGTCCTCATCCGCCTCTGCCTGCAGTAGCGAATGCAGACCGAAGGCGGCAAACAGTGCCGCCATGGCCCCCAGCACCCATACCTGCGGCAGCCAAGCCGTCAGAGCCGCACCGAACAGGACCGCCGCACCGTTCAAGGCACAAAAGGCCACGGCCGCACCCAATAGCACGGGCCAGGCCCGGTTGTGTCGGGCGGCAAGCACCATGCACACCAATTGGCTTTTGTCGCCCACCTCGGCCAGGGCGATCAGGGCCAGGGAAACCCCCGCCGGCTGCCAACAGATGATTTCCAATGTCTTATGCGCTCCTTCGTCCGCCGGCGTATCCCATGAACCTGGCTACAATGCCACCGATCTATCTGACATTCTCATATGGTTGATTTACAATGCCGCCATTGGGAGGTCGTTCATTGCAACGTGAGAACCGCAGGCTGGCCGCGATCGTGGTCGCCGATGTCGCAGGATTCAGCCGTTTGGTCGGTTTGGACGAGGAAGGCACACTGGCCGCCTTTCGCGCCCATCGGGCTGAACTGATACAGCCAATGCTGGAACGCCATGGCGGCCGCATCGCCAATACGGCCGGCGATAGTTTCTTGTTGGAATTCCCCAGCGCGGTCGAGGCCACCCGCTGCGCCCTTGCCGTGCAGACGGGCCTGCGCGAACGCAACGGGGAGGTCGATGAAGATCGGCGCATAACCATGCGCATGGGTATCAATGTGGGCGATGTCATCGCCGAGGGTGATGATTTGCTGGGCGATGGCGTCAATGTCGCCGCCCGCCTGGAAAGCCTGGCGGAACCGGGCGGCATTTTCATATCCCGCAGCACCCGGGATCAGATCCGGGACCGCCTGGAGCTGGATTTCGAGGATTTGGGTGAGGTCGAGGTCAAGAACATCGCCCGCCCGGTCCGGGTCTTCAACATCCTGTTCGAAGGCGGCGGGAAACAGGGCAAGTCCCTGCCCACGGACGTTGAAAGTGCGGCGCCCGAACGCATGGCGCAGCCCCTGCCGACCCGGCCCTCGGTCGCGGTGCTGCCGTTCGACAACATCAACCAGGATGAAAGCCAAGCGACCCTGATCAAGGGCCTGAGTGGCGATATCATTTTCGCATTGTCTCGATTGACCGAGCTGTTCGTCATCGATCAGATGTCCAGCGAAACCTATGCCAATGAAGCGGTAACGGTGCGCCAGGCGGCGGAGGACCTGGGCGTCCGATATATCGTCAAGGGCGGGCTGGAGCGCGGCGGCGACCGTCTGCGGGTCACCGTGCAGTTGATCGATGCCCTGGAAGGCGAGCACGTCTGGTCGCAACGCTACGAACGCACCATCGAGGATCTGTTCGCCGTCCGCGACGATATCACCCGCCGCGTGGTCGCCGCCATTGGCCTACAAATCGGCTCGGGCGACCCGTCCATTCTTGCCGATAATCAGGACATTTCCCTCGAATCGTGGCTGTTGATGCGGGAAGCCGCCGAATTTGCCAACGAGCCCTCGCCCGACAACCTGCACCGTGCCCGCATGATATTGGAACGGGTCGTGTCGATGGAACCTGATCTGGTCGACGTCCGCGTCTGGCTTTCAGTCATTCATCGCCTTGAAGTACAAATGGGAAGCAGCGAGGATCCGGCGGAATCCATGCGAATGGCCTGGCGCGAGGCCCGGAAGGCGCGGGAACTCGGCCCTGATCATCCAGGCCCCCACACAGCGCTATGCAATCTGTACGTTATGGATGGCGACTATGACCAGGGCGTCGCGGCCATCAAACGCGCGGTCGAACTCGCGCCCAGCGATGCCCCCATTGTTGGCACGGGTACCTTGACCTATTTCTATGCGGGTGACTACGAGGCGGCGGTCAAGCATGGCAGAATTGCCATGCGCCTGATGCCGCGCAGCTATTTGCATTGGGTCATGCAATATACGGCCATGGCCCTGCAAGTGCTGGGCGATATGGGAGAGGCCGAGACGTTGTACCGGAAAATCCTGGCGACGGATGCAAGCCCCCATTGGCAGGGCAGGGCACTGCAACAGCTAGCGCTTGTCGAAGCCGACCGGGGCAATGATACCGCGGCCCGCCGCTATATCGCCGAGGCCCTGGCGGCGGTGCCTGACTTATGCCAGTCCATGCTCCGTACCGGGATGCCCATGCGCGATCCGACAGCCCTGGACCCGTGGATCGAGACCCTGGACCGGCTGGGGCTGCCGAAATAGCAATCGGAGGAAAACAATATGACATCAAAGACAGTCGGCTTTATCGGGCTGGGTGATATGGGCGCGCCCATGGCGGCGAATTTGCTGGCCAAGGGGTTTGGCGTGGTCAGTTGCGCCCATCGGCGGCGGGAGGCGATCGAGGAACTGGCACAACAAGGCTTGATCGAAAAAGACAATCCCCGGCTGGTGGCCGATGATGTGGATATCCTGATGACCATCGTCATCGACGAGGCCCAGACCGATAACGTGCTGCGCGGCGAAAACGGCGCCCTGGCCGGCCTGAAATCGGGCGCGACGATCATCATCATGAGCACCCTGAGCCCGGATTACTGCCAGGCCCTGGGCGCGGAACTGGCGGCCAGGGACATATCCGTCATCGATTGCCCGGTCAGCGGCGCGGTCATGGGCGCCGAAAACGGTACCCTGGCACTGATCGCCGGTGGCGGCGAGGCCGCGGTTGAACGCTGCCGGGCGGCGCTGGAGACCATGGGAACAATCTTTCATTGCGGCGATCTTGGCATGGGGATGGTGGCGAAGCTGGCCAATAACAGCATCATGTTTGCCACCGGATCCCTGGTTCAGGAGGCACGCGGGTTGGCCCGCGCCTATGGCATGGATATGGATCTATTGATGGAGATTATCAAAAGCGGTACCGCCGACAGCTTCATCGCCCAAAACTGGACCCACGCCGCGAACTTCATGCCCGACAGCTATAAAATCATGCTGAAGGATCTCGAAATCGTCAAGACCGTGGCCGCCGACAAACAGGTCGAGATGCCCATGCTGGAGGCCCATCTGTCCAAGGATTGGGAAGACCTGGCACCGAAATTCCCCGAACTTTAGGCGGGGCGTGTCGCGTGTGGATTTAAATTTACGTACGGATCGGGAACCCGCCATTGCCGCATGTTGATTTAGACCCCACTTTCTGATCCCATGGGGCCAATTCAAAGGCATTCGCCAAACATCAATGATCCATAAGCGGCGGCACCGACACGCGCGATTGTCGTGGAAATGCCGGATCGGAGATGGGTCATTCAGAAAATCTGAGTAAGGGAAACACCATGAGTGGACGATTGGACGGCAAGGTCGCGGTGATCACGGGCGGGGCCAGCGGCATGGGACAGGCCACGGTCTACCGCTTCCTGGCGGAGGGCGCCTCGGTAGTGATCGGCGATATGAACGGGGAAACCGGCGCCGATACCATGGCGGAGATCGCCAAACAGGGTGCCGCCGATCGCGCCGCCTTCATGGTCACGGATGTGGCGGAGGAGGCGGATATCGAGGCGCTGGTCAATCGCGCCACCACGGATTTCGGCCGCCTGGATTGCATCTTCAACAACGCCGGTATTGGCGGCGCCATCGGGCCCATCAGCCAGACCAGGGTGGAGGAATGGGATTTCACCTTCAACGTCCTGGTCCGTAGCGTCTTCCTCGGCATCAAGCACGCGGCCCGCGTCATGCAGGATCAGGGCGACGGGGGCAGCATCATTTCCACCTCCTCCATCGCCGGGCTGGGCGGCGGGGCGGGGCCGCACGCCTATTCCGCCGCCAAGGGCGCCGTGGTGAACCTAACCCGCGCCGTTTCGGGTGAGCTGGCCAATTACCGCATTCGCGTCAACGCCATCGCGCCGGGCGTCATCAACACGCCGCTGTTTCAAGGCGGCCGACGGGAAAAAATGGAGGCATTCGCCAAGGCCAAGAACCCCTGGCCGCGCCTGGGCACGGGCGAGGATATCGCCAACATGGCGGTCTATCTGGCCTCGGACGAATCCGAATATGTTACCGGCCAGAACATGGTGGTGGACGGCGGCGTCATGGCCTCGGGCCCGAACATGTGGGGCAGTGACCCCGAAAGCCCCATGCTGCGCAAATCCGGCGTCACACATGGTTCAACAGGGCGGGACAACGACATCCGCGACGTGGAGCGTTAAAGGCGATAGGCCCTGACGGCGTTGTCGTGAAATAGTTTTCGCCGGTCATCGTCTGGCAGGTCCTTGGTGATATCCAGGAAGCCGTTGAAGATCGTGGCGAAGTCGCCGACCAGGCCGTCCACGGGGAAGTTCGAGGCGAACATACAACGACCCACGCCGAAGATGCGGATGACATCCCGCACCACGGTTTGCTGGCGCTCGACGCTCCAGGCATGCCCCGCCTCACCGATGCCGGAAATCTTGACACTGACATTTGGCTGAGCCGCAATTTCCTCCATCCCCGCCCGCCAGGCAGCCAGGCCTGTATCGCTCCGGTCCTCCGGCACACCGGCGTGGTTCAGAACGATTGGTATATCGGGAAAATCCCTGGCCAGATCGGCCGCTTCCCCCAAGTGCCAATAGCGGGTCTGCAGCTCGTAATGCAGGCCGTGCTTGGCCAATAGGGCATAGCCGCGCCGCCAGACGGGATCGGACATGGAGCCGGGCTGACCGGGCCGCACCTCCGCCGGGCTGGCAGTGGCGGCGGGCTTTTGCCGGATACCACGCACCAGGGGATAGGCGGCGTGGCCGGCCAGAATATCGGCGATATCGTCCCGGGCGAACCAGGCCTGGCTGATGACGGCGCTGGGCAGCCCCTCCGCCGCCGCCAGGTCATGCAGCCAGCGGGTCTCGGCCAGGGGATCGGCGGGGTTCCATTCCGCCTCTATATGCACGCTGCCCGCAATCTTGAATGCTGCTGTGTCCCGCCGATAGTCGCCGGGCAGATAGTCCCGCAGCAGGGGCGCCACGGGGCCATAGCGGTGGGGCTGCGGATCGGCGGCTTCCAGCCATGGGTAGTTGCCTTTTCCCAGGCGCCAGAAATGGTGATGGCAATCGATGATGGGCCAGGGTGCGGTCATTCGACGATGTCTTCGACCAGATGGCGGCCGTCCCGGTCCTCGATCTCCAGCACCCAGATGTCCGGATCCATGTTCAATTGCCGTTCGATATAGGCATCCGCCTCCGCCTCGGGCACCAGATCATCGCCCGTGGCCCGGCGCCATTGCCGCCCGCCGTCCATGCTGTTAGCCGGGGCCAGAACCAGACAACCGGGACCCAAATGATTGACCTTGATGATCAGGGCGCCCGCCGCCTCGTCACCGCGGCGCACCACCATGGCAGGGATCGCCAGGGCATTGCATTTGCGGATATGGGCCTTGATCCATAACTCGGCCGTGACGCGCGGCTGCATCGGCGCGGTCGTCCTAAACCTGGCTGTGACGGTGGCAGTCGACCACATGGTCGTTGATCATGCCCACTGCCTCCATGAAGGCATAACAGATCGTCGGGCCGCAGAATTTGAAGCCGCGTGCCTTCAGATCCTTGGACATGGCCTGGCTGCTGGCGTCCTGTGTCAACAGCTCCCCCATGCCGTGCGCCGCGGTCACCACGGGCTTGCCATCCACGAAGGACCACAGATAATCGGCGAAGGCCCCCTTGCCCGCCCCCATGATTTCCAACCACAGCTTGGCGCCCGCTATGGTGCCCATGATCTTGGCCCGGTTGCGCACGATGCCCGCATCGGCCATCAGCGCCTCGACCTTGGCGTCATCGTATGTGGCGATGACGGCTGGATCGAAGCCGTCAAAGGCGGCGCGAAAATTATCCCGCTTGCGCAAAATGGTGATCCAGGACAAACCGGCCTGAAAGCCATCCAGTATCAGTTTTTCGAACAGCGCCTGATCATCCCATTCGGGCACGCCCCATTCCTCGTCATGATAGGCGATATAGACCGGATCGCTATCGCCGCACCAGGCGCAGCGGATCAGGCCGTCAGCATGGCGGATGGTCACTTATTCGCTCTCCTGCAGGGGGAACTCCGCCCAATCGGGCATGGCCGGTGTGACGGTCGTGCCATCGGCGGTCAAACTCAGGCCAAGGCCGCCGGCTTCCGCCAGACGGTCCAGGCGCACCAGGGCCAGACCACGATCGCCCTGGCCGGACCGCATGGAGGCGATTTCCTTGTCTCCGGCCATCAGAGGCGCATTGGGCACCGGAACCGGGCCGTCTATGGTCACCGGCAACAGGCGTTTGCGAACCAGGGCGCGGTATTTAGTGCGGGCGGTCAGCTCTTGGCCAACAAAACAGCCCTTGTCGAAATCAACCCCGTGCAAGGCGTCCAGATTGCTCTCCAGCATCAGGGATTTGTCCACCACCAGATCCCGGCCGCTGTCGGGCAGAGCCAGGTTAAGGCGGACATAGTCGTAATCCGCGGCCTCTCCCGCGATCAAACCCGTTGCGCCCAGTATTTCATCCGCCTGACCGGCAGGGGCCATGATCCGTGCCCCCGCGGCCGCCAGTCGCGGGTCCACAAAGGCAACACCGTCGCCGAACGCCCGTGCGGCGCCAACCGCTTGTTCCAGACCGATGTCACCGTCGAAAACCGCATGAACCTGCCAGTTATCAGCCCGCTCAATCGTCACATCGGCGCGCAGACGATACATATTCAGCCGCTTCACCAACTCATCCCGGCGCGCAGCTTCAACATCCAACAGCAGATCGTCATCTTGCTGGGCAATAAAGAAATCGAACAGATATTTACCCTGAGGCGTCAACAAAGCGCCGTATACCGCGTTCTTCGGCGACAAATGGTCAAGGTCCCGGGTGACCAGGGCCTGCAAAAAGGTCCGAACATCGGCGCCTGACAGCCGCAGCACATCACGGCCCGGCAATAAACAATAATTCGCTTCCATCACCTGCTCCCCACTGGTTATACATGCACCCGGGTGCGGCCCTTGGCAAGGGGCAGGGACCGCTTCCCGACCATCGGCCTATTCTCCTAAGCCGCCACCTTGAAGGAACCCGCCGGAACGGCGATGAAGATCCTGTTCATCTCGCATAACCGCCTTGGCGATGCCGTGCTTTCAACGGGACTGTTGGCCCATTTGGTGCGCCGGCACCCCGATGCCCGCATAACTCTTGCCTGTGGCCCCGTGGCTCTGCCGTTGCTGGCCCTGGCCCCGAATGTGGAAGAGGTCGTGGCCATGGACAAGGCGCCCATGGCCGGGCATTGGCGGCGGCTGTGGCTGCGAACGGTGGGGCAGCATTGGGATCTGGTCGTGGATCTGCGGGCCTCGCTGCTGGCTTGGCTGCTTTTTGCCAAGGAACGCCGGGTGTTACGGGCCAAGGGAGACCGGTTGCATCGGGTCCGTCATGTGGCGGAAACGTTGGCGCTGTCCGAACCACCCAGCCCGGAACTGTGGCTGCGCCCGGAACATGAAATGGCGGCGCTGGAGCATCTGCCCAATGGTGTTCCCGTCCTGGCCCTGGGCCCCACCGCCAATTGGGGCGGCAAGCAGTGGCCCATCGAACGATTCGCGGCGCTGGCGCGGCGTTTGACCGCATCCGACGGTCCGCTGCCAAACGCGCGGGTTGCCGTCTTTGGCGCCGCCAATGAGCGATCGGCGGCGCAACCCCTGCTGGATGATTTGCCGTCCGAACAGGTGATCGATTTGATCGGCCGGATTGAGCTGCCGGTGGTACTGGCCTGTCTGCGCCGCTGCGATCTGTTCGTGGGCAATGATTCGGGTCTGATGCACATGGCCGCCGCCGCACCTATTCCCACCCTGGGGCTGTTCGGACCCAGCCGGGAGGAATTGTACAGCCCCTGGGGCGAAATGGCCGCCGCCGTGCGCACTGATCGCAGCTTTGACGACATTCGCAATGATCCGGCATACGATTATCGCAAACAGGATAGCTGGATGATCACATTGCCGGTTGAAAAGGCGGAAGCGGCGGCACGGGACTTACTGACCCGGGTTGGGCGGGCGACGGGATGACGAATATTGTCCTCTCAGTATTGGTGGTCGTCCATAATGAAGAGGGCCAACTGGCCGACTGTCTGGAAGCCCTTGGTTTCGCCGACGAACTGGTCGTGGTGTTGGATAAATGCACCGATGGCAGCAAGGCTATTGCCGAAAAATGCAACGCCCGCCTGGTTGAAGGCGCCTGGGAGATCGAGGGACATCGCCGCAACACCGGGCTGGATGCCTGCCGGGGTAACTGGATCCTTGAGGTTGATGCCGACGAGCGGGCCAATGAGGCCTTGGGCCAGGAGATCACGATCGCGATCGAAGGCCTGGCGGAACAACCGGCCGACGGCTATTTTCTGCTGCCGTTCGACAATTACATCGGCACCCGACTGGTGCGTTACGGCTGGGGCGGATCGTGGGGTGTTTCTGCCGCCCCGCGTTTGTCGGCCAAGGGAGCGAAACGCTGGGGCGAGCAGCGCATCCATCCGTCACTGAGCCTGACCGGCCCCCGCCGTTGGCTAAAAACGCCGATCCGCCATAATGTTGACAAGAATATCTCCGATATGTTGCAGCGCCTGGACCGTTACACAACGGCCCGGGCGGCGGACCTGCGCGCGGGTGGTGATATAGGTGGATTGGGCGGAAACATCCGCCGCATGTTCTCTCGTTTCGGCAAATGCTATCTCTCCCGCAAGGGCTACCGCGAAGGGGCATATGGATTTCTGATTGCGTTGATGGCCGGGCTGTACCCGATCCTCTCGCACCTGAAGGCCCGGCTGGAGCCGAACGGAGAATGAACGAACAATGCGTGTGATGCAGTGCATGGCGGGGGCGCAACATGGCGGGGCGGAAGCTTATTTCACCCGCCTGGTATTGGCCCTGCACAGGGCTGGATTGGACCAGCGCGTCGTCCTGCGCCACGACGCCGGGCGCGAAAAGCTATTGGCGGACGGCGGCGTCGCGGCCCAGTCCATGGCCTTTGGCGGTAAGTTGGATATTACCACCCGCCTTGGCCTGCGGCGGGAGATCGCCCGCTTCAAACCCGATATCGTCTTGAGTTGGATGAACCGGGCCGCCGGTTTCTGCCCCGACCCGAAAGGACGCTTCATCCATTGCGGCCGCTTGGGCGGTTATTACAACCTGAAATATTATCGCAATTGCGATCATTTGATCGGCAACACCGCTGGTATCGTCCGTTATCTGGGCGAACAGGGCTGGCCGGAGGATCGCGCCCATTATCTGCCCAATTTCGTCTCTACCGAAGCAGCCGAACCCATGCCCCGGTTGACCCTGTCCACGCCGCAGGACAGCGCGGTTATTCTGGCCTTGGGACGGCTGCACAAGAACAAGGCCTTCGATATCCTGATCCAGGCCCTGCGCCGCCTGCCGGATGTTTATTTATGGTTGGCGGGCGTCGGGCCTCAGGAAGCCGAGTTGCGAAAACTGGCGGTACATTGCGGTGTGGCGCCGCGCATCCGGTTTCTAGGCTGGCAGGAAAATCCGGCGGCGCTGTATGAGGCCGCGGATCTGGTGGTGTGCCCGTCCCGGATCGAGCCCCTGGGCAACGTGGTATTGGAAGCCTGGGCCCGACAAAGACCCATCGTGGCCGCCGCTGCCCAAGGTCCCGTGGAGTTGATCCGCGACGGCGAAAATGGATTGCTCGTGCCCATGGAAGATGTGGATGCCATGGCCGCCGCCATCAACAGAATTCTTTCCGATCCCGATACCGCCCGGAACCTGGTCCGGGCCGGGTATGATAATTATAGTGCGAGCTACAGCGAGGCGGTGGTTGTGCGGCGGTACTTGGACTTTTTTGATGCGGTGATCGGCTGATGTGCGGCATTGCCGGCATTATGACCACGGACGGCAGCGCCCCCGAGACGGCGGTGTTGGAGGCCATGCAGGCCGCCCTGCGTCATCGGGGACCCGATGGCTCCGGGCAATACACCGGCGAAGGCCTTGGCCTGGTGCATAACCGTCTGGCCATTATTGACCTGCAAACCGGCGATCAGCCGATTATCAGCCCCGACGGCATTGCCCTGATCGCCAATGCCGAGATCTATAATTACCTGGAATTACGCCAGAACATGCCCGAGATACAGTGGCAGACCTTTTCGGACTGCGAGCCGGCATTGCATCTCTACCGTCGCGACGGCATTGATTTCGCCGATCAATTGCGCGGCATGTACGCCATCGCCATCTATGATCCGGGCGAAGGGCAATTGTTGCTGGCCCGCGATCCTTTCGGCATCAAGCCGATCTACTATGTCGAAGGCGAATTTGGATTTGCCTTCGCGTCCGAGCCTTCGGCGCTGATCGATGCCGGTTTACTGCGCAGCAGACTGGATGACCGGCCCATGAACGAAGTGCTGCAAATGCAGTTCACCACGGGCCGGGGCAGCATCTACAATGGTATCCATCGGGTGCTGCCGGGCGAGACCCTGGTCATCGCCCAGGGCCGTATCGTCGACCGCCGGCGGCGAACCGCCCTGCCCCTTTCGCCGCCCCGTGCATCGGATGAAACGGCGGCATTGGCGGAACTGGAACAGGTCTTGCTGGATAGCGTGGACGTGCATCAACGCGCCGATGTGCCTTACGGTATGTTCCTTTCGGGTGGCATCGACTCCACCGCCTTGCTGACATTGATGGCCCGTTTGAACGATCGGCCCGTGCGCGCTTTTACCGCCGGCTTTTCCGGTACCAAGGCCCATGACGAGCGGGACCAAGCGCGGGCCGTCGCCCGGCATTTGGGTGCGGAGCATCATGAAATCAATTTTGCCGAAGGCGATTTCTGGGACTTGCTGCCAACGGTCGCCGCCCATTTGGATGATCCGGCGGCGGACTATGCGGTCCTGCCCACATACAAACTGGCGGCCAGCGCCAAGGCAGCCGGGCTGAAGGTGGTGTTGTCGGGCGAAGGCGGTGATGAATTGTTCGCCGGTTATGGCCGCTACCGCGATGCCCAGCGTTCCTGGTGGGTGGGTGGACCGCGCACCATGCGCCGTACCGGGCGCTTTGACCGCCTGGGCGTGCTGCGTCAGGCCCCGGACACCTGGCGGGACGGTATTCGCGCCGCCGAAAGCACCCTTGGCGCCGCCGACCTTACCCGATTGCAGTTGGCCCAGGCCATCGATTGCGCCGCCTGGCTGCCCAACGACCTGCTGATCAAGCTGGATCGTTGCCTGATGGCCCATGGCGTAGAGGGGCGGACGCCGTTTCTGGATCCGAAGGTGGCAGATTTCGCCTTTCGCCTGCCCGATGATCTGAAATTGCGAGACGGCAGGGGCAAATATCTGTTGCGCCGCTGGCTGGCCAATGCCAATCCCGTGGCCAAACCCTTTGCCAAGAAACAAGGTTTTACAGTGCCGGTAGCGGAATGGATTAGGGGCCGTGGCGCCGAATTGGGGCCTTTGGTGGCGGCGCAACCGGGGATCGAAGCCATCGCACGGCCCGATCGGGTGGCGGCGCTTTATCAAAACGGCGGCAAACGACAAGGCTTTGCCGCCTGGACCCTGCTATTCTATGCCCTGTGGCACCGTCGGCATATTCTGCATGCCGAACCCCAGGGCGATGTCTTCGAGACCCTGGCCACCGCCGCATAAGAGATATTTTGGGGAGATTACCATGGCCGAAACTTTTGATCTGTTGCTGCGTGGCGGCACTCTGGTCACCCACAACGGCATTGACTTGGGTGATATCGGGGTTCGTGACGGACGGACCGTGGCCATTGGCGATCTGACCACGGCATCCGCGGATGAGACCGTCGATGCCACGGGACTGCATGTCCTGCCCGGCGTGATCGACACCCAGGTGCATTTCCGCGAACCGGGCAATGAGCATAAGGAAGATTTGGAGGCCGGCTCCCGCGGCGCCGTGCTGGGCGGCGTCACCGCCGTTTTCGAAATGCCCAATACGGCGCCCCTGACCACCAATCCGGAAGCCCTGGCCGACAAGCTGGCCCGGGCCAAGGACCGCATGTGGTGTGAGCACGCCTTCTACATGGGCGGCACGGGCGAAAACGCCGAACAATTGGCGGAACTGGAACGCCTGCCCGGCTGCTGCGGCGTGAAAATCTTCATGGGCTCGTCCACCGGAAATCTGCTGACCGAAGATGACCCGACCCTGCGCCGCATCCTGGGCACCATCAGGCGGCGTTGCGCCGTGCATGCGGAAGACGAACCCCGCCTGAAGGAACGCCAGCATCTGGCGGAGGCCGCGGCCGATCCTGCCGCCCATCCCCTTTGGCGCGACCCGGAAACCGCCCTGCGGGCCACCAAACGGCTGCTCGCCATTGCCCGTGAAACCGGCGCCCGGGTGCATGTACTGCACATCACCACGGCGGACGAGATGCGATTCCTGGCCCAGAACAAGGATATCGCCTCGGTCGAGGCGACGCCCCAGCATCTGACCCTGGCGGCGCCCGAATGTTACGCCGAATTGGGCACCCGGGCGCAGATGAACCCGCCGATCCGCGATGAAAGCCACCGGCAAGGCCTGTGGTGGGGCCTGGACCAGGGCGTGGTGGATGTGATTGGTTCGGATCACGCACCCCATACGTTGGCGGAAAAGGCCGAGACGTATCCCGCCTCCCCCTCCGGAATGCCGGGGGTGCAGACCCTGCTGCCGATCATGCTGGATCATGTTGCCAGTAATCGTCTGAGCCTGCTGCGTCTGATGGATCTGCTCTGCGCCGGCCCGGCC
Organism: Rhodospirillaceae bacterium; assembly: GCA_018667855.1. Taxonomy (GTDB): domain Bacteria; phylum Pseudomonadota; class Alphaproteobacteria. Next base: position 12,809 of record JABIRL010000239.1, read on the forward strand.
CGGCTGTTCGGTATCGCCGGCAAGGGCCGCATCGCCGTGGGCAATGACGGTGATTTCACCCTGGTTGATCTGGCTGCCCGCCGGCGCATATCGGATCAGGACATGGCCAACCGTTCGGGCTGGACACCGTTCCATGACCGGGAGGTTACGGGCTGGCCCATGGCCACGATTATCCGCGGCCAGATCGTCATGCGCGACGGCGAATTGGCCAGCCGCGCCATCGGCCGGCCAATGCAGTTTGGCGAATGCTTGCCGGCTTGAATTCAGGCGCTATGATCCGGCTAGAGATTTGACATGTATATTGATGGGAAGCAGTTATGAGCGGCACGTTCAAGGCTTGGTGGGCCAGTGATGTTGACGGCAAGGCAAAAGTTGAATTGAGCGAGGTCGCGGATGGCGATCTGCCGGCGGATGAAGTGACCGTCGGCGTCAAATATTCCACCATCAACTACAAGGACGGCATGGCCGTTCAGGGCAATATCAACAAGATCATGCGGTCCCTGCCCATGGCGCCGGGCATCGATTATGCCGGCATCGTGGAAGCCTCGGACTCCGGCAAATTCAGCGTCGGCGATGAAGTGGTTCTGACCGGCTGGGGTGTGGGCGAAGCTGTCTCGGGCGGCTTATCGCAGCGGGCCCGGGCCAAGGCCGACTGGTTGGTGAAAAAACCCGAAGGCTTGAGCCTGCAACAGACCATGGCCATCGGTACCGCCGGCTTCACCGCCATGATGAGCGTCCTGGCCCTGGAAGATGCCAGCGTGAAACCCGGCGATGGCGATGTCATCGTGACCGGCGCTGCGGGTGGCGTCGGCTCGGTCGCCGTCGCGCTGCTGGCTAGCCTGGGCTATTCCGTCGCCGCCTCCACTGGGCGGGAGAGCGAGCATGATTATCTGAAAGGCCTGGGCGCCTCCTCCATCGTGCCGCGGTCCGAACTGAGCGAGCCGGGCCGGCCCCTGGGGCGGGAGACCTGGGCGGGCGGCATCGATACCGTGGGCAGCCAAATCCTGGTCAACGTCCTGGCCGCCACGAAATCCTTGGGTACGGTGGCGGTCTGCGGCCTGGCCGCCGGACCGGATCTGCCGGGCACGGTATTACCGTTCATTCTGCGCGGTGTGCGCATCTGGGGCATCGACAGTGTCTTTTGCCCGGCCGAACGCCGGGCTCAGGCCTGGGCCCGCCTGGCCAAGGACCTGCCCCTGGACAAATTGGACGCCATGACACAGGTAAAGGGCATGGCAGACGTTCCTGCCGTCACCGCTGATATTCTGAAAGGCCAGGTGCGCGGCCGTACGGTGATCGACGTCAACGCATGAGTTCACAAAAAACGAGGTAGCGATGAGCAAGGAACAACAGGGGAGTGAGCCCATGCGGCTGACCGCCCTGGCCCACGGCGGCGGTTGAGGGTGCAAGATCGCACCCGCCGTGCTGCGGGAGCTGCTTGCCACATTACCGAAACCTGATCACAACGCCGATCTTTTGGTCGGCAATGACACCGGCGATGACGCCGCCATCTATCGCATCGATGAAAATCGGGCGCTGGTGGCGACGACGGATTTCTTCATGCCCGTGGTCGACGATCCGTTCGACTACGGCCGCATCGCCGCCACCAACGCCCTGTCGGATGTCTACGCCGTGGGTGGGCGCCCGGTACTGGCCCTGGCCATTTGCGGCATGCCCATCGACAGGGTTTCCACCGATACCATCCAACAGGTTTTGGCGGGGGGCGCCACGGTCTGCAAGGAAGCGGGCGTACCCGTCGCCGGCGGCCATTCCATCGATACGCTGGAGCCGATCTACGGCCTGGCCGTCATCGGCCTGGTGGATATCGACAAGATCAAGCGTAATGTGGGCGCCCGGCCGGGCGATACATTGATCCTAGCCAAAGGATTAGGCACCGGGTTCATGTCGTCCGCCATGAAGGCCGGCACCCTGTCGTCGGCCGGTTATGCCGAAATGCTGGCCGCCACCACACGTTTGAATGACATCGGCATGGAACTGGCCGAACGGGACGATATTCACGCCATGACCGATGTCACCGGGTTCGGTCTGCTGGGCCATTTGAGCGAGGTTTGCCAAGGCTCCGGCGTCGCCGCACAACTGAACCTGGACGCCATCCCGATGTTGACCGCGGGTCGCGAGTTGGCGCAATCCGGCGTCAACACCGGTGCCACGGGCCGCAACCGTTTTGCCTTCGCCGCCGGCGTCGCCCTACCGGACGGTCTGCCGGATTGGCAAGACAATATGCTGTACGACCCGCAAACCGCCGGGCCCCTGCTGGTGGCGAGCGATCCCGGCGGTGCGGACGAAATCCTTGCCCTGTTCCAAGCCCGGGGCTTCGATGCCGCCGCCGTCATCGGCGTTTGCAGCGCCGGCGATCCCATCATCACGGTGGGTTAGATAGCGCCAGGGCCGCACCGTGACGCAGCACGGCGCGGGCTTGTTCCGTGTCGCTGCCGTCTTCATGATGCAGGCACAGGCCGGGGTGCAACACCGTTGGCCCCTTGCCCCCCACCTTGACCTGTACGATGACGCGCTTCGCGGCCCGGCCCGGCTTTGGCCACAGGGGAAACACCAACATGTCGCCGCCCCCCCGGCCCAGACCCGACAGAATAGCGTCAAGGCGATCAGCGCGGTGGATAACGCTTACCGTGCCGCCGGGAATGGTGCGGCGGAGGCAAAATGCCAACCATTCCTCCAACGATGTCTCGCCCTCGCCATGGGCCATGGCCTTGCCCCTATCGGGCGAGGACGAGGCACGGCCGAGCGCGTAGAACGGCGGGTTGCAGACCGTGTGATCGAAAACCGTTTGGCCGATTTCCTGCGGCGGGCGGGCGATATCTCCGGCCACCACACTTACCCGGTTACCAAGTTCGTTCTCGCGAATATTGTCCTGCGCCACCGCCACCAGATCAGCCTGAATTTCCAGGCCGCGAACCAAAACCTCCCCGCAGCGGGCCGCCAGACATAGCCCAACCGCCCCAACCCCGGCGCCCGCATCCAGCACCACCTGTCCGGGCCGGGCCGCGACCGCCGCCGCCAACAGAATGGCATCCGAGCCGGCCCGATAACCCTGTCGCGGCTGCTGCAGCAGAATGCGCCGGTCCATAAGGCCGTCTTGTGTTAGTTCCATGGTTATATTCCGGCATCCGCCAGCAGGGCGCGGGCCTCGGTCTCGTCTTCGTCCAGGATCATCAGGCGCCGATTGAAGGCGCCGATGGAACCTTCCAAGACGGAAATATGCTGATCCAGAAGCACGCTTTCGATGCCCGCGTCACGCAAAAGCGCCTCCACCCAGGACAGCATCACCATATCGTTGCTGCGCAACAGCTCGATCATGCGACCACTTCCCCAATGCGCTCTTGCATTCCGACCTCCGAATGCAGTCTATAGGGCTGGCGGCGACGTGTCGCGAGGAACCAGAGGAACATCGGTGGCGGACATCATACAGTTAGAAGGGGCAGCGCCCAGACGGGCATCCCTGGAGCCCTTGATGCAATTGGTCGGCGATGACCTGAACAAGGTCAACCATACCATTCTGGATCGAATGGAAAGCCGGGCGCCATTGATCCCGCAGCTGGCCGGGCACATCATCGCCTCGGGCGGCAAACGGCTGCGGCCCTTGCTGACCCTGGCCTGCACTCGTTTGTGCGGCTATCTGGGCGAGCGTCAGATCGGCCTGGCGGCGGCGGTTGAGTTCATTCATACCGCATCCCTGTTGCATGACGATGTGGTCGACGAGAGTGATATGCGCCGGGGTGACGCCACGGCCAATGTGCTGTGGGGCAACCAACCCAGCGTCCTGGTCGGTGATTTTCTGTTTTCCCGCGCCTTCCAGATCATGGTGGCCGATGGCAGCCTGGAAGTCTTGCGCGTCCTGGCCAACGCCTCCGCCGTGATCGCCGAGGGCGAGGTCATGCAGCTGGAAACCCTTAACAATGTGGAGTTACCGGAGGAAAAATACCTCGAAGTGGTCTCCGCCAAGACCGCTGCCTTGTTTGCCGCCGCCTGCCGTATCGGCGCCGTCATAGCCAGCCGGGGCAGCGTCGAGGAAGACGCCCTGGAAAGTTTTGGCCGCAATCTCGGCATCGCCTTTCAACTGGTCGACGATACCCTGGATTATTCCGAGCACCAGGCGACCCTGGGCAAGACCGTGGGTGACGATTTCCGCGAATGCAAGGTGACCCTGCCGGTTCTGCTGGCCTATCGCCGCGGCGATGATGACGAACGGAACTTCTGGCGCCGCTGCATTGCAGACGGCGAGCAGGGTGACGATGACCTGAACAAGGCCATGGAAATTCTGCAGCGCCACGATGCCTTGCAGGATTCAATCGAACGGGCCCGCCACTACGGCGCCATGGCCCGCGACGGCCTGGGCACCTTCCCTGATGGGGAAGCCAAACGGGCCCTCACGGACGTGGTCGATTTCTGCATCGAACGGGTCTATTGAGGGGCAAGCCGAAAGCTCAGTAAGCGAAGCTTGCCCGCGCCCCTTATGGGCGCTATAAGCACGCGGTCTGGCACTCCAGGAGCCAGGCTCAGATGATCGGAGTGTAGCTCAGCCTGGTAGAGCACCGTCTTCGGGAGGCGGGGGTCGGAGGTTCGAATCCTCTCACTCCGACCAAAATTTGATTAACTACATATACGCTATCGGCCAAATCTTGATTTGAGGCCGTTCCACTTCGTCCTCGGGCCAAAAATAGATCACGCCGAAGACGGCGCCCGCCTCCACGAGCAGGATGCTGATCTCGATTGCGATCAGGGTGCCGGAAACCGTGAGAAGGATGTTGCTCGCGGCCGGAACCGCTAGGGCCCCGACCCCTGCGGCGGCGGCCGCAGCGAGCACGATCTCGCTGGCACCAATGGTGGACCACAGAGAGTCCTGCCGGGCCGGGCCGGGCATGTCGAGCGGTTCCGCTTGAGCTATATCACCGAGCAATGCCGACATTATGAAAAGCGGAATAAGAATAAACCTACTCACCGTTCACCCTTTCAATAACCTGCTCGGCTCCCCTTAAACTCTTCCGCCGGGTCGCTCAAATCAAGGTATTTTTCAGGCTTGCCAGCAGCTGTTCGCGGTCCGCCGCGAAATCGGTATCACGCCAGGTCTGCTCCAGTCTTC